>NZ_JBQEOV010000008.1:0-229959 GCF_052045435.1 Acidovorax sp. 22279
CTGGCGGAGTGGACGGGACTCGAACCCGCGACCCCCGGCGTGACAGGCCGGTATTCTAACCAACTGAACTACCACTCCTGGCAGGCAGCTTTTCGCTTGTATTTATCAACACAAGCCAAGTGCTACAAACTTGGCGACCCTACGGGGATTCGAACCCCGGTACTCACCGTGAAAGGGTGATGTCCTAGGCCTCTAGACGATAGGGTCAAAACCTTGGAACTAACCATTATCAAGCGACGTGGTGGAGGTAAACGGGATCGAACCGATGACCTCTTGCATGCCATGCAAGCGCTCTCCCAGCTGAGCTATACCCCCACTGAATGACTTCAAACACTTTGTATTTGTTGTCATCACCTGAGCCTTGAATTATAGACAGATTTTTAGCGGTTTCGCAAACGCGCTATAACTTTTTCACGTCCGACCAGTTCCAGCACAGCATCGACCGATGGCGTGTGGGCGGTTCCGACCGTCAGAACACGCGCAGGCATCGCCAGCTGGGGCATCTTCAGACCCTGAGCCGTCAGCACCTGCTTGAACGCAGCACTGATGGACGCCTTGTCCCACTCGCAGGCGGACAGTGCATCAGCCAGTGCGTCCAGAGCGGGAGCAATGGCGTCGGTGACATGCTGAGCGCGCTCTGCATCCTCCGGAGTCACGTCGCCATAGAACACCTGCGCCCAGTTGGCAAGCACGACGGTGGTGTCGCACCGGTCTTTGAACAGCGCACAGATCCGGGGCAGACGCCCGTCGGCCAGCGCCTCAGCCGAAACACCACGCGCCTGCAATTGCGGAGCAACCAGCGCGGCCAAAGCGTCGTCAGCCATGGCTTTCAGGTGCTGAGCATTCACCCAGCGCAGCTTGGCTTCATCGAACTGCGCCGCGCTGCGGCCCAGATGGTCGAGGTTGAACCACTGCAGAAACTGCTCGCGACTGAAGATCTCATCGTCGCCGTGACTCCAGCCCAGACGCGCCAGATAGTTCACCATGGCATCGGGCAGATAACCTTCATCGCGGTATTGCGTCACGGGCTTGGCGCCGTTGCGCTTGCTCATCTTCTCGCCCTGCTCGTTGAGCACAGTGGGCAAGTGGGCATACACCGGGGGTTCCTTGCCCAGGGCGCGGAAGATGTTGATCTGGCGCGGCGTGTTGTTCACATGGTCATCGCCTCGGATCACGTGCGTGATCGCCATGTCGATATCGTCGACCACCACGCAGAAGTTGTAGGTGGGCGTGCCATCGGGCCGTGCGATGACTAGGTCATCCAGCTCATCATTGCTGATCTCAATGCGGCCCTTGACCTTGTCGTCCCAGGCCACAACGCCGCCCTGTGGGTTCTTGAAGCGCAGCACCGGCTGCACGCCCTCAGGAATGGCTGGCAAGGTCTTGCCAGCTTCAGGACGCCATGTGCCGTCGTAGCGAGGCTTCTCCTTGGCAGCCATCTGCCGCTCGCGCAGGGCATCCAGCTCAGCCACGCTCATGTAGCAGGGATACACGTGACCGGCGGCCTGCAACTCTGCAAGGACCGCCTTGTAACGATCCATGCGCTGCATCTGATAGAACGGGCCTTCGTCGTGGTTCAGACCCAACCAGGCCATGCCCTCGATGATGACGTCCACCGCCGCCTGGCTGGAGCGCTCCAGGTCGGTGTCTTCGATGCGCAAAATGAAATCCCCCCCCGTGGCACGGGCAAACGCCCAGGGATACAGCGCCGAGCGGATATTGCCCAGGTGGATGAAGCCGGTGGGAGACGGTGCAAAACGGGTGCGTATGCGGCCCGTGCTGGTGGCAGTGGTTTCAGTCATAACAATCAATGCTGGCCCTCCATGGGGCCAGTTCAAACTAGGATCAATCCGTCGGGCGCAGCCCGACCCGGCTAGAGCATCACGCGCACAACCGGGGGCACAGCATCGCGTGCGATGGTCTGCGGTGGCTGCGCAAGCCCTTGGCTATGCTTCCTGCGCATTGGGTAAAGCAAGGCGCGAGGTATCTTCCTCGCCTTCTTCCGCACCCACGCGCCCCTCATTCAGGCTGGCAATCCCTTCCGCAGTGATGTCACCCGTCACGTACACACCGTCAAAGCACGAGGCATCGAAGCCGACGATGGCACTGTTGAGCGCACCCACAGCCCTCTTCATGCCATCTACATCCTGATAGATGAGAGCGTCGCAGCCGATGGCCTGGCGAATCTCTTCGACCGTGCGGCCATGGGCCACCAGTTCGCTGCTGGTGGGCATGTCTATGCCATACACGTTGGGGTAGCGCACGGGCGGCGCCGCGCTGGCGAGGTACACCTTGCGGGCACCCGCGTCACGCGCCATCTGCACGATCTCGCGGCTGGTCGTGCCACGCACGATGGAGTCGTCCACCAGCAACACATTGCGGCCTTTGAATTCGCTGCCAATCACATTGAGCTTCTGGCGCACCGACTTCTTGCGCACGCCCTGCCCCGGCATGATGAAGGTACGACCCACGTAACGGTTCTTGACGAAGCCTTCGCGGTACGGAACGCCGAGCAGATGCGCCAGTTGCGTGGCGCTGGGGCGGCTGGACTCAGGGATGGGGATGATCACATCGATCTCATTGGGCGGCACCGTGGACACCACACGCTTGGCCAAGGCTTCACCCAGGTTCAGACGGGCCTGGTAGACCGAGATGCCGTCAAGCACCGAATCGGGCCGCGCAAGGTACACAAACTCGAAGATGCAAGGGTTGAGCTGCGGGTTCTCTGCGCACTGGCTGGCGTGAACCTGTCCGTCCAGCGTGATGAAAATCGCTTCGCCCGGATTGATGTTGCGCTCGAACACATGGGACGTACCCTCCAGCGCCACCGATTCACTGCCCACCATCACGGTGCCGTCCTGGCTGCGGCCCATGGCCAACGGGCGGATGCCGTGCGGGTCGCGGAAGGCCAGCAGACCGTGGCCTGCGATCAGCGCGATCACAGCATAGGAACCCTTGATGCGCTTGTGCACCGCACGCACGGCAGTGAAAACGTCCTCGGGCTGCAGAGGCACGCCCCGCGTGGCGCGTTCGAGTTCGTGCGCAAACACGTTCAGAAGGACTTCCGAATCACTTTCCGTGTTGGTGTGGCGGTGGTCCGTCTGGAACAGCTCGGTGCGCAGTTCGCGGGCGTTCGTCAGATTACCGTTGTGCACCAGCACGATGCCGAACGGGGCATTGACGTAAAACGGTTGCGCCTCTTCTTCGCTGTAGGCGTTGCCGGCGGTGGGGTAACGCACCTGGCCCAGCCCAACATTGCCCGGCAGAGCGCGCATGTTGCGCGTGCGAAAAACGTCGCGCACCATGCCCTTGGCCTTGTGCATGAAGAATTTGCGGCCCTGCTGGGTCACGATGCCAGCAGCATCCTGGCCGCGATGCTGCAAAAGCAACAAAGCGTCATAGATCAGCTGATTGACGGGCGCAGGACTGACGACGCCGACGATTCCACACATAGTTGTATTCCATCCGTTTGCGGGAACAGCCCCGCGGTCATCCAACGGCAGCAGCTTCTGGCCGCTGCCGCTTCGATCTCACGAAGGCAGATGCCTTCCAAATTCGTCCGGTAGCGCCGGTTTCAACCCCTTGAGCACTTCGGCCAAGACCGGCGCGCCCCGCGACTCCTGCCACCACTGTGCCTCATGCACGGGGGTGATGCCAGCCACCACGGCCACAGCAAGCAACAAAACGAGGCCGCGCAACACACCAAAGACGGCGCCGAGGGTGCGGTCCGCCGGGCGCAGCCCTACAGCTTCCACCAGCTTCTTGGCCAGCCATGCCAGAAAACCACAGGCAAAAACCGAAGCCACAAACACCACGACAAAACCGGCTGCATACCGCAGCGACTCGCCCGACCCACCCATGGGCAACAAGGCCGCTGCATCGGCCGCAAACCATTGCGCCACAAAAAAAGACGCCACCCAGCCCAGTACCGACAGCACTTCAAACACCAGTCCGCGCCACGCACCTATCAGCATGGAGGCCAGCAACACGGCCACAAACACCCAATCCAACGCAGCCATGGACAAGCGGCAGCCTGATCAATGTTTACAGAGTGAGCACCGACGCCGACAGGTCCAGCGACTTGATGCGCGCTGCCGCCTTGTCTGCCTCTGCCCGGTTGGTGAACGGGCCCACACGCACCCGGGTGCGCTTTCCGTCCTTGGTGTCCACCACCTGCGTATAGGTCTTGAGACCCGCCCGTTCCACCTTCGTGCGTGCTTCCCGGGCCTTTTCGGCATCAGCAAAGGCCCCCACCTGCACGATGAAGCGCGCCTCCTCGGCACTGGCGGCGGCTGGCGCCTCGGTGCTGCGACCTTCCAACAGGGCGCGGGCACGTGCCGAATCGTCAGCACGTGCAGGCTTGGGTTCGGGGACGGGAGAAGGTGAGGGAGCAGCGGGCGGCTTGGCCTCGTGTTTCACCTCGGGCTTTGGGGGCGCAACCGCTGGGGCTGGCGCAGGTTTGGTCGCTGCTGTACGAGCGCTAGGCACCAGTTCTTCACCATCCGCCAAGCCATTGGCTGCGGCAGTGCGCGAAGGCGCAGGCCGCTGCGCAGCAGCCGTGGGGGCTGGCTCTGGGGTGGAGGGCGCAGCAGGCTTGGCGGCGGTAGTTTCGGCCACTGGCGCAGGCACCACCAGGGGAGCCACCTTGTTGCGGTCTGGTATCTCGATGGGAATGTCCACAGGGATAGGCCGTGGCTGGGTATCAAACAGCAACGGAAACCCGATGACCCCCACCAGTACCAGCACTGCGGCGCCAATCAAACGGTGCCGGGCGCGGCGGCGCATCACTTCGATGCTCTCAGCCTGTGGTGTGCGCGGGCGCTTGGACGGCTTTTCGGCCTGTTGCTGCTCACCCTGACCGGGCCACCGGAACTTGAAAAATGCCATGGACTAAGGACTCGTGAGGCGCTCAGGCGCCCATATGTTTGGCGTGCAAGCGGGGTGTTCCATTGATCAACACCCCACCCACCGTGTAGAACGAGCCAAAGACCACGATTCTATCAGCGGGGTCTGCGGCGGCCACCGCCGCCTGCAAGGCCTGCAGTGGGTCGGCATGCAAGCTGGATGCAACGTCCCGGCGACCGCCCGCCACCATATGCACGGCATTCCACTTCTGCTGCAACACGGCGGCCGACTCAGCGCGCGGAGTGGGCAGATCGGTGAAATACCAACGGTCCACCAGAGGCCCGACCTTGGCCAGCATGGGCGCCAGGTCCTTGTCCGCCATGGCGCCAAACACCGCGTGGGTGACGGGGAAGAACCCCATCGCATCCAGGTTGGCCGTGAGCGCTGCCACGGAGTGCGGGTTGTGCGCCACATCCAGCACCAGGGTCGGTTGCCCCGGCACAATCTGAAAACGTCCCGGCAACTCCACCATGGCCATGCCGTTGCGCACAGCCTGGGCGGTCACCGGCAGCCGATCACGCAATGCCTCAAAAGCGGCGAGCACGCCCGAGGCGTTCACCAGCTGGTTGGCCCCCCGCAACGATGGGTAGGCCAGCCCGGCATAGCGCCGCCCCCGGCCAGCCCAGCTCCACTGCTGCTTGTCGCCCGAGAAATTGAAATCGCGCCCGAAACTCCACAAATCGGCGCCGATCTCCCGCGCGTGATCCACCACGCTCTGCGGCGCCATGGGATCGCTCACGATGGCTGGGCGCCCCGTGCGCATGATGCCCGCCTTTTCGCGGCCAATGCTCTCGCGGTCCGGGCCCAGAAATTCTGTGTGGTCGATATCGATGCTGGTGATGATGGCGCAGTCGGTGTCGATCGCGTTCGTGGCATCCAGGCGCCCTCCGAGGCCGACTTCGAGAATTGCCACGTCCAGCAACGCATGGCTCATCAAGCGCAGGATGGCCAGGGTGGTGAACTCAAAGTACGTGAGAGACACCTCGTTTCCGTTCTGAGTTCTAGCGCTCTCCACCGCCTCGAAATGGGGTACCAGGTCCGCCGCCGACACGATTTCGCCATGCACACGGCAGCGCTCCTCAAAGTGCACCAAATGCGGTGAGGTGTACACGCCGGTGCGATAACCCGCCTGCAGCGCCACCGCTTCGAGCATGGCGCAGGTCGATCCTTTTCCGTTGGTGCCCGCCACCGTGATCACCGGGCACTCGAACCGCAGCGCCATGCGGCGGGCGACTTCGGCGACCCGATCCAGGCCCATATCAATGTTGCGGGGGTGCAGCTGCTCGCAATGGCGCAGCCAGCCTTCCAGGGTGTGGGGTTTGGTTTGCATACAGCCGGGGATTGTCGCCGAGCCAGCATTCACCCCCGCGATTTCGAGGATGATGCGCGGCATGAATACCGCCATCACCGTCTACGGCATCCCCAACTGCGATACCGTCAAAAAATCCCGCGCCTGGTTTGCAGAACAAGGGCTGGAAGTCCAGTTTCATGACCTCAAAAAGCAAGGCGTTCCCACCGAGCTGCTCCCTGGCTGGCTGAAGGCCGTGGGCTGGCAGAAGCTGGTCAATCGTCAAGGGACCACCTGGCGCAAGCTGGACTCAGCCACACAGGCATCGGTGCAGGACGACGCGAGCGCCAGTGCGCTGATGCAGCAACAACCCAGTGTGATCAAGCGCCCCGTGGTGCAGTGGCAGGACGCCCATGGCCTGCATGTGACCGTCGGATTTGTGCCGGAGCAGTGGCCTGGCGGGCCGAATGGCGCATCCAAGGGCTGACTTGGGACGGGGAACGCGGGAAAATCGCACAAATCTTTACGCAGATTTACGGCGTCCGGGCCCCGAATTGACCTTGCGGGCCTAAACTTTTCTGCAGTCTGGTGCGTTATGTACCGACCCGAAAGGAGTTTCTCCATGAAAAAGATCGTCATTTTTTCTGCCCTGGCAGCCGTCGCCGTCGTGGCCAGCGCTCAGGAACAAGGCCGTGTGCTGTCTGCCACGCCCATCATTCAGCAGGTCGGCGTTCCGCAGCAGGTGTGTGGCAACGAGACCGTCTACAACGGCAACCGCACGACGGGCGCCGGCGCTGTGATTGGCGCGATTGCCGGGGGCGCTGTGGGCAACACCATCGGCAAGGGCAGCGGTCGCGCAGCAGCCACCGCCATCGGGGTGCTGGGTGGCGCCGTAGTAGGCAACCAGATCGAGGGCAACGGCCAGCCGCAGTACCAGAACGTGCAGCGTTGCTCCACCGAGACGTACTACGAAAACCGTACCGTAGGCTACAACGTGGTGTATGAATACGCAGGCCGCCAGTACACCACCCGCACCCAGAACGACCCAGGCCGCTGGATCCCGGTGAATGTGCAGCCCGCTGGCCAGACCTATTCCACACAACCCGACCCGTATGCGGCCCAGGGTGTTTACAGCCAACCGGGTGTGGTGACCTCCACCTACCCCGTGCAGCCGGTGTACCAGGCGCCCCCCACCTATGTGACGCCCCCGGTGACGGTGATTGAATACGGCTACGACAGCGGCCGCCCCTACTACCCGCACCACCGCAACCCTTACTGGCGTTAAAGGCTGGCGGCATAGCCGCACAAGCCAGTGAACAAAGAGCCCTTCGGGGCTCTTTTTCTTGGTGCAAGCGGCGGCGCGCATGGGTTTCGTTGGTTCGCACAGCCCAATGCGTCAGCACCCTGCCCTAAAATCGCGGGTTTCCTCCATTCCTACCCGCGCATCCATGACCACCGAAAAAATCGACGGCGTGTCCGTCACCACCCAGGCCAATGTGTACTTTGACGGCAAGTGCGTGAGCCACGGCATCACCTTCCCGGACGGCACGAAGAAGTCGGTGGGCGTGGTGCTGCCCGCAACGCTCACGTTCAACACCGGCGCCCCTGAAATCATGGAATGCGTGGCGGGCTCGTGCGAATACAAGCTGGCCGGTACCGATGCATGGGTGAAATCGTCCGCAGGCGAGAAGTTCAGCGTGCCCGGCAACTCCAAGTTCGACATCCGCGTGACCGAGGCCTACCACTACATCTGCCATTTCGGCTGAGATGTTCGGGCTGAAATTTGATTGATTTTGGCCTCTAGCGCTAGTACACAATGCGCTGGCAGCTATCATTTTTGAAGAATATTCCATGGCAACCATCCTCCAGAACCTCCCCCTCGGCCAAAAGGTCGGCATCGCCTTCTCCGGCGGCCTGGACACCAGCGCCGCACTGCACTGGATGAAGCTCAAGGGCGCCGTGCCCTACGCCTACACCGCCAACCTGGGTCAGCCCGACGAGCCCGACTACGACGCCATCCCCCGCAAGGCCATGGAGTACGGCGCCGAGAAGGCCCGCCTGGTGGACTGCCGCACGCAACTGGCCCACGAAGGTATTGCCGCCCTGCAGGCTGGCGCCTTCCACATCAGCACCGGCGGCCTGACCTACTTCAACACCACCCCCCTGGGCCGCGCCGTGACCGGCACCATGCTGGTGGCCGCGATGAAGGAGGACGACGTCAACATCTGGGGCGACGGATCGACCTTCAAGGGCAACGACATCGAGCGCTTCTACCGCTACGGCCTGCTGACCAACCCCTCGCTCAAGATCTACAAGCCGTGGCTGGACCAACTGTTCATCGACGAGCTGGGCGGCCGCGCCGAAATGTCGGCGTTCATGACCCAGGCCGGCTTTGGCTACAAGATGAGCGCCGAGAAGGCCTACAGCACGGACAGCAACATGCTGGGCGCCACCCACGAGGCCAAGGACCTGGAGTTCCTGTCCAGCGGCATCCGCATCGTCAACCCCATCATGGGCGTGGCGTTCTGGAAGCCCGAGGTCGAAGTGAAGGCCGAGGAAGTGTCCGTGACCTTCAACGAAGGCCAGCCCGTGGCGCTGAACGGCAAGGAGTTCAACGACCCCGTCGAGCTGATCCTTGAAGCCAACCGCATCGGTGGCCGCCACGGCCTGGGCATGAGCGACCAGATCGAAAACCGCATCATCGAAGCCAAGAGCCGCGGCATCTACGAAGCCCCCGGCCTCGCGCTGCTGCACATCGCCTACGAGCGTCTGGTGACTGGCATCCACAACGAAGACACCATCGAGCAATACCGCATGAATGGCCTGAAGCTGGGCCGCCTGCTGTACCAGGGCCGCTGGTTCGACCCACAGGCCATCATGCTGCGCGAAACCGCCCAGCGCTGGGTGGCCCGCGCCGTGACCGGCACCGTGACACTGGAACTGCGCCGTGGCAACGACTACTCGCTGCTGAACACCGAGTCGCCCAACCTGACCTACGCCCCCGAGCGCCTGTCGATGGAAAAGGTCGAAGACGCGCCGTTCAGCCCGCTGGACCGCATTGGCCAGCTGACCATGCGCAACCTGGACATCTCGGATACGCGCGGCAAGCTGGGTGTGTACTCGCGGGCGGGCCTGCTGTCGCTGGGAGGCAATGCCGCCCTGGCCCAACTGGACAACGACCGCAAGTAAGGCAGCACTCGCCCCATGGGCCCCAAGCCTTCCGGGTGACCACTGGGAGCAGCTGGGCGGCTCATTTGGAGCAAAAATGGCTGGTAGCGCTAGTGCAATTTGCCTCTCCAGCTATCATTAGATGAGCAAAAGCCACCCTTGGGGTGGCTTTTTTATTGGGGTCTCGTACCAGGCGCGACACCGGCCCTTTCGAGGCGCAGGGGTCGCCTCTAACTTCGCGCTACACGACCACCGGCTCGGGCTCCAGCCGGATGCCAAAGCGCTCGTACACACTCGTCTGGATGGCCTTGGCCAGGGTCATGACCTCGCCCCCTGTCACGCTGTCAGCGCCCTGCCCCCGGTTGATCAGCACGAGGGCCTGCTTCTCGTACACCCCGGCCTTGCCGATGGATTTGCCTTTCCAGCCGCAGGCATCGATCAGCCAGCCCGCCGCCAGCTTGATGCTGCCGTCGGGCATGGGGTAGTGCACGATCTTGGGCTCGCGGGCGATGATGTCGGCGCACTGGTCGGGCGACACGGTGGGGTTCTTGAAGAAGCTGCCCGCGTTGCCCACCACGGCAGGGTCGGGTAGTTTCGCGCGGCGAATGTCGCAGACCCAGTCAAAAATTTGCTGGGCACTGGGGTGTTCCACCCCCGCCTCGGCGCGGCGGCGCTCCAGGTCCAGGTAGCCCAGTACCGGCTTCCAGGGCTTGGGCAGTCGAAAGCGCACATGGGTGATCACCGCCCGGCCTGCCAGACCCATGCCGCGCGGCAGCCCGCTGCCATCCTGCGCTTCGGAAGGTGCATGCTTGAAAACGGAATCACGGTAGCCAAAACCGCATTGCGCAGCATCCAGGCTGAACGACTGGCCCGTAGCCAGGTCGATGGCGTCGAGCGACTCAAAACGGTCCTGCAGCTCCACGCCATACGCGCCAATGTTCTGGACGGGCGATGCCCCCACCGTGCCCGGGATCAGGGCCAGGTTCTCCAATCCGGGATAGCCGTGCGCTAGCGTCCAGGCCACGGCGTCGTGCCAGACCTCGCCAGCACCCGCCTCCACGATCCAGGCCTTGGGCGTTTCATCCACCAGGCGCAGGCCCTTGATTTCCATCTTGAGCACGACGGACTTCACGTCACCGGTCAGGATGATGTTGCTGCCGCCGCCCAGCACAAATTTCGGTACCGGCGCGAGCTGGGGGTCTGCCAGCACAGCCCGCAGGTCGTCCACCGAATGCACTCGCACCAGGGTTTGGGCGCGTGCGGCAATGCCGAAGGTGTTGCAGGGCTGTAAAGGGGCGTTTTTCTCGACTACCATTGGCCCGATTGTCGCACCCGGCCTTTTGGCTCCCTGCGATCCGCCCCCATATCTGCACCTGTTTTCCCCGAGATAGAGACCCACCATGCCATCTTTTGACACCGTCTGCGAAGCCAATCTGGTTGAAGTGAAAAACGCCGTCGAGAACACCGCCAAGGAAATCGCCACCCGTTTCGACTTCAAGGGCACCTCTGCCAGCATCGAGATCAAGGACAAGGACATCACGCTGATCGGCGATGCTGATTTCCAGCTCACCCAGATTGAAGATGTTCTGCGCAACAAGCTCACCAAACGCAGCGTGGATGTGCGTTTTCTGGACATGGGCGATGTGCAGAAAATGGGCGGTGACAAGGTCAAGCAGGTCATCAAGGTGCGCAACGGCATCGAGAGCGAGCTGGCCAAGAAGATCCAGAAGCTGCTCAAGGAAAGCAAGCTCAAGGTGCAAGGCGCTATTCAGGAAGACAAGGTGCGCGTGACTGGTGCCAAGCGCGACGACCTGCAGGCCGCCATGGCCTTGATCCGCAAGGATGTGACGGACGTGCCGCTGTCGTTCGACAACTTCCGCGACTGATATGAAGCGACACCCCGCTGAGGTCCTGCGGGCCCTCCCCCCGCTCTCGCAGCGCGGAGCGCTGCAGGCAGGGGGACGCCGCCAGCGCGGCGGGGCGGTCCTTGCGTGGCGGCTCTCACCAGGGCTGCGCCGGTATCAGCGCCTCCTCGCCCTGTGCATCGGGTTGCTGCTGGGCCCCACCTGGGCGCATGCGCAGGCTGTGGCGCTGGCGGGTGTACTGGGCAGCAAGGCGCTGATCGTGGTGAATGCCAACCCGCCCAAGGCGGTGGGCGCGGGGGATGAGTTCCAGGGGGTGAAAGTCATCGCCGTCGCCAAGGACGAAGCCACCGTGGAGATCCAGGGTGCACGGCGCACGCTGCGACTGGGCGAGGCGCCCGTGAGTGTGGGCGGACGCAGTGGCAGCGGCAAACGCATTTTGCTGGTGGCAGATGGCAGAGGCCATTTTGTGAACAGCGGCACCATCAACGGGCAGGTGATGCAGTACATGGTAGACACCGGGGCCTCCACCGTCGCCATCGGGCGGCCGGATGCAGAGCGTATGGGCCTCAACTACCAAAGCGGCCAGCCGGTGCGCGTGAACACGGCCAATGGCATCGCCCAGGGCTGGCGCATGAAGCTCGACTCCATCCGCATCGGTGACGTCGAGGTCTTTGGGGTAGAGGCCATCATCACCTCGCAGCCCATGCCCTATGTGCTGCTGGGCAACAGCTTCCTGAACGAGTTCCAGATGACCCGCACCAACGACCAGATGGTGCTCGAAAAGCGCCACTGACGCCTGTACACCCGCAATGTCCGCACACCCCTCCTCCACCCACGCGCACTCCGAAGGGGAGTACGAAGACCTGCTCAGCCTCTGGTCCGACCTGGAGTCGGCCCTGTCGGTGCTGCTGAGCCGGCCGCTGCAAGTGCAGGACTTTCCGGGCAAGGTGCGGCAGTTTGATGCCTGGCTGCAGGACCTGGTGGCGCACGACATCGACGCGGCGCTGTACCTGATGTTCCAGCATGCCTCGACATCCACCGTGGGCTACAGCGCATCGCACGCACTGGTGTGTGGCACGCTGTGCCACATCATGGCGCTGGAGCTCAAGCTGCCGCAGCGCGAGCGGGACAGCCTGGTGCGAGCGGCACTCACCATGAACATCGGCATGACGACCCTGCAGGACGAACTGGCCGTGCAGCGCGAGCGCCCCACGGCGGAGCAGCAGGAGGCCATCAAGAGCCACCCCGAAGACAGCATGCTGCTGCTGGAACGCCTGTTCATCAACGATCCGCTCTGGCTGGACGTGGTGGGGCAACACCATGCCAGCATTGCCGAACGCGTGCCTTTGGCCAACCAGGAGCCGATAGACCGGCTCACCCGCATCCTCGGCACCATTGACCGGTATGCCGCCATGATCAGCCCGCGCAAATCCCGCGCCGGGCGCAGTGCCACCGATTCGGTGCGTGCCATCGTGGGACAAGAAGTGGACCAGCGCGACGAGGTCAGCTACACCCTGGTGCGCTCTATCGGCCTGTGCCCCCCAGGTACGTTTGTCAAACTGGACAACGGCGAAACCGCCATCGTGCTGCGCCGCAGCGACAAGGCCAACCACCCGTTGGTGGCCAGCCTGCTGGACAGCACCGGCAACCACCGCAGCCAGCCCAGCCTGTACCAGACCGCGAGCGGCAAGCCCCGCATCCAGTCGGCCCTGGCCCGGTCCGCAGTGAGCCTGGAACTCAACCACCGCACCATGGTGCGGCTGGGGCTGTACGCCGCCCAGCACAGCGCAGGGTTGCGCGGGCTGGTGACTGCGCCCGGCGCGCTCTGACACGGGGCACGCGCCCAACCGGGCGCGTGGCTACATCAGTGTTTGGCCTTGGCTTTTGCGGTGGGCTTTGCCTTGGCGCTCTCTTCACCCTCGGCAGGTTTCGCCTTCTTGCTGCCCAGGCGTGATTCCGTGCCGGCAATCAGGCGCTGGATGTTCTCGCGGTGCCGCCAGGCCAGCAGCAGCGCCATCACCACGATCGAGGCGGCAATCGTGCCTTCGGCATACCAGACCACGCCATCCACCAGCAGGTAGTACACCGGAGCAAACGCGGCGGCCACCAGCGAGGCGAGCGACGAGTAGCGGAAGAAGAATGCAATGATGAGCCAGGTGGCCGCCGTGGCCAGCCCCAGCCAACCGCTGATGCCCACCAGCACGCCCAGTGCCGTCGCCACGCCCTTGCCGCCCTCAAACCGGAAGAACACTGGCCACAGGTGCCCCAGGAAAGCGGCCAGCCCCACCAGCGCCACGGTGCCGTCTTCGAGCCCATAGGGGTGGCCAAACCACATCACCAGCGCCACGGGCAGCCAGCCCTTCATCGCATCGAGCAGCAGGGTCACGATGGCCGCCGCCTTGCTGCCCGAGCGCAGCACATTGGTGGCTCCGGGGTTCTTGCTGCCATAGGTGCGCGGATCGCTCAGGCCCATGACACGCGTCACGATGACGGCAAACGACAGCGAGCCCAGCAGGTAGGCGGCCACGGTGGCCAGAACGGGATAGACGGCGGTCAAAGCAACTCCTTGGAAATCAAATGATCAGCCTTCTGACGGGCTGTATCGCGCGGCGGCCTATTCTGCCAGCGCGCACTGCACCGGTTTGGCGCCCAGCAACTGCACACACACCTGCGGGTCCAGCTGCACCAGAAAGCCCCGGCGCCCGCCGTTGATGGCAATGCGGGGCAACGCGAGGATGGTTTCTTCGATGTAAACCGGCATGGTGCGCCGCGTGCCAAACGGAGACGTCCCCCCCACCAGGTAGCCACTGTGCCGGTTGGCGACCTCGGGGGCACAGGGCTCGACCGACTTGGCGCCGATCTGGCGTGCGAGGTTCTTGGTGGAGACCTTGCGGTTGCCGTGCATCAGCACCAGGAGCGGCTTGGCGTCCTGGTCCTGCATGACGAGGGTCTTGACCACGGTGAACGGGTCCAGACCCAGCACCTCGGCGCTGTGCATCGCGCCGCCGTGCTCCAGGTACTCATACGGGTGTTCGGTGAACGCCACCTTGTTCGCCTTGAGCAGCTGGGTGGCTTGGGTCTCGGAAACGTGTTCTTTCTTGGCCATGGTGTGGTGCGGATAGGGCACCGATGGTATCCGTATCCAAATGTGAGCGTGCTGGAATCTGCGGCAATGTGTCAGAACACCGAGGCAGGCGCAGGGGTGGCCTTGCGGCGCCGCCCGACCTTGCGCTTGCCGTATTCCTCGATGGCGATCACCAGCGCTTGCATGAACTGCTGCACCAGGGCGGACTGGCTACGGCCCTCGGCTGCCAGCACCTGCAGGCGCCGTTGCTGCAGCTGGGTTTCGTCAAATGGCCGGGCAGCCAGCAGGCCCGCCTCCACCCATCGCGCCGCCGTGAGGTAGCTGGCCAGCACCACGTCCTGCCCGCTCAGCAGCGGCAATAAGGCCGACGAAAAATTGCTCTCCACAGCGGGCACATAGCGCAGGCCCTGCACCGCACAGCTCAGGTCAAACAGCTGCCGCCCCGTGGTGTTGGCGGCCCCCAGCAGCAGTGGGTAGCGCACCACGTCAGCCACGCTCACACTGCGCTGGCGCGCCAGCGGGTGCTGTGCAGGCATGACGGCATAAATGGGTGCGATGGCCGAGTGCAGCACCTGCAGGCCCTTCTCGGGCGCCGTGCTGTACTTCAGCGCCAGATCGGCCTCGCCGCGCAGCACCAGGGCCGACACCTCCTGCGGCACGGCCACCTGCAACTGCAGCTGTACCTGCGGGTGCGCCTGCCGAAACCCCGCCATGACCAGCGGCATGAAGGCTGCCGCAAACCCTTCGGTGCAGGCCAGCCGCACCCGCAGGGCACCTTGGGCCGACAGATCCTGCAATTGCTCGACCAGCTCCAGCGCCTGCGCATCGTGTGCACTGGCGTGGGCCAGCAGGCGGGTACCCGCCTCGGTCAGGTTCATGCCGCGCGCCTGGCGCTCGAACAGCACCACACCCAGGCTGTCTTCCAGCTTGCCCAGCTGCCGGCTCACGGCCGAAGCGGCCACGTGCAGGCGCTGCGCGGCCTGGTTGACGGAGCCGGTGCGCGCGATCTCCAGAAAGTAGCGCAATGGCAGACTGAGCAGTGAAATGGCCATGGTTGTTTAAATCACAAAAAGGCAACGGTCAGTTGCCAAATCTCTATTCCAAGCAATGGTAAACCAGCATCTATCTTGCATGGCTTGAGGCTCCAATTCACCCATGCCCTTGCGCGGGCGCCACGTGGTCATTGCTCCCACGCCGCCCGCTGTCGGGGCCCTACCACCGGAGTCCGCATGAAACGCCTTGTTCGAGCCTCTTTCCTGTCTGCCACCCTGGCAGTTCTTGCCGGCCCTGCCAGCCTGGCCTGCGCCCAGGCAGCAGCCCCTGCCGACGCCTGGCCCCAGCGCCCCGTGCGCATGGTGGTGCCCTTCCCGCCCGGTGGCGGCACCGACGTGGTGGCACGCGCGCTCGCACAGAAGCTGGCCAGCCGCCTGGGCACGCCGGTGGTGATCGACAACAAGCCGGGTGCCTCCACCATCATCGGCACCGAAGCCGTGGTGCGTTCCGACCCCGACGGCTACACGCTGCTGGTTTCGGGCTCCACCAGCTACACGGTCAACCCTGCCTTGCGCAGCAAGCTGCCCTACGACCCTGCCAAGGACCTCGTGCCCGTGGCCACCGTGGCCCGGGCCCCCCTGGTGCTGGTCGTCAGCGTCAGCGCGCCGTACAAAGACCTGAACGCGCTGATCGCCGCAGCCAAGGCAAAGCCCAAGAGCATCCACTACGCCACCTTCGGCTCGGGCTCTGGCCCGCACCTGGCGGGCGCGCTGCTGGAGCAGGCCGCGGGCATCCAGCTGCAGGACGTGCCCTACCGGGGCAGCAGCCAGTCGCTGATCGCCCTCATGGGCGGCGAAATCCAGTTGGGTATCGACACCGTGGCCGCTGCGGCGCCGCAAGTGAAGGCCGGCAAGCTGCGCGCCCTGGCCATTGCGGGCAAGTCGCGCTCCAGCATGCTGCCGGGGGTGCCCACCGTGGAGGAACTCAAACTGCCAGACGCCGTGTTCGACGCCTGGTATGCCATCGCCGCCCCCGCCAAGACGCCACAGTCTGTCATCCGAAAGCTGGTGACCGAGGTGGAAGCCGTCACCCGCGACAGTGGTCTGCAGGAACAGATGCGCACCCAGGGCATGGAACCCGTGCACCTGGGCCCCGTGGCCACGCGCGCCATGATCGATGACGAGATCGGCCGCTACCGCGCGTTGGCCCACCGCGCCAAGATCTTGGTGGACTGACGAACACCCAACAAGGACCTGCACGATGAACCGCCAACAACTCATTCAAGACGTCCAGCGCTACTTTGACGATGGCCGCTTTGCCACCGACCTGCGCCGCCGCGTGGCCTGGCGCACCGAAAGCGACACTGGCAAGGTGCCGCCCGAACTGCACACCTACCTCACCGACGAAATGGTGCCCTGGCTCGCGCCCCTGGGTTTTGAATGCGAGGTGCTCGACAACCCGTCGCCACAAGGCGGCCCCTTCTTGGTGGCCCGCCGCGTGGAAGACCCTGCGCTCCCCACCGTGCTCACCTACGGCCACGGCGATGTGGTCAACGGACAGGACGCGCAATGGCGCGAGGGCCTCTCGCCCTGGGAGCTCACCATCGAAGGCGAGCGCTGGTATGGCCGAGGCACGGCCGACAACAAAGGCCAGCACACCGTGAGCCTGGCCGCACTCGCCCACACCATCGAGGCCCGGGGCGGCCGCCTGGGCTACAACGTGACGCTGCTCATGGAGATGGGCGAAGAGGCGGGTTCGCCCGGCCTGGCCGCCTTCTGTGAGCGGCACAGCGACGCGCTGAGAGCCGACCTTTTTCTGGCCAGCGACGGCCCCCGCGTGAACGCGGGCCACCCCACCCTCTTCCTGGGTTCACGCGGAGCCATCAACTTCTCACTCGCGGTGCGCAGCCGCGACAAGGCCTACCACTCCGGCAACTGGGGCGGCGTGCTGGCCAACCCGGCCACCGTGCTCACGCACGCCCTGGCCACGCTGGTGGACGCGAAGGGCCGCATCCTCGTCAAAGGCCTGCTGCCGCCTGCGGTGCCCGACAAGCTGCGCACTGCCCTCAAAGATGTGGTGATTGGCACCGGCGCCGATGACCCCGCGCTCACCCCCGGCTGGGGCGAGCCCGGCCTGACCCCCGCAGAGCAGCTGGTGGGCTGGAACACGCTGGAGGTGCTGGCGCTGGGCGCGGGCAACGCGCAGCGGCCCATCAACGCCATCCCCGCGCAGGCCGTGGCGCACTGCCAACTGCGTTTCGTGGTGGGCACCGATTGGCAGAACGTGGAGGCCGCGCTGCGCGAACACCTGGATGCGCATGGCTTCAGCCAGGTCGAGATCACCATGGGCATGCACTGCGGCGCCACGCGGCTCGATCTGCACAACCCCTGGGTGGACTGGACGATGGCCTCGCTGCAGGCCAGCGCAGGCCAGCCCGCAACGCTGCTGCCCAACCTGGCAGGCTCGCTGCCCAACGACATCTTTGCCGACCAGCTCGGTCTGCCCACGCTGTGGGTGCCGCACTCGTACCCCGCCTGCGCCCAGCATGCACCCAACGAACATTTGCTGGCGCCCGTGGCACGAGAAGGTCTGGCGGTGATGGCCGGGCTGTTCTGGGACCTGGGTGAGCCCCAAGGGACGCCGTGGGTTGAAGGGCGCACCACCCGGCAGGAGGCAACTGCCTGACAGCAGCGCGCACAAACTCGCAGAAAAACCAAGGGGCCTGCACGGCCCCTTGGTTTGATCTTGCCGATTCGCAGGGCCACGCCCTGCCCCCGGTCACAACGCAGGGTCGCGCAGCTCCCAGCGGATAGCGTCAATGGCCTTCAGCACCTCGGGCGACAGCGTGGTGCCCCAGGCATTCAGGTCTTCCTCCAACTGCGCCACCGACGTCACGCCGATGATGGTGCTGGCCACTTGCCACTTGGTGTAGCAGAACGCCAGCGCCATCTGCGTGGGCGTCATGCCGTTGGCGCGGGCAAGCGCGTTGTAGCGGCGCGATGCCTCCAGCGCCTCGGGGCGGCCCCAGCGTTGTTTGCGCACGGATTCATACGATGCAATGCGCGCACCCTGCGGGGCATTGGGCCCAGTAATGCCGCTTTCGTCGTACTTGCCCGTCAGCAGGCCAAAACCCAGGGGCGAATAGGCCAGCAGAGACACATCCAGGCGGTGGCAGGTTTCATCCAGTCCGTTTTCCCAGGTGCGGTTGATCAGGCAGTACGGGTTCTGCACCGTGGCCACACGCGGCAGGCCATGCTGCTCGGCCAGGCGCACGAACTCGTGCACGCCGTAAGGGGTTTCGTTCGACAGGCCGATGTAGCGCACTTTGCCCGCCTTCACCAGCCCGGCCAGCGCTTCCAGCTGCTCGCGAATGGGGGTTTGCGAGGTTTCCTTGGAAGGGTCGTAATACAGGTTGCCGAACGCTGGCACATGGCGCTCGGGCCAGTGGATCTGGTAGAGGTCGATCACATCGGTCTGCAGGCGGCGCAGGCTGGCCTCGCACGACGCCACGATGTCGGCCGGGGTCATGCCCTTGCCCTCGCGCACCCAGGGCATGCCGCGCGAGGGGCCGGCCACCTTGGTCGCCACCACCAGCTTCTGGCGCGCGCCAGGGTTCTTGGCAAACCAGTTGCCGATGATGGTTTCGGTGGCGCCAAAGGTCTCGGCCTTGGCGGGCACGGCGTACATCTCGGCCGTGTCGATGAAGTTCACGCCGCGCGCAAGCGATTGGCTCAGGATGGCATGCGAGTCGGCCTCATTGACCTGCTCGCCGAAGGTCATGGTGCCCAGGCAAATGGGGGTGACAAGCAGGTCACTCTGACCCAAGCGGACGGTGTTCATGCGGTGAAGGCTCCAGAAGGTGGGAAAGTAAGCAGGGCCTGCTGCGGCCCCGGCTGGCGATGGTACAAGCGATCGCCAAAACCTGCCGGACGCCGGACTCCTTGGTGACACCGCAGGGCGCCCCGCCAGCGTGGCGGCAACGTAACATTGGCACAGCATGTACCAAGTCCTCACCCCTTCGCGCAGCAGCACACTGGCGCTGCGGCACCTTAACTATCACGTCCGCCACTGGGGCCCCGAGCAAAGCGACCTCCCCACGCTGGTGCTTTTGCATGGCTGGATGGACGTCAGTGCCTCCTACCAGTTCACGGTGGACGCGCTGCGGCAATCACGCCGCATCATCGCGCCGGACTGGCGCGGTTTTGGCCTCACCACCGGTGCACCGGTGGACCACTATGTGTTTGCCGACTACCTGGCCGACCTGGACCTGCTGCTGGACCACTATGCCCCCGGCGAAGCCATCGACCTGGTGGGCCACAGCATGGGCGGCAACGTGGCCATGATGTACGGCGGTGTGCGGCCCGAGCGCGTGCGCAAGCTCGTCAACCTGGAAGGTTTTGGCCTGCCCGCCACACGCCCCGCGCAGGCGCCCACCCGCTACGCGCAATGGATCGACGAGATCAAGCAGCTGCACCAGGGCACCAAGGAGCTCAAGACCTATGACAGCGCCGACGGCGTCGCCCGCCGCCTGATGAAGACCAACCCCCGCCTGTCCGAAGACAAGGCCCAATGGCTGGCCCAGCACTGGGCGCGACCCAACGCGCAGGGGCAGTGGGAAATCCTGGGCGACCCCGCCCACAAGATCACCAGCGCGCAGCTGTACCGCGCGGACGAAGCACTGGCCATCTACGAGCGCATTACCGCACCCGTGCTGGCCATCGAGGCCAGTGGCGACAGCCTGGGCCAGTGGTGGAACGGCCGGTACACCCTGGACGAATACCACCAGCGCCTGACCCATGTGCGCACCTGCAGCACCGCGGTCGTGCAAGACGCGGGCCACATGCTGCACCATGACCAGCCCGAGCAGGTGGCCCAGCTGATCGAAGCGTTTTTGGATGCTACCTGAGGCAATTTGAAGTCCTTGCGCCCGCAAGCGCTAGTGGATATTGCCTGAGTAGCTATCATTTTTGATATGAATGCCACTCGGAGCCCACACGCCGGCCTGCGCAGATCCGGCGGCGGTCTGGCACAAAGGGCATTAGCAGGGCACCTGCCCGTCCCATGAGAAAATCGCGGGTTATTCCACAGAACACGCAGGACAAGAATCATGGACGCAGAACGCATCAACCTCATCGGCACCACCCTCAGCGACCTGGCTCTGCGCACGCAAGAGTTACGGAGGTATCTTTGACTTCGATGCCAAATTTGAACGCCTACGCACGGTAAACGCATCGCTGGAAGACCCCTCCGTCTGGAACGACCCCAAGAAGGCTCAGGAGCTGGGCAAGGAACAAAAGTCGCTCTCCAGCGTGGTCGTCACGCTGGACAAGCTCACCCGCGATCTGGCCGACAACGCCGAGCTGTATGAGATGAGCAAAGAGGAAGGCGATGAAGCCGGCCTTTTGACCATCGAGTCGGAAGCCGCCACGATGCGCGCAGCGGTGGAAGAGCTGGAGTTCCGCCGCATGTTCCGCAACGAGGCGGATCCGCTCAACTGCTTTGTGGACATCCAGGCAGGCGCTGGCGGCACCGAGGCCTGCGACTGGGCCAGCATGCTGCTGCGCCAGTACCTCAAGTACGCCGAGCGCAAGGGCTTCAAGGCCACGGTCGAAGAAGAAACCCCGGGCGACGTGGCCGGCATCAAGAGCGCCACGATCAAGATCGAGGGTGAGTACGCCTTCGGCCTGCTGCGCACCGAAACCGGTGTGCACCGCCTGGTGCGCAAGAGCCCGTTCGACAGTTCGGGCGGCCGCCACACCTCGTTCGCGTCGCTGTTCGTGTACCCCGAAATCGACGACTCCATCGAGATCAACATCAACCCCGCCGACGTGCGCACCGACACCTTCCGAGCCTCCGGCGCGGGCGGTCAGCACATCAACAAGACCGACTCGGCCGTGCGACTCACGCACATCCCCACCGGCATCGTGGTGCAGTGCCAGGACGGCCGCAGCCAGCACAGCAACCGCGACGTGGCATGGCAGCGCCTGCGCAGCCGCCTGTACGACTTCGAGATGCGCAAGCGCATGGAAGAGCAACAGAAACTGGAAGACACCAAAACCGACGTGGGCTGGGGCCACCAGATCCGCAGCTACGTGCTGGACAACAGCCGCATCAAGGACCTGCGCACCAACGTCGAAATCTCGGCCACGCAGAAGGTGCTGGACGGCGACCTGGACGCTTTCATCGAAGCTTCGTTGAAGCAAGGCGTCTGAGCGATGCGGATGCGCACCGACGCCATCATCTTCGACATGGACGGCACCATGATCGACTCCATGCCCTGGCACGCCCAGGCGTGGGTCGAGTTCGCACGCCGCCGGGGCATGGACATCGACGTGCCCGACCTCATGGCCCGCACCACGGGCCGCAATGGCACCGAGTGCATCGTGGAACTGTTAGGACGCCCCGTGTCGCAGGACGAGGCCGACGCGCTCACGCACGAAAAAGAAACCATCTACCGCGAGCTGTTCGCCCCGCGTTTCTCCGAAGTGGCGGGCTTTCGCCAGTTTGCGGCCCAGGTGCGCGCGCGCGGCATCAAGGTGGCGGTGGGCACCGCGGGTGACATCGGCAACGTGGAATTCGCCCTGGGCCACCTGGGCCTGGAACCCGCGCCCCAGGCCATCGTGCGTGGCGATGAGGGCCTGCCCGGCAAGCCCCAGCCCGCGATCTTCCTGGAGGCGGCACGCCGCATCGCGGCAGCGCCCGAGCATTGCATCGTCTTTGAAGACGCGCCTTTCGGCATCGAGGCAGCGCGCCGCGCGGGCATGCGTGCCGTGGCCATCTGCAGCACCCACACGCCCGAACAACTGGCCGGACCCCATGTGCTGGCCGCCGTGCGCGACTACACCGAACTCATGAACACCGACTTTCTGGAGAGCATCCATGTTGCAACTGCATAAAGCCGACGGAAGCGGAGACGGCGCGGCCCCGGCCATCGCCATCCGCCGCGAGGACTACACCGCCCCCGCCTACTGGATCGACAGCGTCGAGCTGACCTTCGACCTGGACCCGAACAAGACACGCGTGCTCAACCGCATGACGCTGCGCCGCAACCCCGACGTGGCGGCACAGCCGCTCAAGCTCGATGGCGATGACCTGAACCTGGCACGTGTGCTGGTCAACGGCCAAGGCACCTCGTTCAAGATGGAAGGCACCCGCCTGGTGCTGGAGAACCTGCCTGAAGGCTCCGAGCCCTTTGCGCTCGAAATCTTCACCACCTGCTGCCCCGCCAAGAACACGCAGCTCATGGGCCTGTACGTGAGCCAGGGCACCTTCTTCACGCAGTGTGAGGCCGAGGGCTTTCGCCGCATCACCTACTTCCTGGACCGCCCCGATGTGATGGCCAGCTACGCCGTCACGCTGCGCGCCGACAAGGCCCAGTACCCGGTGCTGCTCTCCAACGGCAACCTGGTGGACAGCGGCGACCTGGAAGACGGCCGCCACTTTGCCAAGTGGGTGGACCCGCACAAGAAGCCCTGCTACCTCTTCGCATTGGTCGCAGGCAAGCTGGTGGCCCGCGAGCAGAAGATCAAGAGCCGCTCGGGCACCGACCACCTGCTGCAGGTCTACGTGCGCCCCGGCGATCTGGGCAAGACCGAACACGCCATGAACTCGCTGATGTACAGCGTGGCCTGGGACGAAGCCCGCTTCGGCCTGCCGCTGGACCTGGAGCGCTTCATGATCGTCGCCACCAGCGACTTCAACATGGGCGCCATGGAGAACAAGGGCCTGAACATCTTCAACACGAAGTACGTTCTGGCCAGTGAATCCACGGCCACCGACACCGACTTTGCCAACATCGAAAGCGTGGTCGGCCACGAGTACTTCCACAACTGGACGGGCAACCGCGTGACCTGCCGCGACTGGTTCCAGCTCAGCCTGAAGGAAGGCCTCACGGTCTTCCGCGACCAGGAATTCAGCATGGACCTCGCGGGCAGCCCCTCCGCCCGCGCCGTCAAGCGCATCGAGGACGTGCGCGTGCTGCGCACCGCCCAGTTCCCCGAAGACGCGGGCCCCATGGCCCACCCGGTGCGGCCCGACAGTTACGTCGAGATCAACAACTTCTACACCGTCACCATCTACGAAAAGGGTGCGGAAGTGGTGCGCATGCAGCACAACCTGGTGGGCCGCGAAGGCTTTGCCAAGGGCATGAAGCTGTACTTCGAGCGCCACGACGGCCAGGCCGTGACCTGCGACGATTTTGTGCGATCAATAGCCGATGCCAACCCGGGCAGCCCGCTCACGCAGCACCTTGGGCAGTTCAAGCGCTGGTACAGCCAGGCCGGCACGCCCCGCGTGCGCGCCACGGGCCGCTACGACGCTGCCACGCGCTGCTATGCACTCACGCTGTCGCAAAGCTGCGCCCCTACGCCCGGCCAAAGCGAGAAGTTGCCCTTCGTCATCCCGGTCGAGTTGGGCCTGATCGATGCCACCACCGGTGCCGCCCTGCCCTTGCACCTCGCAGGTGAAGGCGCTGCAGAAGGCGCAGCCCACACCACCTCGCGCGTGGTCGTGCTCACCGAGGCATCGCAGACCCTCACCTTCACCAACCTGGACAGCGAGCCTGTGCCATCGCTGCTGCGCGGGTTCAGTGCTCCCGTGGTGCTGGACATCGACTACACCGACGCGCAGTTGCTCACGCTGCTGGCGCACGACGCCGACGCTTTCAACCGCTGGGAAGCTGGACAGCGCCTGGCATTGCGAATTGCTATTAATACAATAGCTAATGAAGCATATACAACCGGCGCTACCGGCCGATTTGAGCAAACCATCCTGTCGACAGCGTTTGTAGAGGCGATGCGCAGCGTGCTGCGCAACCCGGCCCTGGACGCTGCGTTCAAGGAGCTGGTGCTCACGCTGCCCTCCGAGACGTACATCGCCGAGCAACTGGATGTGGTGGACCCGCAGCGCATCCACGCAGTGCGTGAAGCCATGCGCGAAGAGCTGGCTCTGACGCTGCAGGCCGACTGGGAAACCGTCTGGGAACAGAACCAGGACACCGGCGGCTACCGCCCCGACCCCGTCTCCTCCGGCCGCCGCGCACTCAGTGGCCTTGCGCTGCACATGCTGTGCATTGCCGCGCAAAAGACAGGCGATGTGGTCTGGCCTGGCAAGGCGTACCAGCGCTTCAAGGTCGCGGGCAACATGACCGACCGGTTCAATGCCCTCACGGCACTGGTGGCGAGCGGCAGCGAACTGGCCGCACCCGCCCTCGCCCGCTTCCATGCGCTGTTCAAGGACGAGCCCCTGGTCATCGACAAGTGGTTTGCATTGCAAGCCGGCGCCCCGGACCGTGGCGGCAACGTGTTGCCCGCCGTGCGCCAGCTCATGTCGCACCCGGACTTCAGCCTCAAGAACCCGAACCGCGCACGCAGCGTGATCTTCAGCTACTGCAGCGCCAACCCCGGTGCGTTCCACCGGTCGGACGCTGCGGGCTACGTGTTCTGGAGCGACCGCGTGATCGAGCTGGACGCCATCAACCCGCAGGTTGCGGCCCGCCTCGCGCGCGCGCTCGACCGCTGGAAGAAGCTGGCGGACCCCTGGCGCAGCGCCGCGCGCGAGGCCATTGCTCGCGTGGCCGCCAAGCCTGATCTGTCCAACGACGTGCGCGAGGTAGTGACCCGCGCACTCGCCGAATAAACCACGACCGAGAAGAGACTGACATGGCAAAAAGCATCAGCCTGACCCGCTACCTTGTTGAACAACAACGGGTGGACGGACTCATTCCCTCGCAATTGCGCCTGCTGCTGGAAGTGGTGGCCCGCGCCTGCAAAAGCATCAGCCACGCGGTGAACAAAGGTGCACTGGGCGGCGTGCTGGGCACGGCCAGCAGCGAAAACGTGCAGGGCGAGATCCAGAAAAAACTCGACATCATCGCCAACGAGGTGCTGATCGAGGCCAACGAATGGGGCGGCCACCTAGCGGCCATGGCGTCTGAAGAAATGGATGGCATCTACCTGGTGCCCAACCGCTACCCGCAAGGTGAATACCTGCTGCTGTTCGATCCCCTCGACGGCTCCAGCAACATCGACGTGAACGTGAGCATCGGCACCATCTTCAGCGTGCTGAAAAAGCCCGATGGTGATCGCGGCGTGGAGGAAGGCGACTTCCTGCAGCCCGGCACCCAGCAAGTGGCCGCTGGCTACTGCATCTACGGCCCGCAGACCACCCTGGTGCTCACCGTGGGCGATGGCGTAGCCATGTTCACCCTCGACCGCGAACAGGGCTCCTTCGTGCTAACCGAGGAGAACGTGCGCATCCCCGAGGACACCAAGGAATTCGCGATCAACATGAGCAACATGCGCCACTGGGACGAGCCCGTGAAGCGCTACATCGAGGAATGCCTGCAGGGCAAGGAAGGCCCGCGTGGTAAGGACTTCAACATGCGCTGGATCGCCAGCATGGTGGCCGACGTGCACCGCATCCTGACCCGTGGTGGCGTCTTCATGTACCCGTGGGACAAACGCGAGCCCAACAAGCCCGGCAAGCTGCGCCTGATGTACGAGGCCAACCCCATGGGCTGGCTGGTAGAACAAGCCGGTGGCGCTGCCACCAATGGCAAGCAACGCATCCTCGACATCCAGCCCACGCAGCTCCATGAGCGCGTCAGCGTGATCCTCGGCTCAAAAAATGAGGTGGAACGCGTGACCAGCTACCATTCCACGCTATAATCCAAGGCTAAGCCGGTGTAGCTCAGTCGGTAGAGCAGCTCATTCGTAATGAGAAGGTCGGGTGTTCGATTCATCTCTCCGGCACCAAATGAAAAGCCCTGATTCGCAAGAGTCAGGGCTTTTTTATTGGCCGCTCCGCAGCAACAACCCAGCCCACCGCCGGACAACAAGAACTGGCGGTGCGACCAGTGGGTGGCGCAGATCAACCCACTGCCGGAACATGCGATACAGCGTTGCCAACTGGAAGCGCCGCCACTTGGTGCGGCCACCGCCGTTGTCAACAATGGTGTCGCGCGTGCGTTGCATCCGCCAGATGGCAGCTTAGGTGTTTGCAAACATTGGCAACTGATGCAGACTGTGCGCTTCAGCTTGCCACCACAGGTTGCCTGGTCAACTGGCGACAGGCCGCACACCAAAGTCTCACACCTCCACTACCAGCACCATCATGAGTGTCGAACGCAGAGGCAGCATGGACCGCCGCACCGGCAAGGATCGCCGCCAGGAAGAAAAAGGCCCCCCCACCAATTTCGAGCGGCGCCGAGCCATCGAGGCGCGCCAGCCCGAATTGACAGAACTACACATGAGCGAGGATGAGCTCAAGGCATTGGGATTTGCGCCCACTCCCAAAGGCAACCCTCGCAAGACAGGCTA
This sequence comes from Acidovorax sp. 22279, assembly GCF_052045435.1. NCBI lineage: Bacteria > Pseudomonadati > Pseudomonadota > Betaproteobacteria > Burkholderiales > Comamonadaceae > Acidovorax > Acidovorax sp. 22279. The sequence continues at coordinate 26,623 of NZ_JBQEOV010000008.1, forward strand.
GGTACAGCGCCCGGTCCGGGTGCGCTTGTGGGCTCTCCCCGCTCCGCGTGTCATCCCATGACACAGCTTGCGCCGCTTATGCCTACTGCTCGATGCCAGAGACCGGCAGGCTGATCAACCGGTGTGCCACCATATCCAGCGCGGGCCTCGCGTTGCCTTGTTTGTCCGTCCAGACACGAGGATTCAAGCTGCCAGAAAGCGCCACTGAATCACCGTCGCGCAACTGGTGAAGTGACGCGCAGAGACCCTCGTCAAAGGCGATGACGTTGATGAAAAGCACTTCGCCCTCCGCCGTGCTGGCTCTCACCTTCGCCAAGGTGTAGGCCTTGCCCGCTTTGTCCGTGCGGCGCTCCGCCTCACCGTAAAGCCGTCCGGCTACCAAGCCATCAATCATGAAGGTCTCCATGCCCATCGTGGGCGCGTTGTTGCGCCCCTCCCAGGCCGCGGCCATCACTGCACTGCCGATGTCACCGGCAAGGGTGCCTGACGTCGCCGCACGCACGGCACGCAAGTACAGCATGTGCATGGAGCGATGCGCCACCACCGAACCGCAACGCTGCCGCCGCTAAAACCAGGGAGGAGAAAAGCAAAAAAGCCCAGAACCTTTCGGCTCTGGGCTTTTGCTATCAATGGTCGGCGTGGCGGGATTCGAACTCGCGACCCCTTGCACCCCATGCAAGTGCGCTACCAGGCTGCGCTACACGCCGACAAGACTTAGATTATATGCAGAAAAAAGCTCAGTTCAGAGAAAGTAGCGCACGAATTTCAAATAATTCTTGGCGCACTGCGTTGGAGTCCAGGGAGAAGCCCGCAGCAACGATGGAAAGGTCGCGCGCGCTGTCCACCAGCATGCTGGGTGGCTCTGCGTCCTGCGACAGAGAAGCCTCGTCCGACCCAACAACTTCTCGCGCAGCATGTGCAAGCTCTTGCAGGCGATTGCGCGCTCCACTGATGGTGAAGCCCTGGTCGTACAGCAGATCACGGATGCGGCGAATCATCAGCACCTCATGGTGCTGGTAATAACGCCGGTTGCCACGCCGCTTCATGGGCCGCAGCTGCGTGAACTCCTGCTCCCAGTAACGCAAAACATGCGGTTTGACGCCGCACAGCTCCGCAACCTCACCAATCGTGAAGTATCGCTTGGCGGGAATGGAAGGGAGGGTGGTGCCCATGAGATGCGTGTTCAAACGGGAAAGCTTTCAAGCGTACTGCAGACCAGCCTGTACCGCCAGCCACCAAGAACATCTTGGCAACAAAAACAGCACAAACTCACGCAACAGCGGCCGTCTGAATCTGCTCCTTGAGCTTGCTGCTGGCATGGAAAGTCACCACGCGACGCGCCTTGATGGGTATGGCCTCGCCCGTGCGGGGATTGCGCCCGGGACGGGGAGCCTTGGTCCGGATCTGAAAGTTACCAAACCCCGAAAGCTTCACGTCCTTGCCTTCGACAAGGCTTTGGGCAATCAAGTCGAAGAAGGCATCGATCATGTCCTTGGACTCGCGCTTGTTCAAGCCGATCTGATCGAACAACAGATCCGCCAACTGCGCCTTGGTCAGTGCCGGTGTTTCCAGGCTTTCAACTGCGAATTCGATCATGGCTCGTCACTCCCCTTGGACATCATCACACCCGCAGACGGGCGCCCGTGCGCTGCGTCAACTGAGTGATCACGGATTGCATCGCTGCGTCGATTTCTGCCTCAGTAAGCGTGGCTTCATCGCGCCCCAGAGTGAGGCGCACGGCCAGGCTCTTCTCGCCGGGGGCCAAGCCACCCGCAGGCGCCTCTTCGCCCGCCCGCAGCGCCTTGGGCCGATACACGTCAAACAGCACGGCAGAGCGGAGCATGCCACCCGGAACGGCCTGCTCTACCGCACCCATGATGTCGGCGTGCGTCACGCGCTCTGCCACCACCACGGCCAAATCGCGCTCGACAGCCTGGTGTTTGGTCACCGGCTTGAACTGAGGCACCACACGCTGCAGCACGGCGTCAAGCTCCAGTTCGAACATCACAGGCGCCTGAGGCAGGTCCCACGACTGGCGCCACTGGGGGTGCAATTCGCCCACGAAGCCAATAGCACGCCCATCGACCAGCACGCGGGCGCAACGGCCAGGGTGCATGGCAGGGTGGGTGCCGGGCTCGAACGTTGCGCGCAGGGGGGCCAGAAGCGCTTCCACGTCCCCCTTCACATCAAAGAAGTCGATGGCCTGATCCTTGCGCCCCCACTGCAGCATGTCGTTCGGACCATACGCCAGTCCCGACACGCGCATGGGCTGGTGAAAGCCTTCGACCGTGGTGTCGGTGTTGCGCACGCCGCCGTCGCGCAGGAACACACGGCCCAGTTCGAAGACGCGCACCCGCTCGGCCTTGCGGTCCAGGTTGAACTTCAAAACTTGTAGCAGAGAACCCAATAAAGTCGAGCGCATCACGCTCATCTGACTTGCGATCGGATTGAGCAGCTTGATGGGTTGCGGGTTGGCGGCCAACTCGTGCTCCCAACGCTCTTCCACAAAGCTGAAATTGATCGTTTCCTGATACCCCAGGGCTGCCAGCGAACGGCGCACCGCAAACGGGCTGCGCGTGGCCTCGAGCGCCAGCTTGGGCGTAATGGGTGCCAGCGGTGGAGTGGTCGGAAGGTTGTTGTAGCCCACCATGCGGGCCACTTCTTCGATCAGGTCTTCCTCGATGGTGATATCGAAACGGAACGACGGCGGCGTGACCGTGAGCGCACCTCCGCCCTGCACCACCGGCAGGCCCAGGCGGGTCAGCGCGTCGGCGCATTGCACCTGCGTCAGCGGCATGCCGATGACCTTGGCAGCACGCGCCACGCGCAGCGTGACAGGCTGTGGCACTGGCAAGTTCACCACTTGGTCGTCCATAGGGCCGCATGCCGTATCGGCCGTACCGCAGATATCGATGACGAGTTGGGTAATGCGCTCGATGTGCTCCACCGTCAGGCTCGGATCCACGCCGCGCTCAAAACGATGGCCGGCATCCGTCGAGAAGTTGAAGCGGCGCGAACGGCCTGCCACCGCCTTGGGCCACCAGAAAGCCGCCTCGATATAGATGTTCCGGGTGTCATCAGACACCGCCGTGGCGTCTCCGCCCATGATGCCCGCCAGCGATTCCACCTGGCTGTCATCGGCGATCACGCCCACCTTGTCATCCACCGTGATGGTGTTGCCATTGAGCAGCTTCAGCTGCTCACCCGGCTTTCCCCAGCGCACGTCCAGGCCACCATGGATCTTGTCCAGGTCAAAAATGTGCGAAGGACGTCCCAACTCAAACATCACATAGTTGGAAATGTCTACCAGCGGCGACACACCACGCTGGCCGCAGCGTGCCAGGCGATCGAGCATCCACTGAGGCGTGGCAGCCCGCGTATTCACGTTGCGCACGATACGGCCGGAGAAACGGCCACACAGGTCAGGCGCGCTCACTTTGACGGGCAGTTTGTCCGTCAGCTTTGCGGCCACGGCAGGGAACGATGTATTTTTCAGCGGCGTACCCGTCAATGCGGACACTTCTCGCGCGATGCCATAGACGCTCAGGCAATGCGCAAGGTTGGGCGTGAGCTTGAGCGTGAACAGCGTGTCGTCCAGGTTCAGGTGTTCGCGGATGTCCTGGCCCACGGGTGCAGAGGCATCGAGCTCGAGCAGGCCTCCATGGTCCTCTGACAGTTTGAGCTCACGGGCGGAGCACAACATGCCTTGGCTTTCCACGCCGCGCAGTTTGCCCACCTTGATGAGGAAAGGTTTGCCATCGTCACCCGGCGGGAGCTCGGCACCCACCAGTGCGCAAGGCACCTTGATACCCACGCGGGCATTCGGCGCACCACAAACGATGTTCAGCAGGGCGCCCTGCCCCACGTCCACCTGGCACACACGCAGGCGGTCGGCGTCTGGGTGCTGTACCGCCTCCTTGATCTCACCCACCACGATCTTGGTGAAAGGCGGGGCCACGGGGCGCAGCTCCTCCACCTCGAGGCCGGCCATCGTCAGCGTTTCGGCCAGCTCGGCCGTCGTCAAAGGGGGGTTGCAGAACTCACGCAACCAGGATTCAGGAAATTGCATAGTCGGACACTCTTGTACGGAAGGTGCGCAGCACGGCCACAGGGCACGCGCACGGCGCGAAGTCGGCGGGCTTTACTGGAACTGCGACAGGAAGCGGATGTCGCCGTCAAAGAACAAGCGCAGGTCATTGACGCCATAGCGCAGCATGGTCAGGCGGTCGGGTCCCATGCCGAATGCAAAGCCGATGTACTTCTCAGGGTCAAGACCCATATTGCGCACCACGTTGGGGTGCACCTGGCCCGAGCCCGCCACTTCGAGCCAACGGCCTGCCAGCGGGCCCGTCTGGAACTGGATATCGATCTCGGCGCTGGGCTCTGTGAACGGGAAGAAACTGGGACGGAAGCGCAACACGAGATCGTCGCTCTCGAAGAACGTGCGGCAGAAATCCGTGAAGATGACTTTCAGGTCCTTGAAACTCACGTTCTCACCAATCCAGAGACCTTCGCACTGGTGAAACATGGGCGAGTGCGTAGCGTCGCTGTCCACGCGGTAGGTACGGCCGGGGGCAATGACGCGGATCTCGGGCATCGCCTGACCGGCATCGAGCGCAGCCCGGTGCTTTTTGACATGCTGGACTGCATGGCGGATCTGCATGGGGCTGGTGTGTGTGCGCAGCAGGTTGGGAGCGGTGGCAGTGCCGCCCTCCACATAGAACGTGTCATGCATGGACCGCGCAGGATGGTCTTCCGGCGTATTCAGTGCAGTGAAGTTGAACCAGTCGGTCTCGATCTCAGGGCCTTCGGCGACGTCAAAACCCATGGAACCGAAGATGCCCTGGATGCGTTCAAGCGTGAGCGACACCGGGTGCAAGCCACCCTGCCCACGCTGGCGGCCTGGCAGGCTCACGTCCAGTGCTTCGGCCTTGAGCTGCAATTGAAGTTCGGCATCGGCCAAAGCTTGGCGGCGAGCGGTCAGTGCAGCCTCGATGGCCTGCTTGGCAACGTTGATGGCTGCGCCGCGGGATTTCTTTTCCTCGACGGACAGCTGCGCCATGCCCTTCATGAGCTCGGTCACGCGACCTGACTTGCCCAGAAACTGCGCCTTGGCGTTTTCAAGGTCAGCAGGGGTTGCGCTTTGGGCAAACAGTTGCGTCGCGCTCTCGACCAGGGAATCCAACTCGTTCATATCGACTCTTGAAAATGAACAAGGGCTAGTGCCTTTTCAAGCCCTAGCCCTTGCTGTTATTGCGCAAGCAGCTATCAGAACGATAGCCGCTCATCGTGAACTCAAGCAGCCAGCTTGGCCTTGACTTGCTCCACGATGCTGCCAAAGGCAGCCTTGTCGTGCACTGCGAGGTCGGCCAGCATCTTGCGGTCGATCTCGATGGATGCCTTCTTCAGGCCGTTGGCGAACTGGCTATAGGTCAGGCCCAGTTCACGGGCAGCGGCGTTGATACGGGCGATCCACAACTGGCGGAACACGCGCTTCTTGGTGCGGCGGTCACGGTAGGCATATTGCCCAGCCTTCATTACCGCCTGTTTGGCGATACGGAAGACGTTACCGCGGCGACCACGGAAACCCTTGGCAAGGGCGAGAACTTTCTTGTGACGGGCACGGGCCGTTACACCACGTTTGACGCGAGGCATGTATGTACTCCTTGTTCGTCAGTAAATTAAACGCCCATGCCGGGCAGCATCTGTGAAATCGAGCCCATATTGGTCTCGTGCACAGCAACCGCACCACGCAGATGGCGCTTGTTCTTGGTGGTCTTCTTGGTCAAGATGTGACGTTTGAAGGCTTGACCGCGCTTGACGGTACCACCTGGACGAACGCGGAAACGTTTTTTCGCGCTGCTCTTGGTCTTCATTTTGGGCATGTGAATGCTCCTTTTTCGTTGTGCTCGTGAGGCGTTTGCAAACCGATCTGCAAACTTGTTGGCCCCGAGCCACTTTTGTCGAAAGGCTTTCACCTTCCGGTCGGCAGTGCTCGAAAGCCCCACCTTTTCAAACACCCCGCCCCTTCGGGCGTGGCGCTCAAAATCTGACACTGATTGGCAAACCTACGCCGCCGCACCCGTTGCAGGGGCCGCTCCTTCAGACGCTGGCTTGGCCGCGGGCTTCTTCTTGCCCGGAGCAATCATCATGATCATCTGGCGGCCTTCCAACTTAGGAAACTGCTCAATGATGATGCTGTCAGCCAACTCGTCACGAATCCGGTTCAGCAAAGCCAAGCCGAGTTCCTGGTGCGTGATTTCACGCCCGCGGAACCGCAGCGTGATCTTGCACTTGTCGCCATCCGCCAAAAAGCGGCGAATGTTGCGCATCTTGATGTTGTAGTCGCCATCGTCCGTTCCGGGGCGGAACTTGACTTCCTTGATCTCAATGACCGTCTGCTTGGCTTTGGCTTCTGCCGCACGCTTTTGCTCTTGGTACTTGAACTTGCCGTAGTCCATGAGGCGGCACACCGGTGGATTCGCCGTAGCGGCGATTTCCACCAGATCCACGTCCAGCTCACCGGCCATGCGCAAGGCCTCCATGAGGCTGACAACACCCAAAGGCTCGTTGTCTGGCCCGGAAAGGCGGACTTCCGGGGCCATGATTTCACGGTTCAGGCGGTGCTTGCGCTCTTCCCGGTGGCGACGATCACGAAATTCAGTAGCGATGGCTATCTTCCTTGAATCAAAATGCTACAAATAAAGTAGCTACTTCCGCACAGTCCGCGAGCGGCAAAGCAGTTTTGTGTTCAAAATCAGGCTTTGGTGGCGATGTCGTTAGCGATCAATTCAATGAACGCATCCACCGACATCACGCCGAGATCACGATTACCCCGGGCTCGCACTGCGACGGCGCCGGCTGCCTTTTCCTTGTCGCCTGCGACGAGGATGTAAGGCAGCTTTTGCATCGAATGCTCCCGTATTTTATACGTAATCTTCTCATTGCGCAGATCCAGGGCCACCCTAAGGCCTTGATTGGGCAGCGCTTTTTGCAGTTTTGCTGCGATTTCACGACAGTAATCGGACTGAGCGTCAGTGATGTTCAGCACCGAAACCTGCACGGGAGCGAGCCATGTAGGCAAGGCCCCCGCGTGCTGCTCGATCAGAATGCCAATGAAGCGCTCCAAGCTACCAACGATGGCGCGATGCAGCATGATGGGCCGATGGCGGGCGCCATCTTCGCCCACAAACTCTGCGTCTAGGCGCTCGGGCATATTCGGATCCACCTGAATCGTGCCGCACTGCCAGGGGCGCCCCAGCGCGTCCTTGAGCGTGTACTCGATCTTGGGACCGTAAAAGGCGCCCTCTCCGGGCAGGTATTCAAATTCGCAACCGGATGCCCTTAGACCCTCAGCCAAGGCGTTCTCGGCGCGGTCCCAGCTTTCCTCACTACCGATTCGCTTCTCAGGCCGTGTGGACAGCTTGTAGATGATGTCCGTGAACCCGAAGTCCTTGTAAACCTTCTGCAGCAACGTGGTGAACGCCACGACTTCGGACTGGATCTGGTCTTCGGTACAGAAGATGTGGCCGTCGTCCTGTGTGAAAGCACGCACGCGCATGATGCCGTGCAGCCCCCCGGTCGGCTCATTGCGGTGGCATTGGCCGAACTCGCCGAACCGCAAAGGCAGGTCGCGGTAGCTCTTGATACCTTGCTTGAAAATGATGATGTGCCCAGGGCAGTTCATCGGCTTGAGCGCGTAGTCGCGCTTTTCCGACTCCGTGACAAACATGTTCTCGCGGTATTTGTCCCAGTGCCCGGTTTTCTCCCACAGGCCCTGGTCCAGGATCTGCGGCCCCTTGACCTCCTGGTAGCCGTTGTCGCGGTACACGCGGCGCATGTACTGCTCCACCTCCTGCCACACCGTCCAGCCCTTGGGGTGCCAGAACACTGTGCCAGGCGAGTGTTCGTCGATGTGGAACAGATCCAACTCGCGGCCGAGTTTACGGTGGTCGCGCTTTTCTGCCTCCTCCAGCATCGTCAAATACTGCTGCAGCTCATCCTTGGTAGCCCAGGCCGTGCCATAGACCCGCTGCAGCATCTCGTTACGATGATCGCCACGCCAGTAGGCGCCCGCAACCTTCATGAGCTTGAAGAACTTGAGCTTGCCGGTGCTGGGCACGTGGGGGCCGCGGCACAGATCTTCGAAATTGCCTTCACGGTACAGGCTCACATCTTCGTTGCTGGGAATGCTGGCAATGATTTCGGCCTTGTAGTGCTCACCCAGGCCCTTGAAATACGCCACGGCCTCGTCACGCGGCAGCACGCGGCGCACCACGGGCTCGTCCTTGGATGCCAGTTCGGCCATGCGCTTTTCAATCGCTACCAGGTCTTCAGGCGTGAAGGGGCGCTTGTAGGCAAAGTCGTAATAAAAGCCGTTTTCGATCACCGGGCCGATGGTGACCTGCGCGTCAGGGAACAGTTCCTTGACCGCGTAGGCCAGCAAGTGAGCGGTGGAGTGACGAATCACCTCCAGGCCATCCGCATCCTTGGCCGTCACGATGGACAGCGCGCTGTCAGCCGTGATCTGGTAGCTGGTGTCCACCACCTTGTCACCGATCTTGCCCGCCAGGGCGGCTTTGGCCAGACCGGCGCCAATGGAGGCGGCCACCTCGGCCACGGTGACGGGGCCCGGAAACTCGCGCTGTGAACCGTCGGGAAGCGTGATGTGAATCATGGGAGCAACTCTTTCTCTGTGATCAGTGCAATGGGTGCGGGCACGCGCCAGGCCCGTAAAACAAAAAAGCGCGGAACAGGTCCGCGCTTTTTGGAGGTGTGTGCAATCTCGTGCAGGCGCGAACAGCCAGCCTCAACGGCCGGTCAACATCTCCGATGTAGTTCGCGGTGTCATAACCAGATTGCCTTTCTCGCTCTTGTGCAGTGAATTTCGCCAGATTTTAACCCTAGCACCCAGAAAAAAAGCCCGAAGCATCTGCTTCGGGCTTTTTCGAGTGCATTTGGCGCCACAACGAAGCGGCGCTGAGCCCCGCAGATCAGTGGAACTGCTCTTCTTCGGTCGAACCCGTCAGGGCCTTCACGGAGGACGAGCCGCCCTGGATCACCGTGGTCACGTCGTCGAAGTAGCCTGCGCCCACTTCCTGCTGGTGCGACACGAAGGTGTAGCCCTTTTCGCGTGCTGCGAATTCTGGCTCTTGCACCATTTCGGTGTAGTGCTTCATGCCTTCGCCTTGTGCGTATGCATGGGCGAACTGGAAGGTGTTGAACCAGTTGATGTGGATACCGGCCAGCGTGATGAACTGGTACTTGTAGCCCAGAGCCGACAGGTCTTCCTGGAACGACGCGATCTGCTTGTCGTTGAGGTTCTTCTTCCAGTTGAACGAAGGCGAGCAGTTGTACGACAGCAGCTTGCCAGGGCAGGCAGCGTGCACAGCTTGCGCAAATTCACGGGCGAAGCCGATGTCTGGCACGCCGGTTTCGCACCACACCAAGTCGGCATAGGGAGCGTAGGCCACGCCGCGGCTGATGGCTTGTTCCAGGCCGTTCTTCACGCGGTAGAAGCCTTCTTGCGTGCGCTCGCCGGTCAGGAAAGGCTTGTCGTTGGCGTCGTGGTCGGACGTGATCAGGTTGGCGGCTTCTGCGTCGGTGCGGGCCAGCACGATGGTGGACACGCCCATCACGTCAGCAGCAAAACGTGCGGAGATCAGCTTTTCGCAGGCTTCCTGCGTAGGCACCAGCACCTTGCCACCCATGTGGCCGCACTTCTTCACGGCAGCGAGTTGGTCTTCGAAGTGCACGCCGGCAGCGCCCGATTGGATCATGTTCTTCATGAGTTCGAAGGCGTTCAGCACGCCGCCGAAACCGGCTTCCGCGTCCGCCACGATGGGCAGGAAGTAGTCGATGAATTCCTTGTCGCCGGGGTTGATGCCACGGCCCCACTGGATTTCGTCGGCGCGCTTGAAGGTGTTGTTGATGCGGCGAACCATGGTGGGCACCGAGTCATACGCATACAGCGACTGGTCGGGGTACATGGTTTCGGATGTGTTGCCGTCAGCAGCGACTTGCCAGCCCGACAGGTACACGGCTTCGAGGCCAGCCTTGGCCTGCTGCATGGCTTGACCGGCAGAGATGGCGCCGAAAGCGTTGACGTAGCCTTTCTTGGCACCGCCGTTGATCTTGTCCCAGAGCTTTTCAGCGCCGCGCTTGGCCAGCGTGTGCTCGATGGGCAGCGAACCACGCAGACGCACCACGTCGGCAGCGGAGTAACCGCGCTTCACACCCTTCCAGCGGGGGTTGGTCGCCCAGTCTTTTTCCAGGGCGGCAATTTGCTGTTCGCGGCTCAGTTGTTCGTTGAGGGATTGGGGCATGAGATCACTCCAGGGGTTGGTTGAAAACGCCGGGCTGCTGTGTGCCGCCCTTGAAGACAACTTTAAGTCTTCTATAAGACTTGCGCAAGCTCTTATGTCTTATAGAAGAGATAAATTTTCTTCTTTCAAAACAACCACTTAACCACGTGATTTCTCAATACAGAAATTGATTTCTCATATCGAGAAAAATTGCGGCAATGCAACATCTATCGCATTCCACATCAAGAAATTTAGCTTTCGTATTGTGATAATTCAAGCGGACGTAGTGCCAACTGCCCTGAGCCAGTCGCCATGTTCGATCCGGCGTGCGCCCTCTGTGTATCGGGGATGGATCTCGTACACCAGACAAGACAGCCGTTGGCCCTCAACTGTCACCACGATCTCGCGCTTGAGGTATTCGTCGGTGGGGTGATCTCCGGTCAACCCTTCAATGGCATCCAGAACCTCCTCCAGCGCAGGCTCGATGGCGTACACCTCGCCATGCACCGGCTGATCGCCACGCAGCGTCATGCCCGGATAAGCCCCCAGGTGAAACAACACTCCCGGCACCTGCGCAAAACCCACCCAGTGTGGCGCAGGCAACAAGCGCGTGATGTCATTCGACCCACCGCGGCGCAAGGTGCCGTATACAAACACATGGCGTGGGGTGCCAGCAGGCAAAGAAGGCTCGGGCATGATGCGCAGTCTTTTTTGATTGAACAGCGCCCCAGTCTAGTGAATACGCCCGCTCCCAGCCGCCCTTTCGCCTATTTGTGCCTGGCTCTCAGCATGTCGCTGGTGGGCAGTTATGTGGCACTCTCCAAACCCCTGGCAGCCGTGCTGCCCGTGCTCTTGCTGGCCTGGATGCGCTTTGGCGTCGGGGGCGTCGCTATGCTGCACTGGCTCAAAAAGCCCGCCAACGAGCCGCCACTGACGCCGCAGACCAAACGGCTGCTGTTCCTGGAGTCCTTTCTGGGCAACTTTCTATTCACCATCTGCATGATCTATGGCGTGAGCCTGACCGACGCTGTCTCAGCAGGGGTGACCATGGCAGCCATTCCTGCAGCCGTGGCATTGATGGGATGGGCATTTCTGGGTGAACGGGTGGCGCCTCGCACCTGGATGGCGGTGCTCTGTGCGGTGATTGGCATTGCCCTGTTCTCACTATCAAAACCAGAGCACGCAGCGCATATGGAACCTGCGCTTGGAGCCAAAAACACTGCAAACCATGCCTTGTGGGGCCAAATGCTGCTGCTGGGGGCAGTGATTTGCGAGGCCGCCTACACGGTGATCGGCAAGAAGCTTACCGGCAGCCTGGGGCCCAAGCGCATCACCTCGCTCATCAACCTGTGGGGCTTTGTGCTGACGACACCGTTTGGCCTGTACCTGGCGCTGGACTTCCCGTTTGCCTCGGTGGGATGGGGCACCTGGCTATTGCTGCTGTTTTATGCGCTGGCCGCCTGCATGTGGACGGTGTGGCTGTGGATGACCGGGCTCAAGGCCGTGCCCGCTGCGCAAGGCGGCGTGTTCTCGGTCATGCTGCCGGTGAGTGCTGCGCTGGTGGGCGTGCTGTTTTTGGGCGAGGTATTGACGCGCCTGCAACTGGTCGCCTTTGTCATTGCCCTGGCCAGCGTGTTGCTGGCCACCCTGCCCTCGCGCGCGGCGCTGCGCGTAGGGCGGCGGGGCGGCAGCGCCGACTGACGGGCCCTTCGGCAACCGTCTTCACCATCCTGCCACGGGGACTGGACAGACCGGGCAGAACCAGAGAAGGCCGGACTCAGCCGTGCAAGGGCTGCGCACTGACCACGATGCCATCGGCATCGGCATACAGCCAGTCGCCGGGGCGCACGGGCACGCCCTGGATCGACACAGCCACATCGCGTTGCCCCTCGCCACGCCGCTCGGTGGGCAGCGGCATCAGCGCCAGCGCGCGGATGCCGACGGCTTCCGCGTTCAGCTCGGCCACGTCACGCACACAGCCGTCCACCACGATGCCGGCCCAGCCATTGCGGGCGGCGGCTGCCGCCAGGTTGCCGCCCACCAGGGCCCGGCGCAGAGAACCGCCGCCATCCACCACCAGCACCCGGCCCTCGCCTGCTGACTCGACAGCCGCCTTGACTTGGGTGTTGTCCTCGTGGCACTTGACGGTGGTGACGGGGCCCGCGAACGCGGCAACGCCCCCAAAGCTCTGGAACACCGGGGGCAGCACGCGGAACGCACCGCTGGTGTCGCCCTTGTGGACGTCACAAAAGTCGCAGGTGGCAAACGGCGTGAGGGGAAGAGGCGAAGCTGCAGCCATTCCAAGATCCTTTCAGTCAATCAAACGGTTCCAACAATCAAACCCGCCCCAACGGCAGCGGCGAGCACGAACCCCACACTGAACGCCCCCTCGCTGCGGCACACGCCTGCGGGCGAGCCGCGTTCGTTGAGCGGCAAATCTGTTGTGCAAGATTGTGCTGCAGCAGCAGCCACCCCAGATGCGGTGCCCAACGCCGCACTCAGAAGATGCCCCCGGGGAACCGCACTTGAAACCCGCCCTCTGCCGCGTCTTTGTCAAGCCTAGCGCGCCTTGGCGGCCTATTGCTGCGGGGTGCGCGGCGCCACCGCTACAAATCGAGGCAAAAAAAGCCGTTTCTCCCTTGGAAACGCGTTTTTTTCCCATTAGCATCAGCCTGCCAGTGGGAAAGCGTCGTTTTCGCTGGTAAAAATTTATTCCCAACAAGGACAACCCAACATGGCAACTGCAAAAAAAGCTCCGGCAACCACAGCCCCAGCAGCCAAGAAGGCCGCTGCACCCGCCAAGAAGCGGACCCCTAACGCCGCTTTCATGAAGGCGCTCACGCCCAGCCCCGCGCTGGCCGCTGTGGTGGGCTCGGCTCCTCTGCCGCGCACGGAGATCATCAGCAAGCTGTGGGTCTACATCAAGGCCAACAACCTGCAGGACGCCACCAACAAGCGCAACATCAACGCCGACGCCAAGCTCAAGGAGCTGTTCGGCAAGCCACAGGTCTCCATGTTTGAACTGGCTGGCCTGATCGGCAAGCACGTCAAGTAAGCCCTGGCGCTTTGCGACCCGCGTCGCACCCGTAAAAGAACCGGCTCTGCCGGTTTTTTTACGCCCACACCCTGTCGAAGTGTGGCGCGCCCGCATCAATGCAAATGAGAATGACCCGCATTTGATGTAACATAAAGCTGCACGACGACGCACAGCCATGTTGATCTAGCCACTGCCTCTCGCCTGCTCTTGGTGCCCCTGCGCGCCACCTGCACACCCCTATTGACGGAGGCCCTCTTGGCTAAATCTCGCGCCCAGCGCCGCAGCGGCATGCTGCGTTCTTCTCCCGCATTCGTTGCTTCTCCCGCCACCCTGTCGCCCCAGGCTTCGCAATCCGACAGGGCCTTGCTGCCACTGGGCGCGCTGATGCTGGCCGCCTCGATGGGCGCCATGGCGCAGACCGGCACATCCGAGACCACCCTGTCCACCGTGACGGTGAAGGAAGCCGCTGAAGTCCAGGGCAAGGACACCCTGCTCATCAAGAAGACCACCGTGGGCAAGGGCAAGCAGGACATCAAGGACATTCCCCAGTCCGTGACGGTGTTCACCGAAAAGCTGATGAACGACCGCAACCAGGACGACTTCCGCGAAGTGCTGCGCACCACGGCGGGCGTGACCTTCCAGTCCGGCGAGACTGGTGAAGAGGACGTGCGCCTGCGCGGCTTTTCGCTGGGCCTGGCGGGCGACATCTACGTGGACGGCATGAAGGACGCCCCGCTGATCGAGCGCGACACCTTCAACAACGACCGCATCGAAGTGCTCAAGGGCTCGGCCTCCATGCTGTTCGGCAAGGGCTCGACCGGCGGCGTGGTCAACCAGGTCAACAAGTACCCGCTGCTGATCGACCAGCACGAAGCCGGCTACACACTGGGCACCGGCAAGTACCACCGCGCCACGGGCGACTTCAACTGGGTGACGGGCGAGAACTCGGCCTTCCGCCTGAACGCCATGGTGCAGGAGTACGACAACTACGGTGCCAAGCAGGACAAGCGCGGCATTGCACCCACCTTTGCCTGGGGCATCGGCACGCGCGACGAGTTCTCCGTCGGGCTGTACTACCTCGAATCCAAGGGCCGCCCGCTCTACAACCACCCCTGGCGTCTCTCGGCCGACGGCAAGATCAACATGCCACTGGAAGCCGGCAAGTACTACGGCCTGGCCAGCGACCACAACGACACCACATCGCAGTACGTCACGCTGGGCCACATCCACCGCTTTGACGACAGCGGCGAGCTGACCACGCGCCTGCGCTACGGCAAGTACGAGCGCGACCTGCTGGCCAGCACCATCGGCTTCCAGAACAGCGCCATCACGCTGGACCAGATCAACAGCAACACCGTGCTGACCCGTGGCTCCAAGGGCCGCGTGGGCGAGAGCAATGTGCTGCAGGTGCAAAGCGACTACAGCAACACCTACAACTGGGGTGGCAAGAAGCACGCGGTGCTGACCGGCGTGGACTACTACGACGACGACGCCAAGCGCAACCAGAACTACGCCAACACCACCACCCGCCCCACCACCACGGTGGGCACGCCCAACGACGGCGCGTGGGTGGCCGACGGCCGTGCGCCGGTGCAGTGGAACACGTTCACATCGCGCAACCTGGGCCTGTACTTCCAGGACACGGTCTCGCTGAGCGACACGCTCAAGCTGGTCGGCGGCCTGCGCTACGACAACTTCCGCGCCGCGTACCACAACGCCGCAGGCAGCCTGAGCAACTCGCGCTCCGACAGCCTGTTCAGCCCCCGCGTGGGAATGATCTTCCAGCCTGACGAGCTGACCTCGTACTACCTGTCGTACGGCACTTCGTACAACACCTCGGGCGACACCTACCAGTTTGGCAACCCCGGCACCACCACGGCGCGCACCGCCAACACCGACCCAGAAAAGAGCCGCAACATCGAAGTCGGCGGCAAGTTCGAGCTGTTCGAGCGCCGCGCCCTGCTGGGTGTGGCCGCCTTCTACAGCCAGAAGTACAACGAGCGCAACACCGACCCCGACACCGCTGCCGCGCAAGAACTGCTCTCGGGCAAGCGCCACGCCACCGGCATGGAGTTCAACCTGGCGGGCCGCCTGACGCCGAAGTGGGAACTGTTCTTCAACCACACCTGGATCCCATCGGCCAAGATCGACAAGAGCAACGTGGTGCTGGCCGCCAACGGCGGCGGCGCGCAGGTGCAGGGTGATCGACCCGGCCTCACGCCCAAGCACAGCGGCAGCGTGTGGAGCACCTACGCCGTCACCTCCAAGCTGCGTGTGGGTGCTGGCCTGACATACCGCGCCAAGCAGAACCCCGAGGGCTCGCGCGCCGTGTACGCCAGCGGCTTTGCGGTGGTGGACGCCATGGCCGAGTACGCGTTTGACGACAAGACCTCGCTGAAGCTGAACGTGAGCAACCTGTTCGACCGCACGTATGCCGAAGGCCTGTACCGCGGCTTCTACACGCCCGGCGCCCCGCGCGCTGTGCAGCTGACGCTGAAGACACGCTTCTGACGCACCTCTGAAGTCCCTCGAATGAACCGGCCCCGGCACTGCCCGGGGCCGGTTCACAATGGCTCCATGTTCCTGCACATCCAAGACGTTCTCACCGCCGACGAGGTCGCGTTCTTCCGGCAAAAGCTCTGGGCGGCCGACGCCCCCTGGGTGGACGGCGCCCGCAGCGCGGGCGGCCAGGCGGTGCACCAGAAAAACAACCTGCAACTCGCACAAGCCAGCGAGCTGTCCGCCCAACTCCAGGGCCTGGTCAAGGCCGCGTTGAATCGCAACGCCCTCTTCTTTTCGGCCGCACTGCCGCGCCGCATCTACAACCCGCTGTTCAACAAGTATGGCGATGGCGCCAACTACTATGGCAACCATGTGGACAGCGCCGTCATGCACTCCCGCGCCGACAGCTGCTGGGTGCGCAGCGACCTGTCGTGCACGCTGTTCCTCACGCCGCCCGAGGACTACGACGGTGGCGAACTGGTGATTGCCGAAGCCCTGGGCGAGAAGCGCATCAAGCTGCCTGCGGGCGACATGATCCTGTACCCCAGCAGCACCGTGCACCAGGTCGCGCCGGTCACGCGCGGGCACCGCGTGAGCAGCTTCTTCTGGGTGGAGAGCATGGTGCGCGGGCTGGAGCAACGCCAGTTGCTGTTCGACATGGACATGGCCCTGCTCAAGCTGCGCCAGACCCACGGCGACACCGACCCGTCGGCCATCGCGCTGTCGGGCACGTACCACAACCTGCTGCGCATGTGGGCCGATGTGTGAACCGCAGGCCCCTACCCCACGGCTGCGACCGAGGGTATGAGACACCCCGCAAGAACTATTATTTTGATAGCACCCAGCGCATGATCCACTAGCGCTTGGTGCTATTTTTGTTTGTATGACCCAATTTCCTGCACGGCACACCATCCCCCCGGGCCTGGTCACCCTGGCCGACAACGAGCAACACGCACGCACGCAGCTGGACGACAACGCCTGGGCGTACTTCAGCGGCGGCGCGGCCGACGAGATCAGTCTGCACGCCAACCGCAGCGCCTGGGACGCCCTGCCCCTGTGGCCCCGCGTGCTGCGGCCGCTGGCGGGTGGGCACACCCGCGTGCCCCTGCTGGGCCGCACGCTGGCGCACCCCATCCTGCTCGCACCCGTGGCCTTCCAGCGCCTGGCGCACCCCGACGGCGAACTGGCCATGGCCTATGCCGCAGCGGCGCTGGGCGCGGGCGTGGTGCTCAGCACCCAGGCCAGCGTGTCGCTGGAGAGCGTGGCCCAGGCCGTCCTGCCCGACCCGGGGCGCGGCCCGCTGTGGTTTCAGCTGTACCTGCAACCTGACCGTGGCTTCACCCAGTCTCTGGTGCAGCGTGCCGAAGCGGCCGGCTATGAGGCCCTGGTGCTCACGGTGGATGCCCCCACCAGCGGCGTGCGCGACCGCGAACGGCGTGCGGGCTTTCGGCTTCCGCCCGGCGTGGGCCCCGTCAACCTGGCAGGCCTGCAGGCACCCGCGCCTTCCGCGTTGGGCCCCGGCCAGAGTGCCTTGTTCGACGGCCTGCTCCACCATGCGCCCACGTGGGACGACATCGCGTGGCTGCAGTCCATCACCCGGCTGCCGGTGCTGCTCAAGGGCGTGCTGCACCCCGCCGACGCGCGCCAGGCCGTGTCGCTGGGCGCTGCGGGCCTCATCGTGTCCAACCATGGCGGGCGCACGCTGGACACGGCCCCTGCCACCGCCACCGCGCTGCCCCGTGTGGTGCAGGCCGTGCAGGGCAAGGTGCCGGTGCTGGTGGACGGCGGCATCCGGCGCGGCACCGATGTGCTCAAAGCCATGGCGCTGGGCGCCTCCGCCGTGCTGGTGGGGCGCCCCGCCGTGTGGGGCCTGGCCAATGCAGGCGCTGCGGGCGTGGCCCATGTGCTGCGCCTGCTGCGCGACGAGCTGGAGGTCGCCATGGCCTTGACCGGCTGCGCCACCCTTGCCGAAGCGACTTCCGCGCTGTTGGACGGCCACGACGAGCCCGCCGCGGGCGCGATCTGAGGCCCGGGGTATCGGCAGCTCCACACGGGCAGGTGCGCCTTCCCCCTGTCGGCAGGAATGATTTATTGCAAATGCGATAGATTCGTATTTATAATCTCAATCATCCTTTCAACAGCCAGCCACACTGCCTGCCGCCATGATCGTCTGTGTTTGCCGCCGGGTTTCGGACCGTGAGATTGCCCGCCATGCCCGTGCCGGCATGAGCTTCGATGAGATCCAGTTCGAACTGGGCGTGGCCACCCAATGCGGATGCTGCGAAAGCTGCGCCCGCGACGTGGTGGCGCAGTGCAGTGTCTCGAACCCGGTAGCCGCCTTGCGCAACGATGCGGCGCCGCAGACGATCCAGCTTGCCAGCTCCATCCTGGAAAGCAAGTCATGGAACTCCTCTCTACCCTCGCGGGCAGCCTGATCCTGGTCGCAGGTTCGGCCTGGTGGATCTTTCGCAAATAATCCGGGTTTACCCGGCAACGCCCGCCCTATGCTAGGGGCGGCGCTGCCCTTCCTTTCTTTTTATGTCTCACCCTGATCGTTTCGCCCCCCCTGGCGGTGTGAGCCGCAATGCAGTGATCGTCGGCTCCGTGGTGGCGCTGCATGTGGCGGGCATCTGGGCCCTGCAGTCCGGCCTGGTGCGCAAGGCGGCCGAGGTGATCGTGCCGGCCGAACTGCTCAGCGAATTCATCGCGCCGCCCGCCCCGCCCAAGGTCACCCCGCCGCCACCGGCACCACCGCCCCCTCCCAAGCCAGCGCCCAAGGCCGCGCCGCGCCCGGCACCGATGCCCGTCGCCATTGCCGACCCCACGCCAGCGCCCAATGCCCCCACCGGCATCACCACGCCCCAGCCGCCCGCCCCGCCCATCGAGGCCCCCGTGGCGCCCCCGGCCCCCGCGCCTGCGCCACCGGCGCCAACCGCACCACCCAAGATCGAGCTGCCGTCCAGCGACGCGGCCTATCTCAACAACCCCAAGCCCAGCTACCCCGCCATCAGCAAACGCATGGGCGAGCAAGGCAAGGTGGTGCTGCGGGTGCTCATCGGCACCGATGGCGTGCCGCAAAAGGTCGAGGTCAACAAGTCCAGCGGCTTTGACCGGCTGGACCGCCAGGCCCAGGACGCCGTGATGCGCTGGCGCTTTGTGCCCGGCAAACGCAACGGCGTGCCCGAGGCCATGTGGAACCTCGTCCCCGTCAACTTTGTTCTCGAATAAACCAATCACCGCTCAGGGAGTTTTCATGGAATCGCAATTCGGCATCGCCAACGTCTGGATCCAGGGTGACTTTGTCACCCGCGCCGTCGCCATCCTGCTGCTGGCCATGTCGCTGGCCTCGTGGATCGTCATCCTCATCAAGGCACTGGACATCATCAAGTTCAAGAAACACGCCCGCGCCGCCCAGGACTTCTGGCACAGCGAGGACTTTGCCGCGGGCTTGACCAAGCTGGGCGCCGACCCGACCAACCCCTTCCGCCACCTGGCGCTGGAAGGCCGCGAAGCCACCGCCCACCACCGCAACACCAAGGCCCACTTGCACGACAGCCTGGACGTGAGTGACTGGGTGACCCGCTGCCTGCGCAACTGCATCGACGAGTTCACCGCCCGCCTGTCCTCGGGCCTGGCCATCCTGGCGTCGGTGGGCTCCACCGCCCCGTTCATCGGCCTGTTCGGCACCGTGTGGGGCATCTACCATGCGCTGCTGGCCATCGGCACCTCGGGCCAATCCACCATCGACAAGGTGGCCGGCCCCATCGGTGAAGCGCTGATCATGACCGCGCTGGGCCTGGCCGTGGCCATCCCGGCGGTGCTGGGCTACAACGCGCTGGTGCGCGGCAACAAGTCCATCCTGAACGGCCTGAACAGCTTTGCCCATGACCTGCACGCCTACTTTGTGACCGGCGCCCGCGTGAACGCAGGCGAGCCTGGCAAGGTGCTGCCCATGAAGAAAGGCGGCTAAGCCATGGCCTTTGGAACCCAAGACGACACCGATGACGTGATGAACGAGATCAACATGACGCCCCTGGTGGACGTCATGCTGGTGCTGCTCATCATCTTCATCATCACCGTGCCGGTGATGAAACACGCGGTGAACGTGGACCTGCCCCGCGCCACCAACCAGCCCGAGAACGTCAAGCCCGAGACCGTGCGCCTGTCGGTGTCGGCCGATGGCAAGTTCTTCTGGAACGAGTCCCAGGTGTCGGAAGAGGAACTCTTCCCCCGCCTGCAGGCCGAGGCCGCCAAGGAGCCCCAGCCGGACCTCCACATCCGTGGCGACAAGAACGTGCGCTACGAATTTGTGGCCCAGGCCATGGCGGCCGCGCAACGCGCTGGCGTGCGCAAGATCGGGTTTGTAACCGACCCGCAGGGCCAGTAAAGACACGGCGAAAGTCACCGGCCCGGTCCCTGCCCATCTTGGCCAGCCCACCCGTCGTGGGCGCGCTAGCAGGCACCAGGGAACGCTGGGCCCGTGCAGCGGGCTCGCAGCCCCCTGCACTGCGCCCAGGGCGCACGAACCCTTGCCCCGCGCCCCAGGGCGCTGCTCAAAGCCTCGCCCTTGCATCGGATGCAGGGCGGAACCAAGAACAAAAAGAAACACACCGTTCGCTTGACTTGTAATTGCGAATCGTTATCATTAACAAAACGCACTGCAATGACCCAGGAAAACTCCATGCAAGCCTCCCTGACCTCCGCCCCGCTCCGCCGCGCCGTGCCGGCTGACTCCGCAGACGCATCGGCATCTGGCGAGGCCCCGTCGTCCGGCGCGCATTGCGCCACTGCTGCGCTGGACAGCAGCGTGCTGCTGCAAGGGCACAAGACCGTCGCCATCAGCCACAACGGCTCGGTGTACCGCCTGCAGGCCACCAAGCTGGGCAAGCTCATCCTGACCAAATAGTTTCATCGTGGGGCGACTCCCGGGCTTGCAACAAGCTCGCAAGGGTCGTTTTTGCCAGCCAACGGGTTTGCTCCCGCGTAGCCAGGCTTTTTTTGCCGCCCCCGACCCTGCCAACAAAAAACCGGCCCACAGGCCGGTTTTTTCATGCTCCCAGAGGGTTTTGAAGCGCTTTCAGCCCCATGCGCTAGTGGAACATGCGCTCGAAGCTATCAAAATAATAGCAACCGCACTCCCTGCCGGGAGCCCCCAAATCAGAGGCCCAGGGCTGCAATGCCCGCGCGGGCGATCTGTGCATCTTCGGTGGACTTCACGCCGCTCACGCCCACGGCACCCAGGCACTGGCCGTCCTTCATGATCGGCACGCCGCCTTCGAGCAGGCCGTCAATGGTGGGCGCGCTCAGGAACGAGGTACGGCCGCCGTTGATCACGTCCTCGTAGACCTTGCTTTCGCGGCGGCCCAGAGCGGCCGTGCGGGCCTTGGAAGGGGCGATGTGCGATGACACTGCTGCGGCGCCGTCCAGGCGCTGCAGCCACAGCAGGTGGCCGCCATCGTCCACGATGGCGATGGTCACGGCCCAGTTGTTCTTGAGGGCCTCGGCTTCGGCGGCAGCGGCCACGGCCTTGACGTCGGCCAGTTCGAGTTCGTGCTTGGTTTTCATGAAAGGATCCGAAAGTGGGAGAGGAAACCGGGCCGCACAGGCCGCCCCGGCACGCAAAGAGAACCGAGCATACCGGCATCCCCGGCGCCGTTGCCCTCAGCCAGGGTGAAAGTATCCTTACCAAAAGTAGGTGACCGGGTGCGGTCATTGCAAAGCAAAAAAGCATCACCACCTAGAATTTGTGATGTCTGCGTCGTGCAGGCCAACAAGGAGAGACACAAGATGAATGACCAAGTCACCACCCTGGGCCACTCTGCGGGCTATGGCATCTCGCAGGAAGAGCGCCACAAGGTGCTTCGCAATACGTACTGGCTGCTGGCCCTGAGCATGATCCCCACGGTGCTGGGCGCCTGGATCGGCGTGGCCACCGGCATCACCCGCTCGCTGACCGGCGGCCTGGGCCTGATCGTGTTCCTGGGCGGCGCGTTCGGGTTCATGTTCGCCATCGAAAAGACCAAGCGCTCGGCCGCAGGCGTGCCGGTGCTGCTGGCCTTCACGTTCTTCATGGGCCTGATGCTGTCGCGCATGATCGGCATGGTGCTGGGCTTTAAGAACGGCACCGACCTCATCATGACGGCCTTTGCCGGCACGGCCGGTGTGTTCTTCGTGATGGCCAGCCTGGCCAGCGTCATCAAGCGCGACCTCTCGGGCATGGGCAAGTGGCTGATGGTGGGCGCGCTGGTGCTCATGGTCGGCGGCATCATCAACGTGTTCGTCGGCTCCGGCGTGGGCATGATGGTGATCTCGATGCTGGCCATCGGCATCTTCAGCGCCTACATGCTGTATGACCTGAAGCAGATCCTGGACGGCGGCGAAACCAACTACATCAGCGCCACGCTGGCCCTGTACCTGGACATCTTCAACGTGTTCCAGAGCCTGCTGGCCCTGCTGGGCATCATGGGCGGCGAGCGCGACTGAGCCCTGCCAGTCCCTTGACCTCCATCAAAAGGCTCCCTCGGGAGCCTTTTTTGTGGGTCGCGCCCCAGGATCAAGCCTCAATAGCGCGGCCAGTGTGCCGATAATACAAGTACATGTATCCACAAAGCCCTTCCACCGCATTGCGCCTGATGGTTCTGGCGGGCCTGTTGCTGCTTGCAGGCTGCGACAAGATCCCGGGCCTGGGCCCCGACCCGCGCGTGGCGCAACGCGATGCCGAGGCCAAGGCCATCGGCGGTGCCTGCCGACACGCACTGCGGGGGCTGGAAGACTGCTACACCCTCAACCCCAAGGCCTCCAAGGCCTCGGTGTTTGCGGGCTGGAAGGACATGGACGCCTACATGCGTGAGAACAAGATCGAGGGCACGCCCTCGGTGCTGGGCAAGGTGGAAAAGCCCGAACGCAGCGAACGCGCGCCCGACATCGAAACCGAACCCCGCGACCCCGCAGCCAGCCGCAACCGCAGCTGATATTGCGCGGGGGAATTAAGGCCACGGGACGGAGGGCTGCGCCCTCCCCTTCCTGAAGCCTCTTTCTGGCAACCGGACTCAAACCCGCTCGAACACCGCCATGCTCTCCACATGGGCCGTGTGCGGGAACATGTTGATCATGCCCGCCGCCGTGCACCGGTAGCCGGCCAGATGCACCAGCAGCCCGGCATCGCGCGCCAGGGTGGCTGGGTTGCAGCTCACGTACACAATGCGCTTCGGGGGCGTCCAGCCTTCGGCCCCTGCAGGCAAGGGGCCAGAGCCCTCGGCGCCAATGCGGGCCTGTTCAATGTCCGCCAGCGCCTTGGCCAGCGCAAACGCCCCTTCGCGTGGTGGATCCACCAGCCACTTGTCGGCAGTGCCGTCGGCCACCAGCATCTCGGGCGTCATCTCGAACAGGTTGCGCGCTACAAAATCCGTAGCTGCCAGCGCTTTGTGGTCCGGCGCTTGGACCTGATTCAATGCATAGTTCTCACGCGAGCGGGCCACCAGGGCCTCGCTGCCCTCGATGCCCAGCACCTCGCGCGCCTGCGTGGCCAGGGGCAGCGTGAAGTTGCCCAGGCCACAGAACCAGTCGATCACGCGTTCGTGGGGCTGCACGTCCAGCAGGCGCAGCGCGCGGCTCACCAGCACGCGGTTGATGTGCGGGTTCACCTGGGTGAAGTCCGTGGGCTTGAAAGGCATGGTGATGCCGAAGTCTGGCAGTGCGTACGACAGCTGCTCGCCGCCTTCGTCCAGCAGCTTCACCGTGTCCGGGCCCTTGGGCTGCAGCCACCATTGCACATGGTGCTCCGCCGCAAAGGCGCGCAGCCGGGCTATGTCATCGGTGCTCAGCGGCTCCAGGTGGCGCAGCACCAGCGCGGTCACGGTGTCACCGCAGGCCAGCTCGATCTGTGGGCAGGTGTCGCGGGCATCCAGGCTGGCAATCAGTGCCCGCAGGGGCATCAGCATGGCATCGACATGCGGGGGCAAGATCTTGCAGGTCTGCATGTCGGCGATGTAGCGGCTCTTGCGCTCATGAAAGCCCACCAGGACCTGGCCCTTCTTGATCACGTGGCGCACCGCCAGGCGGGCGCGGTAACGGTAGCCCCAGGCGGGCCCCTCGATGGGACGCAGCATGGTCTCGGCCTTGACCTTGCCCAGGTGCCAGAGGTTGTCTTCCAGCACCCGCTGCTTGACGGCCACCTGGGCGCCCACGTGCAGGTGCTGCATCTTGCAGCCGCCACAGGCGCCTGCGTGCAGGCCAAAGTGGGGGCAATCCGGCCGCACGCGCTGGGACGACTCGCGGTGGATCGCTACCAGGCTGGCCTGCTCCCAGTTGTTCTTCTTGCGGTGGGTGTTGGCGGTTACCAGCTCGAATGGAAGGGCACCATCGATAAAGACCACTTTGCCGTCGGGCTTGCGGGCAACGCCCTGGGCGTCCAGGTCCATGGACTGCACGTGCAGCCAGCCTTCGGGCAGGTCGCTTTGGGAATTCTGCTCGGTGGGTTCAAACGAGGGGGATAGTTCTTTCGGTTCGCTCATCCCCCGATTGTCTCAGGCGCGGCACGCCCACTGGCCGCACCCTGCGAACTGTCCGTTTCAGCCCCGGTCAGCACGCGCAGGCCGCATGCCCCCGGGCGCGGACACGGCCGTGAGTGGCAGCTTGTTGATGGTGAGTTCACAGCCAAAGTTGTCGGGCAAAAACACGAGGGTCGAGCCCGGGGCCACCAGGGGCAGGGTTTCGTGGATCTGCCGTGACATGTCCACCGGCGGCACCGGGGCGCGGTACACGATGTCCTTGTCAGGGCCATAGACGACGTAGCAGGATGCAGCGGCCGTCTGGCTGAACAGGGCAGCCACCAGGGCTGCGGCGGCATAGGGGAAAGCGGTCGTCATGGTGTAGCTCCTCATGCAAGCAGATCTGCAGAGAATTATGCGGGCTTCTGCCAGCACCGCCAATCCGGTAGGTGTACGCGCATGGTGTGGAGTCAGCGCAGGTACAGGTGGTTGGTGTGCTTGACCTCTTCCATCACCGCATAGGTCCGCGTCTCGCGCACGCCGGGCAGCTGCCACAGCACGTTGCCCGCAAACACGCGATAGGCATTCATGTCGGCCGATCGCGTCTTGAGCAGGTAATCAAACCCGCCCGCCACCATGTGGCACTCCATGATCTCGGGGTGCACCTGCACGGCGGCCTTGAACTGGTCGAACACATTGGGCGTGGTGCGGTCCAGCAGCACCTCCACGAACACCAGCATGCCCGCGCCCAGCTTCAGGGGGTTCAGGCGCGCCTCGTAGCCCAGGATGAAGCCATCGCGCGTGAGGCGCTGCACCCGCGCCAGCACGGCCGTGGGCGACAGGGCCACCGCCTCGGCCAGCTTGAGGTTGGCAATGCGGCCGTCCTCCTGCAGGATTGACAGTATCTTGCGGTCAATCCGGTCGAGATCGGGTTCTGCTTGCATCTTGATTAGCGATTAATTCGGTGTAGAAGCCAATTTTCGACCATTTATTCACCACCAACCCAAGGATCATCGCCAATAACGCGCCCCACCAACACTTTCCCCCGTGTTGGGTCCCGCCAAACCCCTGAAAGACTCCGCCATGACGCAGCCCTCCGCCCCGTTTGCAGACTTCGCGCCCCGCACGCCGCTGAACAACCCGCTGCGCGCCGCCATCACCGCCGCCACCCGCCGCCCCGAGCCCGAAGCCCTGGCCCCGCTGTTGGCCCAGGCCCGACTTCCTGCCGATCAAGCGGCGTCCGCCGAGCAACTGGCCCTGCGCATTGCCAAGGCGCTGCGCGAACGCAAGGCCAGCGCCGGGCGCGCGGGCATCGTGCAGGGGCTGCTGCAGGAGTTTTCGCTGTCGTCGCAGGAAGGCGTGGCGCTGATGTGCCTCGCCGAGGCGCTGCTGCGCATCCCCGACAAGGCCACACGCGATGCGCTGATCCGCGACAAAATCAGCCACGGCCAGTGGGATGCCCACCTGGGCAAGAGCCCGTCGCTCTTCGTCAACGCCGCCACCTGGGGCCTGCTCATCACCGGCAAGCTGGTGGCCACGCACAGCGAAGGCAGCCTGGGCAACTCGCTCAGCCGCCTGATCGGCAAGGGCGGCGAGCCGCTGATCCGCAAGGGCGTGGACATGGCCATGCGCATGATGGGCGAGCAATTTGTGACCGGCGAGACCATCGACGAAGCCCTGCGCAACGCCCGCACGATGGAGGCCGAGGGCTTTCGCTATTCGTACGACATGCTGGGTGAGGCCGCGCTGACCAGCGAAGATGCCAAGCGCTATTACGCGTCGTATGAGCAAGCCATCCACGCCATTGGCAAGGCCTCTGCTGGGCGCGGCATTTACGAAGGCCCCGGCATCTCCATCAAGCTCTCGGCCCTGCACCCGCGCTACAGCCGCGCACAGTTTGGCCGTGTGATGGATGAGCTGTACCCGCTGGTGTTGCGCCTGACCGCGCTGGCCAAGCAGTACGACATTGGCCTGAACATCGACGCCGAAGAAACCGACCGCCTGGAGCTGTCGCTGGACCTGCTGGAGCGCCTGTGCCACGAGCCCACGCTGGCGGGCTGGAACGGCATTGGCTTTGTCATCCAGGCCTACCAAAAGCGCTGCCCGTTCGTCATCGACTACGTGGTGGACTTGGCCCGCCGCACCCAGCGCCGCCTGATGGTGCGCCTGGTCAAGGGCGCGTACTGGGACAGCGAAATCAAACGCGCCCAGGTCGATGGCCTGGAGGACTACCCCGTCTACACCCGTAAGGTGCACACCGACATTTCGTACATCGCCTGCGCCAAGAAGCTGCTGGGCGTGCCGGAAGCCGTGTACCCCCAGTTCGCCACCCACAACGCCGAGACGGTGGCCACCATCTACCAGCTGGCGGGCAGCAACTACTACGCCGGGCAATACGAGTTCCAGTGCCTGCACGGCATGGGCGAGCCGCTCTATGAGCAGGTGGTGGGCGCCATCACTGCGGGCAAGCTGGGCCGCCCCTGCCGCATCTACGCCCCCGTGGGCACGCACGAAACCCTGCTGGCCTACCTGGTGCGCCGTTTGCTCGAAAACGGCGCCAACACCTCGTTTGTGAACCGCATTGCCGATGAAACGATTGCGCTGGATGAGCTGGTACGCAGCCCCGTGCAAGTGGTGGACCAGCAAGCTGCGGCAGAAGGCACTGCGGGCCTGCCCCACCCCCGCATTGCCACGCCCCAGGGCCTGTATGGCGCGCACCGCACCAACTCGCGCGGGCTGGACCTATCGAACGAAAACACGCTGACCGAGCTGGCCACCACCCTGCAAGCCACTGCCACCCATGCCTGGACCTCCGCCCCCCTGCTGGGCGCCGATGCCCCCGCAGGCCCAATGCAGCCCGTGCGCAACCCCGCCGACCACAGCGATGTGGTGGGTACCGTGCAAGAGGCCACTACCGCCGATGTGGACCAGGCACTGGCCCACGCCCAGGCCGCCGCAGCCCCCTGGGCCGCCACCCCGCCCGCCGAGCGCGCTGCCGCCCTGCTGCGCACCGCCGACCTGCTCGAAGCCCGCATGCAGCCCCTGCTGGGCCTGCTGATGCGCGAAGCGGGCAAAAGCGCCAGCAACGCCGTGGCCGAAGTGCGCGAGGCGGTTGACTTCCTGCGCTACTACGCCGCCCAGGTGCAAAGCACCTTTGACAACGCGACCCACATCCCGCTGGGCCCGGTGGCCTGCATCAGCCCCTGGAACTTCCCGCTCGCCATCTTCATGGGCCAGGTGGCGGCCGCGCTGGCCGCTGGCAACCCCGTGCTGGCCAAGCCCGCCGAACAAACCCCGCTGATCGCCGCCGAAGCCGTGCGCCTGCTGTGGCAAGCCGGTGTGCCCCGCGCCGCCGTGCAGCTGCTGCCCGGCCAGGGCGAAACCGTGGGTGCGCGCCTCATTGGCGACGCCCGCGTGATGGGCGTGATGTTCACCGGCTCCACCGAGGTCGCCCGCATCCTGCAGCGCACAGTGGCCGGGCGCCTGGATGCCGCAGGCCGCCCTATTCCGCTGATCGCAGAAACCGGTGGCCAGAACGCGATGATCGTGGACTCCTCCGCGCTGGTGGAACAGGTGGTGGGCGATGCCGTGTCGTCGGCCTTTGACAGCGCAGGCCAGCGCTGCTCCGCCCTGCGCGTGATGTGCGTTCAGGAAGAAGCCGCCGACCGCGTGGTGGAGATGCTGCAGGGCGCCATGGGCGAACTGCGCGTGGGCAACCCCGGAGCGCTGCGTGTGGACGTGGGCCCCGTCATCGATGCCGAAGCACAAGCGGGCATCGTCCGACACATCGAGAACTTCAAGGCCAAGGGCCATCGGGTGTTCCAGCACCCGAACCATGTGTCGGCCGCCGGCGTACAAGGCACCTTCGTTCCCCCCACATTGATCGAACTGAACCACATCGGCGAGCTGCAACGCGAAGTCTTCGGCCCCGTGCTGCACCTGGTGCGCTACGCCCGCAACGACCTGGACCAGTTGCTCGACCAGATCAACGCCACCGGCTACGGCCTGACGCAAGGCATGCACACCCGCATCGACGAAACCATCGCCCGCGTGGTCAACCGCGCCCATGCTGGCAACGTGTACGTCAACCGCAACATGGTGGGCGCCGTGGTGGGCGTGCAGCCCTTTGGCGGCGAAGGCCTGTCGGGCACGGGGCCCAAGGCAGGCGGGCCGCTGTACCTGCTGCGCCTGGTGTCGCAGCGCCCGGCCGATGCGCTGGCGCGCACCTTTGCCGACGCCGACCGCACTACGCCGCCCGAGGAGGCAGTGCGCGAGCGCCTGCTGGCGCCTCTGGCCACCTTGCAGCAATGGGCGCAGCTCCAGGGCAATGCAGCCCTGGCCAACACCTGCCAACAGTTTGCCCAGCAAACCCAAAGCGGCACCGCCCGCACCCTGCCCGGCCCCACGGGCGAGCGCAACGTCTACACCCTGGCCCCCCGTGCCCGGGTGCTGTGCCTGGCGCGAAGTGTGGATGACCTGCTGGTACAGACTGCGGCCGTGCTCGCCACCGGTGGCACCGCCCTGTGGCCCAACGCCCAGGCCCACCTGCGCACGCCATTGCCCACGCTGGTGCAGGCGCAGATCCAGTTGCAGGACAACACGCTGAACGACGGCACGCTGGAGCTGGATGCCGTGCTGCACCACGGTGACGCCCCCTCGCTGCAGGCCGTGTGCACCGCCCTCGCCCGCCGCGCGGGGCCTATCGTGGGTGTGACGGCACTGCAGCCCGGTGCCACGGACATCCCGCTGGAGCGCCTGCTGATCGAGCGCGCGCTGAGCGTGAACACAGCCGCAGCTGGCGGCAACGCGAGCCTGATGACAATTGGATGACGGCCCAGCATCGGGCCATCATCCAACCCGGAGAAATTTGAATAAAATTGGCTGCTAGCGCTTATTCATCAAGCGCTATTAGCTATTAATTTAATAGCACTCAAGATACAGATGCCAGCGGCAGATTGAGCAACAGGTTCTGCGGCTTGATGCGCACCACACCCTCGACGTTGGTCGCCAACCCCAAATACACCGGCTTGCCCGCCACATCGGCGCGCATCTCGGCCGGGTTGGCAAAGGTCAACGTGAACAGGCTCACCAGCCGCGCCATGCGCTCAGGCTCCACGGGCCGGTCATGGTACAGGTCGTTGAGGATGGCGGTGGACTCCACATCCAGCCCCACATGCCAGCGCCAGGCGCTGTCGGTGACCTCGTGCACAGGCTCGATCAACACTTGCACGCCCAGCAGGTGGACGACCCAGCGCTCCAGCACCCGGGCCAGTGCCTTCAGGCCGGATCGGGCGCGGGTCATCTTGAAGGTCAGGCCATGGCTCAGGTCCTGTGTCAGCTCATGGGTCAGGTCGAGCAGAAAGTGGTGGCGGTCACTCTCCCGCCAATATTGCGCCGCGTTGTAGGCCGACAGCACCTTGACCTGCGCCGTGGGCTGCAGCGCACCGCTTTGCAACAGCAAGCGTCCCACCTCGCCCAGGCCCGCAGTTTCGTTGAGCATGTCGAGCGTCGCCCGGTCGCCTGCCAGCATTTGCCCGTCTTGCAAGGTGATGCGCTGCGGCCGAAACAGCATCTCGGCAGCGCGGGCTTCAAAGGCGTCGTTGCAGTTGTCCAGCACATTGCGCAGCAGGGCCTGCACCACGGCGTCGATGAACACGGCGGGCACATTCACCGCCCCACTGCGCATGAGCTGCAGGTAATAAGCCTCCAGCGTGCCGGCGGCCAGCAGGCCATCGCGGAAGCGCAGGAACACGGTGTAGTTCTCGCGCGCGTCTTCGTCCTGCAATGCAGCCAGCTCCGCAGAGGTGACCGCCCGCGCGGGTGACACCTTGAGCGATTCATGCAGTGCGATCTCTACAGCGCACGACTCCGGCACCAGCGCCAACTCTGGTCGGGCCAGCAGCCAACGCAGGTATCCGTCGGTGGGGGGCAGCCAGCCACGGGCATCGCGATCCAGCGTTTGGAAACCACAACCGGGCCAGAAATCGTGAAGTGTCGTCATGAAGAAATGAGAGAGCCAATGACCTCAGAGGATGGTAGCCGCGGAAGCTTCCGCACCACGACGCAGCACAGCGAGTACGCATTGGTATCCGCTTGCTTCGCAACATCACCAGTCAAGAAAGACCTGTTGCCGTGCCTTCAAGGTCCAGTGCGCGAGCACATCATGCCTGCTCAGGCCGTAGAGGCTGTCTACCAAGGCAAACTGCGTCACGGTCCACGCCACGGGAGCAACCACCATTGGGTCAATGCGTTCGTGCTTGTAGTGCAAAGTCATGTGCGGGTGGAAATGGCTGCGGATCTGAGTTTCTGCAAACCCCAAGCGGCGCATCGTGTTGCCAAGCGCATGTTGAAATCCTCGCAATTCACGCGCAGCGCCTGCTTGTGGCGCCAGCTCGACGGTGCCGAAAGTCCCCTTTTCAAAGCCGCCCCGGGACTGCAGCACGTCGAGGCGGACCCCAAACGGTTCGTAGTCCATGGCGCTACCCGCCGCCAGCGCCAAGTCGATTACCTCTCGGGGGATGCTGTTCAGGAAGCGCCCCAGGTAATGGAGCGTGATGTGCAGCCGATCCAAGGACATTGGCTCGCCTCTGCCCGCCCCACAGGGTCCTTGGAGGCGCTGCAGTAACCTCTTGGCCATCTCGGCGGCAAGCGGCGTAGGGGAAAGAAAATAGTAGAGGTCGTGAAGCTGGGACATGGCACACAAAGCTCCGGAAGATCCGTCGCATTGTGCGCCAATACTGTTTAAATAACCAGTATTTTGATTTACCCCCCACTCACTCCCATTCAATCGTCGCTGGTGGCTTGCTGCTCACGTCGTACGTCACGCGGTTGATGCCACGCACTTCGTTGATGATGCGGCCTGACACCTTCTTGAGCAGCGCGTAGGGCAGTTCGGCCCAGTCGGCGGTCATGAAGTCGCTGGTCTGCACGGCGCGCAGGGCCACCACGTAGTCATAGGTGCGGCCATCGCCCATCACGCCCACGCTCTTGACGGGCAGGAACACGGTAAAGGCCTGGCTGGTGAGGTCGTACCAGGTCTTTCCTGTAGCTTCGTCCTTGAAGTTACGCAGCTCTTCGATAAAGATCGCGTCAGCACGGCGCAGCAGGTCGGCGTATTCTTTCTTCACCTCGCCCAGGATGCGCACGCCCAGGCCGGGGCCGGGGAAGGGGTGGCGGTAGACCATGTCGGGCGGCAGGCCCAGGGCTACGCCCAGTTCGCGCACTTCGTCCTTGAACAAATCGCGCAGGGGTTCCAGCAGCTTCAGGCCCAACTGCTCGGGCAGGCCGCCCACGTTGTGGTGGCTCTTGATGGTGACGGCCTTCTTGCTCTTAGCGCCGCCGGATTCGATCACGTCGGGGTAGATCGTGCCCTGGGCCAGGAAGGTGGCGCCCTTGTGGCCACCGGTGCCTGCCTTGAGCTTGGCGGCCTCGGCCTTGAACACGTCCACAAACAGGCCGCCGATGATCTTGCGCTTTTGCTCGGGCTCGCTCACCCCCGCCAGCTTGCCCAGGAACAGGTCGCTGGCGTCCACGCGGATGACCTTGGCGTGCAGCTTGCCCTCGAACATGTCCATGACCATGTCGCCTTCATTCAGGCGCAGCAGGCCGTGGTCAACAAACACGCAGGTGAGCTGGTCACCAATGGCGCGGTGGATCAGCGCGGCAGCCACGGACGAATCCACGCCGCCCGACAGGCCGAGGATCACCTCCTCATCGCCCACCTGCTCGCGAATCTTTTGCACAGCCTCTTCGATGTAGTCGCCCATGACCCAGTCGGCACGGGTGCCGCAGATGCCCAGCACAAAACGCTCCAGCAAGGCGCGGCCCTGCACGGTGTGTGTGACTTCAGGGTGGAACTGCACGGCGTAGTAGTGGCGGCTTTCGTCGGCCATGCCAGCGATGGGGCACGAGGGTGTGGAGCACATCACCTTGAAGCCCGGGGGCAAGGCAGTGACCTTGTCCCCGTGGCTCATCCACACCTTGAGCATGCCGTGGCCTTCGGGCGTGGCGAAGTCTTCGATGCCCTTGAGCAGTTCGGTGTGGCCATGGGCGCGCACTTCGGCGTAGCCAAATTCGCGGGTGTTGGAACCCTCGACCTTGCCGCCCAACTGCTGGGCCATGGTCTGCATGCCGTAGCAGATGCCCAGCACGGGGATGCCGAGTTCAAACACCGCATCCGGCGCCTTGTCATCCACCTCGTACACGCTGGCGTGGCTGCCCGACAGGATCACGCCCTTGAGCGAGCCGTCCTTGGCATAGTCGCGGATCCACTCGTCGGTCACGTCGCAGGGGTGCACCTCGCAGTACACATGGGCCTCGCGCACGCGGCGGGCGATGAGCTGGGTGACTTGCGAGCCGAAATCGAGGATAAGGATTTTCTGGTGTTGCATGGTGGTGGTCCGTCAGAGGCTGGAGAGATCAAGAAGCGGGACGCCGCTGCGCTGGGCGGCAGCGATCTGGTGAGAATCAAAGGTGGCCAGAGGCAGGCGCAGCGAGCGCGCCAGCCACAGGTACGCAGCATCAAAGGTGGGCAGGCCGGTTTCCAATGCCACGTCGAGCACGGCTTTGTGCTGGGCAGGGGCCAGTTCGTGCAATTCGACGCGGTGACGAATGGCTTCGAGCACGCCCCACAGGCCTTCGACGGAAGCGGCTGGAATGCGCCCGCTGTTCACACCGGTGGCCAGTATGTTGTGGCACTCCCAGTGCCAGAGGTTGGGCGCCTGCGGCTCGACCTCATCGCGGCGGATCAGGGCGTACAGGCGGCGGGTGTGTTCGCTGGCCGCGTCCGGCAACAACCAGGCGGCAGTGACCGAGGCATCGAGCACGAAAGCGGTCATGCAGTGCTCCGCCCTGCACGGCGCAAGCCATCCACTGTTGTTGACCCAGCGGGTTGAATGCTGGCATGCAACACATCCATCTGGCCAAGTTCGCGCGCAATCTGTTCGTCAGAAATCACTGGGCGGCGGCGCACCGGCAGCATGCGTACTACCTCTTTGCCGTGACGGGTGATGCGCACTTCCTCGCCCTGCTCGACCAGTTCGATCAAGGCAGAGAACTTGCTTTTTGCTTCGTAGATGCCAACGGACTGCATAAATAAAAAAGTCTGGCCTGAATGGTGAATTCAGACCAGACTATATCAGTCTGACCAGATTTTTTCAATCAGGCCAGATCGGTTTGCAACGATCAGTCAGCGCGGTAGTTCGGCGCTTCCTTGGTGATCTGCACATCGTGCACGTGGCTTTCGCGGATACCAGCAGTGGTGATCTCGACGAACTCGGCCTTGTTGTTCATCTCTTCGATCGTGGCGCAACCGCAGTAGCCCATGGAGGCACGCACGCCGCCAGCCATCTGGTAGACGATGCTGACCATGGAGCCCTTGTAGGGCACGCGACCTTCGATGCCTTCAGGCACCAGCTTGTCGGCATTGGGATTGCCGGTGCTCGATTCCTGGAAGTAGCGGTCGGCACTGCCCTGCTGCATGGCGCCAATGGAGCCCATGCCGCGGTAGCTCTTGTAGCTGCGGCCCTGGAACAGGATGACTTCGCCCGGCGCTTCTTCAGTGCCCGCAAACATACCGCCCATCATCACCGTCCCAGCGCCAGCGGCCAGGGCCTTAGCGATGTCGCCGCTGTAGCGAATACCGCCGTCCGCGATCAGCGGCACGCCGGTGCCCTTGAGGGCCGTGGCCACGTTGTCGATGGCCATAATCTGGGGCACGCCCACACCCGCCACGATGCGGGTGGTACAGATGGAACCTGGGCCGATACCGACCTTGACCGCATCCGCACCGGCCTCAACCAGTGCCAGGGCTGCAGCGCCGGTCGCGATGTTGCCGCCGATCACGTCGATCTGCGGGTAGTTCTGCTTGACCCAGCGCACGCGGTCGATCACGCCCTTGCTGTGGCCGTGGGCCGTGTCCACCACGATGGCGTCCACACCGGCCTTGACCAGGGCTTCGACGCGTTCTTCGGTGCCTTCACCCACACCCACCGCCGCGCCTACGCGCAGGCGGCCTGCGGCATCGCGGGCCGCGTTGGGAAAGCTGGTCTGCTTGGTGATGTCCTTCACCGTGATCAGGCCCTTGAGTTCAAAGGCGTCGTTCACGACCAGGATGCGTTCGAGTTTGTGCTTGTTGAGCAGCGCCTTGGCTTCGGCCGGCGTGGTGCCCTCTTTTTCATTGACCGTGATGAGCTTCTCGCGCGGGGTCATGATCTGGTGGACCTTGACGTCGTAACGGGTCTCGAAGCGCAGGTCGCGGCCGGTGACGATACCCACCACCTTGCCGCCGTCGCACACGGGAAAGCCAGAGATGCCCAGTTGTTCGGACAGCTGGAGCACCTGCAGCACGGTGTGCTCGGGGGTGATGACCACGGGATCACGCAGCACGCCAGACTCGTAGCGCTTGACCTTGGCCACATGAGCAGCCTGCTCTTGCGCCGTGAGGTTCTTGTGCACGATGCCGATGCCGCCCTCCTGGGCAATGGCAATGGCCAGACGCGCCTCGGTCACGGTGTCCATGGCGGCGGACACAAGCGGCAGGTTCAGTTGGATATTGCGGGAGAGTTTCGTCGCGAGGGACGTGTCCTTGGGCAGGACCTGGGAGTACGCTGGCACCAGCAACACATCGTCGAAGGTGAGCGCTTTTCCAAGAAGGCGCATGAGAAAGCTCCAAAAAACGGATTGTACCCGCGCCGCGTGTGGTGAAAACGCGCCCACCCGTCTGCAACGCACTGGCGGGGGGGGAATCACACGGATAAACTTGTTCGCATGAAAATGCACAAGCTTCTCCTGCTGGCCGTGGCCTGCACCTGGGCCATGGGCGCGGCGGCGCAATGGCAGTGGACAGACAAAGACGGGCGCAAAGTCTTCAGCGATCGTCCGCCACCACCCGATATCCCCGAAAAGAGCATCCTGAAACAGCCTGGGGGCAACCGCCCGGCACGAGCTGCCGTCCCGGCCGCGCCAGCAGCCTCTGACGCGGCGCCCGCAGCAGCAGCAGCGCCCAAGACCGCTGCCAGCGCCCCTGGTGCTGGCAAGGACAAGGAGCTGGAAGAGAAGAAAGCCCAGGCCGAGGCCGCAGAAGCCGCCAAGAAAAAGGCCGAGGACGAAAAGATCGCCAAGGCCAAGGCTGAAAACTGCACCCGCGCACGCGCGGCCAAAGCGGCGTTCGATGCTGGCAAGCCCATCACACAAGCGAACGCCCAGGGTGAAAAAATCTTCCTGGATGGCCCCGCCCGCGCGGCCGAAGCCAAGCGCATCGACGAGATTGTCGCGGCCGACTGCGTACGCTGAGCTGCATGCTGCTCCGCTACCGCGCGGATCAACTCAGCAGTATCAGTAGCCTGACTTGCCCCCTGGTCGGCGGCGCGCAAAGAGGCCTGTAGTGCGCGCCCCTTGTCGGGCAAAGCGCTCCCGCCGTGCTACCTTGGGGTCCACCTTCAAGGGTCGGTAGATTTCTACGCGGTCCTGGGGCTGCAACACCACATCCAGATTGGCAGCACGGCCCCAGATACCGACGCACGGTGCGCCCCCCTCCTCCAGAGCGGACAGCGTGGCCATACCGCAGCTGGCGTGCAGGGCATCCGCTACCGTGGCGCCCACCGGCAAATCCAGAGTCCACTCACGCACCTCGCGCGGAGCCAGACAGACGACGACAGTGATAGCGATGGTCGCCGACGCACCTCCACCCACCTCAGCCATAGACCTGTTCCGCTCGCTTGACGAAGGCATCGACCATGCTCCCTGCGATGCGGTCAAACACCGGCCCCACCAGCGTGGCCAACGCAGCACTGTCAAACCCATAGTTCAGCATCAACTCCACCTTGCACGCACGCTGCGTGCCGTCCCCCACGGGATGAAAGTGCCAATCCCCGTCCAGCCGCGAGAACGGTCCTTTCACCAGATGCATCTGCACACGCCTGCCCACTTCGTGCGTGTTGCGTGTGACAAAGGTCTGGCGAATGCCGCTGAATGCAATGCCCACCTCGGCGGTCATGCCCTCTTCGGTCTGCTCCAGCACTGCGGCGCGGTCGCACCAGGGCAGGAACTGCGGGTAGTGCTCCACCCCGGTGACCAGGGCAAACATCTCTTCGGGGCTGTACCAAATGAGGACGGACTTGTGGACGGTTTTCATGCAGGCAACTGGCGCGGGGCTTTCGAAGGGGAAAGGCGGGCCGGGGAAACTAGAATCACGGGTCTCTGAACGGCCACAATTGTATGTAGGGAGACCTTTTATCTCCCGCAGGGCGCCGCATCTGATCTACATGGCCAAAAAACCCGATCCCACCTCCCGCATTGCCGACAACAAGAAAGCGGCCTACAACTACTTCTTCGAGGAGCGCCACGAGGCGGGCATGGTGCTGCACGGCTGGGAGGTCAAGGCGCTGCGCGAGGGCAAGGTGCAGCTGACCGATGGCTACGTGCTGATCCGCGATGGCGAGCTGTATCTGCTCGGCTGCCTGATCATGCCGCTCAAGACAGCGTCCACCCATGTCAACCCCGAATCGGCACGCACCAAGAAGCTGCTGCTCAAGAAAGACGACATCAAGCGCCTGATTGGCAAGGTCGAGCAAAAGGGCTACACGCTGGTACCCATCAACCTGCACTGGAAGAACGGCTTCGTGAAGTGCGAGATCGCCCTGGCCAAAGGCAAGGCCGAGCACGACAAGCGCGACACCATCAAGGACCGCGAAGGCAAGCGCGAGGTGGAGCGCGCCATGAAAAGCCGCAGTCGCTGAGACAAACGCATTCACTACTCTGCGCAGCACAAACAGTCGAGACAGGGACTACAGGGATGCCTGCGGGGAAACGAGAAAAATAATCTCGGCTTCACTGCCGCCTCTGGGTTGGGCCAATGAACTGACTCCTTGAATCCGAGAGCGCAAAACGTAAACGCCCGATGCAACCCATCGGGCATTTGCGTCTTCAATCACTTAGATCCTGCTTTTGTATGCGACATTGCGCAAGCCGCCTTGTCATGCGCTGAACTTGCAGCAGCACAAAGCGATTCAGCAAGACACCTGAACCAAGATTGCAAACACATTGTATAAAGCACTTAAATTCGCTTGCAGTGACTCACGCGTTCAGATGCCTCGATACAGATGAAATCAAGCCTGTTCAGGCTGAAGCACCAACCCATAAAGGCAATGACCCATGCCAAAACTCTTGGCCCAGCGACTAAAGTCAATTCCCCATACAGCAGCCCGTTCGGTAAAGTCTTTCGCGCCTGATCTCGCAAAATTTATCACTGCGACCTCCTATGAGCTGATGGCGGTGAAGAGCTTGCCGGCCCAAGCGCAGGGTGGAGAAAGTCTCATTCTCCCGAAGATGTCCGTGGGTGCTGACGATGCATTGCTGGAAGTCACGTTACAGCTGGACGGAACACGTGCCGAGTTGGGGCGTTACCTGTATAGCAAGCTCTACTACACCACACACCCGTGGGCGCAATTCAGTGAAGATGCGGTTGTGTGTTTCGAGGTGCGCGAACGATTCAGTCCACAGCGTTTGCAAATCGCGTTGCCCGATGCAGTTCTACAGGCAGCGAGAGCCAGTGGCTGCCTGCGGATTCGAATGGATGGGTTGCCCTATTCGCAAGGCACATGGCAATTGATGGAAATGCGGCTAGTCAGTGAAACACATGACACCACGCTCACTCAGCATGCCAAGCGCGTAGCCCACCGGCAATGGGTGCGCGAGCAAGTCAGGATCAGCGAGTCGAGCCGCCGGGTCAATTTGCCACACTACCCAGAGTCAGTCTCCATTGAGTTGACACCTGTGTGCAATCTGCGCTGCCCACACTGCAGTTCCCATGGAATGCCACATCTGCACAAACATCACAACTGCAGCCCAGAAATGCCCGTTGAGAACTTCATGCAACTGGCTCAGGAGACTTTTCCACACGTTTCGGTGGTGAGCTTGGTGGGCCGAGGCGAGCCCACTCTGGCAAGCGATGAACTATGGAATGCTGTCACTCAACAACTACGCGAACACGACGTGCGCATGAGTTGCGTGACCAACGGTACGCGCGTGCGACAACGCTTTAACGCGAGCTTGATGCCATGGGTACACGAGTTGATTTTCTCTTTCGACGGCAACACTGCCGCAACGTTTGAAACGAACCGCGCTGGAGCCAAATTTGAGACCGTGCTGGACAATCTGCGTTACTACCATGAGCTGAGGAACACGGCCCCTTTGTCACGGCGCCCGCAACTCACAATCTCTTGGACGCTCAAACGCAACAATGTGGCAGAAGTGCCTGATTTCGTCAGACGAATTGCCGAATTCGAACCCGACCTCATCTCGCTCAGACATCTGGTGGTATTCCAAGACAAGGAACGATCCGAAAGCCTGCTGGACTACCCAGAAGAAGCTAATGCAGCCCTGAGTGAAGCCTATGCGGAAATGGATCGCCTTGGCATACGGCACGAGAGCCCACCGCTAATGATGGCACCCGAGTCCAAATCAATAGCTGTAATCCCCATCCGACTGGTATCACCGAATGACCTGAAACATACCGCCAGCGACGCCAAAGGCATGGAGCCAAACACAACGACACAGCAAGCACCCAAGGCAGCAGAAGCCACGGCCCATCGGGATGAAAGCCCGGCAGGCTCAGCGCAAAGCCAGGCATCTACGCCCCCTGCTCAACACGATTTAGCCCACGCCTTGCCGTCCCATACATGGGACAGGGAGACCTCGATTGCTTTGCGAGAACCAGAGTGCAACTGGATGCATCGCACTGCGATCATCATGGCAGACGGGGAAGTGATCACCTGTGGAAAGCACTATGGAGAACAAGTAGGCCACCTGACCCATAAAAACTCTCTATGGGATCTTTGGAATGGCCCACGCATGCATTCATTGCGGGCAGGATTTGGCACTCCATGCATGTGGGATCAATGCAAAGACTGCTGGTTGCGCGAACTCAAATGGCACTCTCAACGGCAGGCAAAGGACCTCATTGCCCCCTACAGCCTGGCCAACAGCATGGACTACTCTGAAGCCGCGTGGGACTATCGCAAGTACTCCGAGCTTTGATTAGATCCCTGCGGTAGAAAACTGTTCTAGCTGCCAGACAGCATTCAGCCATCCTGAACACCGCATCGGCTCAATTCAAGCCGATGCCATCCAATCACGCTAATGCAGCCAGCGGGTGCGACTGCACCGGCCAGGGGCTGGCAAAGAACGGTGCCACCATCTCCGGCGTCACATCTTCAATGCGGCCTGGATTCCACTGAGGCGCATGGTCCTTGTCCACGGCCAGGGCGCGGATGCCTTCCACGGTCTCACTCTGTCCTGGGCGCAGGAAAAAGCAGTGACGCACCATATCGCGCTCCATGCGCAGGTCGTCGGCCAGGCCCATCGCACGGGCGCGGCGAATCTGCTCCAGCACCACATGCAGCATCAGTGGCGAACGCTTGCGCAGCGTGGCGGCCGTGGTGCGTGCCCAGTCGCTGTCGGCGGCCTCGAGTGCCCGCACGATCTCGCCGACGGTCGGCAGCGCAAAATATTGGTCAATATCGGCCAGAGCGCTAGTACCGCTTGCCTGAGATGCTACAAATTGAGAAGCAACATAGGCCTTGATGGCCGCGCCATCTGCAAAGCTTTGGGTAGCCAGCGCATCCCACACCGCGGCCTGCCGGTCTGACGGCAGGCAGCCATCGGCCAGCTGGTAGGCAATGGCATCTCCCGCGCCGATGGTGTCGCCGGTCAGTGCCAGCCACTCGCCCACGCGGCCCGGGCAGCGGCTCAGGAAGTAACCCCCGCCCACGTCCGGGAACAGGCCAATCGCCGTCTCGGGCATGGCCATCTTGGTGCGCTCGGTCACTACGCGCAGGGCGGCGCCCTGGCTGATGCCCATGCCGCCCCCCATCACGATGCCATCCATGAAGGCGATATAGGGCTTGGCGT
This sequence comes from Acidovorax sp. 22279, assembly GCF_052045435.1. Taxonomy (NCBI): domain Bacteria; kingdom Pseudomonadati; phylum Pseudomonadota; class Betaproteobacteria; order Burkholderiales; family Comamonadaceae; genus Acidovorax; species Acidovorax sp. 22279. Next base: position 66,864 of record NZ_JBQEOV010000008.1, read on the forward strand.
AGTTGTGGATCAGGTGGTTGAGCGCGTATTCCTCGGTGAAGAAGTCCTCGATCAGCGGGTTGCCCTGGCTACCTGCCTGGTGCAGAAAGCGGATATCGCCGCCTGCGCAGAAAGCACCAAACGGGCCTTCCTTGTTGCTGCCACGGATGGCCACGGCCAGCACCCGCGCATCGTTCTGCCATGCCAGCAGGATGCCCATCAGGTCACGCACCATACCCAGCGACAAGGCATTGAGCGCACGCGGGCGGTTCAGGGTAATGAAGCCCACCTGGCCACGCACTTCGCTCAATACTTCAGACACGACCGTCTCCGTCATTTTTGTTCCTTCCAACCCAACAGTTCATTGAAAACCAGCGCACCGATCACCAGTGCGCCCCCCGTCAGCACCGCCGTGCCAGGCTTTTCGCCCGCGCCCAGCCATGCCAGCAAGATGCCAAAGATCACTTCAAGCAGCCCGAGCAGCGCCATCTCGGGCGCCTTGAGCACGCGCCCGCAGCGCACGGCCAGCACACAAGGGATGGCCAATTGCACCACGCCCAGCAAGGCCAACAGGCCCAGGTCGTGGGCCGACGCCTGAAAAGGCAGCGCCAGTGGCAACGTGGCCACCACCGAAATCACTGCGCCGACCAACACCGCAGGCACCAGGTCCACCGCATGGCCATGGCGCTGCGAATGTTGTACCACCGTCCAATTGATGGCAGCGGCCACAGGCACGCACAGCGCCACCAGCGTTCCCGCCAGAGGGAGGCCCGCCATCTGCGAACCATACATCCACGCAATACCCAGCCCCGCCACGGCAATCGCAGCCCAGGTGCGCGGGGCGATGTGATGGCCGATGAACACCCTTGCAAACAGCGCTGTGAGCAGCGGCCCCACGGCCATCGTAACCAGCACATTGGCCACCGGCATGAGAACCAGCGCCACCATGAACGCCGTGAACATCACGCTCCAGCACACGCCAGAGATCCACAACGCACGGCCACTGTGGCGCATGGAGGCAAACACCGCCCTGCCCTGCAGCGCGGGCAAGATGACCAGCAGCGACAGCAACGTGAAAAAGCTGCGCCAGAAGGTCACTTCAAAACTTGCCGCATGCTCCAGGTGGCGCGTGACCACGCCGGCAATGGACCACATCAGGGTCACCGCCACCATCAGCAGCACCGCCCGGGTATGGGTGAGTTTCAACATGGTTTGTTCAGGGTTCAGACGGAAAAAAGGCCACTGCGTGGCAGTGGCCCTTTCGGAAACGCTGAGCTTATCAAGAACGGGAGGCGCGCTTGCGCTCGTTTTCGGTCAGATAGCGCTTGCGCAGGCGCACGGACTTGGGCGTGATTTCGACCAGTTCGTCGTCCTCGATGAACTCCACGCCGTATTCGAGCGTGAGGTCGATCGGAGGCGTGATCTTGATCGCGTCTTCCTTGCCGGACACGCGGAAGTTGGTCAGCTGCTTGGTACGTGTGGCGTTCACCACCAGGTCGTTATCACGGCTGTGGATGCCGACGATCATGCCTTCATACACAGGGTCGTTGGCCTTCACGAACATGCGACCACGGTCGTCCAGCTTGCCCAACGCGTAGGTGAAGATTTCACCGTCGTCCATGGAGATCAGCACGCCGTTCTTGCGGCCGCCGATGTCGCCCTTGTGCGGCTCGTAGCTGTCGAAGATGTTGCTGATAAGGCCGGAGCCGCGCGTCAGGTTCAGGAATTCGTTGGTGAAACCGATCAGGCCACGGGCCGGGATGCGGTACTCCAGGCGAACGCGGCCACGGCCGTCGGACTCCATGTTCACCAGCTCGCCCTTGCGCTCGCCCAGGGCCTGCATCACACCGCCCTGGTGGCCTTCTTCGATGTCGGCCGTCACCAGCTCGATAGGCTCGTGCTTGACACCGTCGATGTCCTTGAACACCACGCGGGGCTTGGACACGGCCAGCTCGTAACCTTCGCGGCGCATGTTTTCCAAGAGGATGGTCAGGTGCAGTTCACCACGGCCCATCACTTCGAAGATGCCTTCTTCGTCGGTTTCGTTCACGCGCAGGGCCACGTTGTGCTGCAGTTCCTTTTGCAGGCGGTCCCAGATCTGGCGGCTGGTCACGAACTTGCCTTCGCGGCCAGCCAGCGGGCTGGTGTTCACGCAGAAGTTCATGGTCAGCGTGGGCTCATCCACCTTCAGCATGGGCAGCGGCGCGGGGTTGGCGGGGTCGGTCACGGTCACGCCGATACCGATGTCTTCAATGCCGTTGATCAGCACGATGTCGCCAGGGCCCGCCAAGGGGGTCTGCATGCGATCAAGGCCCTGGAATGTCAGCACCTGGTTCACACGGCCCTTCACGGCCTTGCCATCAGGGCCTTCCATGACGATCACGTCCTGCATGGGCTTCAGGGTACCCTGGCTGATGCGGCCCACGCCAATGCGGCCCACGAAGCTGGAGAAGTCCAGCGCAGAGATCTGCAGCTGCAGCGGCGCATTGGCATCGCCCGTGTTGGGCGGAACGTGCGAGAGGATGGTGTCGAACAGGGCCGACATGTCGGGGCCCCACTGCTCACCGGGCGCGCCTTCTTCCAGCGACGACCAGCCGTTGATGCCCGAGGCGTACACCACGGGGAAGTCGAGCTGTTCATCGGTAGCACCGAGCTTGTCGAACAGGTCGAACGCGGCGTTCACCACCTTGTCGGGGTTGGCACCGGGCTTGTCCACCTTGTTCACCACCAGGATGGGGCGCAGGCCCAGCGCCAGGGCCTTCTTGGTCACGAAACGCGTCTGGGGCATGGGGCCTTCTTGCGCATCGATCAGCAGCACCACGCTGTCCACCATGGACAGCGCACGTTCCACTTCGCCACCGAAGTCCGCGTGGCCGGGGGTGTCCACGATGTTGATGTGCGTGCCCTTCCAGCTCACGGCGCAGTTCTTGGCCAGGATGGTGATGCCGCGTTCCTTTTCGATCGCGTTGTTGTCCATGACGGTATCGACGACCTTTTCGTGGTCGGCGAAGGTGCCGGACTGGCGCAGCAGCTGGTCCACCATGGTGGTTTTGCCATGGTCAACGTGGGCAATGATGGCGATATTGCGGATTTGTTTAGTCATAGTTTTTCCAATATGCCGCTGTGCGCCATGGACGCGGAATGCGGCGTGCTTTCCAAAATTTGTTGAATTTCCAGCGGACTCAGGAGCCTGTCCGGCACCAGCTCCCCGCCCACGATGTGGCCCACCCCCAGCAGCGCCGGGGGATTCTCGCCAAACACCGCCACGGCACTGGCATCGGGCCAGTTGCCACGGCGACGCACGCCCGACAGGAATCGGGCTGCATTCTCACCGTCCAGCGTGACACGCATGTGTTGTGCCAGCAGTGACTCGGGCGCTTCCAGACTGGCCAGGCGTTCTGCCTCGGGCATGGCCTCCAGCTGGGCCAGCGTGACACAGCGCTCCACACCAATGCCCCCAGTGTCGATGCGGCGCAAGAAGGTCAGGTGAGCTCCGCAGCCCAATGCCGCACCAATGTCTTCACCCAACGTACGGATGTAGGTGCCCTTGCTGCAGGTCACTATCATTTTAATAGCTGCCTGCGCTTGATCCGTCTGCACCAGCGTTAGCTTGAGGGCATGAATGATCACGTCCCGTGCTTCGCGCTCCACCGTGACACCGGCGCGTGCATATTCGTACAGCGCCTTGCCGTCCTTCTTGAGCGCGCTGTGCATCGGCGGCACCTGGCGGATGGGACCCGTGAACTGTTGCTGCACAGCCGCCAGGCGCTCTGGCGTGAGTTGGGCAGCATCTACGTCGCAGCGTTGCACCAGGTCCCCTTCGGCATCGCCGGTGGTCGTGGTGGCGCCGAGCAGCGCAATCGCCTCGTAGGTCTTGGCGGCATCCAGCTGCAGCTGGCTGAACTTGGTGGCGGCGCCGAAACACAGAGGCAACACGCCCGTGGCGAGCGGATCCAGCGTGCCCGTATGGCCCGCTTTCTCGGCGCGCAGCAGCCATTTCGCCTTTTGCAAGGCGTCATTGCTCGAAAGGCCGAGCGGTTTGTCGAGCAGCAACACCCCATGCACAGGGCGCCGCTGCACCCTGGTGCGTGGCGCGTGCATGGACTAATCCTCTTTGGCGCGCGAAGACACCGCCTTGGCGATCAAGGCGTTCATGTCGGCCGCACGCTCGGAGGTGCGGTCGAACACGAAGTGCAGCGTAGGCACGGTGTGGATGTGCAGGCGCTTGAACAAGCCATTGCGCAGGAATCCAGCCGCCTGGTTGAGCGCCGCCTGCGTTTCCACAGGGTCGCCCGTCAACAGACTGAAGAACACCTTGGCATGGGCGTAGTCGGGAGTCACCTCCACGCCCTGCAGCGTCACCATGCCCACGCGCGGGTCTTTCAACTCGCGCGCGATCAGCTCCGTCAGATCACGCTGGATCTGGTCGGCCACCTTGAAGGCGCGGTTGGGGGTGGAAGATTTCTTCGCAGCCATATCGTCGTCACCGAGGCTTTACAGCGTCCGGGCGATTTCCTTGATGTCAAAGAACTCGAGTTGATCGCCTTCCTTGATGTCGTTGTAGTTCTTGAGCTTGATACCGCACTCAAAGCCTTCCTTGACATCCTTGACATCGTCCTTGAGGCGCTTGATCGAGTCGACTTCGCCGGTGTAGACCACCACGTTGTCGCGCAGCAGACGGAACTTGGCGTTGCGATGGACCATGCCGGACGTGATGTACGAACCCGCCACAGTACCGATCTTGGAGGCCACGAACACGGTGCGGATCTCGGCCGTACCAATGACTTCTTCGCGCTGCTCGGGAGCCAGCATGCCGGACATCGCCACACGCAACTCGTCCACAGCGTCGTAAATGATGCTGTAGTAATGCAGGTCCACGCCATTGCCTTCGGCCAGCTTGCGCGCACCGGCATCGGCACGCACGTTGAAGCCGATCACGATGGCCTTGGAGGCGATCGCCAGGTTGATGTCGGACTCGCTGATGGCGCCCACAGCGGCGTACACCAGTTGCACCTTGACCTCGTCGGTCGAGAGCTTGAGCAGCGACTGGGCCAGCGCTTCCTGCGAGCCTTGCACGTCGGCCTTGACGATGATGGGCAGGGTCTTGACCTCACCCGCCGTCATGTCGGCGAACATGTTTTCCAGCTTGGCGGCTTGCTGCTTGGCCAGCTTGGTGTTGCGGAACTTGCCTGCACGGTACGTCGCGATCTCACGGGCACGGCGCTCGTCCGTCAACACCATGAATTCGTCACCTGCCTGCGGCACTTCCGTCAGACCCTGGATTTCGACAGGAATCGATGGACCAGCCGTCTTGGCGACCTTGCCGTTTTCGTCCAGCATGGCGCGCACGCGGCCATAGGTCTGGCCAGCCAGCACCACATCACCCACCTTCAGCGTACCGGACTGCACCAGCACCGTGGCCACAGGGCCGCGGCCCTTGTCCAGCTGGGCTTCGATCACGAGACCCTTGGCCAGCGAATCCACCGGCGCCTTGAGTTCCAGCACTTCGGCCTGCAGCAGCACTTGCTCCAGCAGGGTGTCGATGCCCATGCCGGTCTTGGAGGACACGGGCACAAAGGGCGAATCGCCACCGTATTCTTCAGGCACCACCTCTTCGACCACCAGCTCCTGCTTGACGCGGTCGGGGTTGGCATCAGGCTTGTCAGCCTTGGTGATGGCCACCACGATCGGAACACCCGCCGCCTTGGCGTGCTTGATGGCTTCCTTGGTCTGGGGCATGACGCCGTCATCGGCGGCCACTACCAGAATCACGATGTCGGTGGCCTGTGCACCACGGGCACGCATGGCCGTGAAAGCCTCGTGACCCGGGGTGTCGAGGAACGACACCATGCCGCGTGGCGTTTCCACGTGGTAGGCACCAATGTGCTGGGTAATGCCACCGGCTTCACCCGCAGCCACCTTGGCGCGGCGGATGTAATCCAGCAGCGAGGTCTTGCCATGGTCCACGTGACCCATCACGGTCACGACCGGAGCGCGCGGCAACAGTTCTGCGTTTTGCTGGCCTGCATCTTCGTCGGTGAAGGCTTCCGGGTCGTCCAGCGCAGCCACGACGGCCTTGTGGCCCAGCTCTTCCACCACGATCATGGCCGTGTCCTGGTCCAGCGGCTGGTTGATGGTGACCATCTGGCCCATCTTCATCAGCGCCTTGATGACCTCGTTGGCCTTGATGGACATCTTGTGCGCCAGTTCAGCCACGGTAATGGTCTCGGGCACATGCACTTCGATGATGCGTGCTTCGACCGGCGCGGCCTGCTGGTGATCATCACGGTGGTCGCGGTTGTCGCCACGGCGGCCACGCGGGCCACCACGCCAGTTGTTGCGACCGACACCGCCGCTGCTGTCGCCGCGGGTCTTGATTTCTTTTTTCTTGGCCGTGTCATTGGCCCAGCTGGAGGACAGCTTGGCCGACTTCACTTCCTTGCCAGCGCCAGGCGCACCCGCGCCCGCTCCAGCAGTAGCGGGAGCACCGGCCCGCGCCACGCCAGTACCGACTGCCGGCTTGTGCAGCGTGCCCTTCTTGGCATCGCCCACGGCAGCAGGCTTGGCCACTGGCTTGGGTTCCTCGGGCTTCTTGGCGACCATGACCGCCTTCTTGGGCGTAGCCATCATGGAGCGAATGGCGGCAGCTTCGGCCTCGGCCTTGCGGCGACGTGCATCCAGGTCGGCCGCACGGGCGGCTTCTTCGTCAGAGCGGGCCTTGGATTCGGCAGCAGCCTTTTCGCGGGCTTCGTTCTGTGCTGCTGTGCGTGCAGCGGCTTCGGCAGCCTGCTCGCGGGTGGCTTCCTGCTTGACGGCAGAAGCCTGGGCCTTCTTCTCGGCTTCCTGAGCCGCGTAGGCGGCAGCACGCTCTTCGGCTTCGCGCTCGCGCTTTTCGCGGGCTTCGCGCTCGGCACGTTTTTCGGCCAATTCCGCCTCCTGGCGGCGGATCAGCTCGGCCTGGCGGCGGGCTTCTTCCTCGCGGCGGGACAGCTCAAGGTCTTCACTCGACACCGCGGGTTCTTCCACCGCCGCGGGTGCGTGCGACTCTGCAGCAGCCTCTGCACCTTCGTCGCGCTGAATGAACGTGCGCTTCTTGCGCACTTCCACCTGGATGGTACGGGCCTTGCCCGTAGCGTCCGCCTGCTTGATTTCGCTGGTGGACTTCTTGACCAGCGTGATCTTCTTGCGATCGGCCGAGGCCGTACCGTGGCTGGCCTGCAGGTAAGCAAGCAGCTTTTGCTTGTCCGACTCGGTCAACGCGTCAGAGGGAGCAGCCTTGCCCACGCCCGCAGCCTTGAGCTGGTCGAGCAGAGTTTCAGGCGATTTTTTGAGTTCGGTAGCGAACTCGGCGACAGTGTTACTGGACATATGTGGTTCGTGCCTCCCTGACCTTTACTCTTGCCCCGCGAACCAGTGTTCGCGCGCCTTCATGATCAAGGCTTTGGCTTCCTCTTCAGACTGTCCGGTCAGGTCGGTCAGTTCATCAATGGCCAGATCGGCCAGGTCGTCACGTGTGTGCACACCGCCTTCGGCCAATTTGGCAATCAGCTCAGGGGTGAGACCTTCGAGGTCGCGCAGGTCCTGGGAGACCTCTTCCACGCTTTCCTCACGGGCAATTTCCATGGTGAGCAGCGCGTCCTTGGCACGGGCCCGCAGCTCGTTGACGGTGTCTTCATCGAAGCTTTCGATCTCCAGCATTTCCTGCAGGGGAACGTAGGCCACTTCTTCGAGGCTGTTGAAGCCTTCGGAGATCAGGATGTCGGCGATTTCCTCGTCCACATCGAGCTTTTCCATGAACAGCTTGCGGGCCGTATCGGTCTCGTTGGCCTGCTTTTGCGCGCTTTCGGCGGCGTCCATGATGTTGATCTTCCAGCCGGTCAGGTCGGACGCCAGGCGCACGTTCTGACCACCACGGCCGATGGCGATGGCGAGGTTTTCCTCGTCCACGACCACATCCATGGCGTGCTTTTCTTCATCGACCACGATGGAGGACACGTTGGCCGGAGCCAGCGCGCCAATCACGAACTGTGCGGGGTCTTCGGACCACAGCACGATGTCCACGCGCTCGCCAGCAAGCTCGTTGGTCACCGCGTTCACACGGGTGCCACGCACGCCGACGCAGGTGCCGATGGGGTCCACGCGCTTGTCATGGGACAGCACGGCGATCTTGGCACGCGAGCCGGGGTCACGGGCGCAGGATTTGATCTCCAGCAGGCCTTGCTCGATCTCGGGCACTTCCTGGCGGAAGAGTTCGATCATGAACTCAGGCGCCGAACGCGACAGGATGATGGGAGCGCCGCGCAGCGTCAGGTCCACTTCCATGATCATGGCCCGCACGCGGTCGCCGCTGCGCAGGTTTTCCTTGGGGATCATTTCGCTGCGGCGCAGACGGCCTTCCACGCGGCCGGACTCGACAATGATGTCGCCCTTGTCCATACGCTTGACGGTGCCGGTGAAGATCTTCTCGCCGCGCGACATGAAGTCGTTGAGCAACATTTCGCGTTCAGCGTCGCGGATCTTCTGCAAGATGACCTGCTTGGCAGCCATGGCGCCGATGCGACCGATGGGCACCGACTCGACACCCTCTTCGATGTACTCGCCGACTTCGATGTCTGGGATGCGATCCTTCGCATCCATCAGCAGCTCTTCGGCTTCGGGGTTTTGCAGGCCCGCATCGTCGGGCACCACCAGCCAGCGACGGAAAGTCTCGTAGTTGCCGCTGTCGCGATCCACGGACACGCGAATGTCCACCTCGCCCTGGTACAGCTTCTTGGTAGCCTGGGCCAGGGCCGACTCCACGGCGCCCAAGACCACATCACGCTCCACGTTCTTTTCGCGCGAAATGGCCTCAACCAACATCAACAATTCGCGATTCATGCGACGACTCTCCTGTTTTCAATCACCCGAGGGCAAGGCAACGCACTGCAGCCACCCACCCCACAATTTTCAGCAGCAAATCAGGCAGGTGCAGCCCCGGCCTTGCCTGCGCGCCCCTTGAAGTCCACGATGGGCGCAAGGCGCACATCCCGGCATTCGTCCAAGGTGAAGCCCATCGCCTGCAACGGGGCAGGCACGCGTTTCTTGCTGACTCTTTGTCCTGGCTTGACCGGCGGCTCGTCGCTCCAGACGATCTGCCAGCCTCCGGCCTCGGCCCGCTCCAGCGTGCCGCGAAATTTCTTGCGGGTGGCGTTGACCTGGCCTCCCGCTGCTGCGGCGCCGATGGGCGCCTTCAGGGTGATGTCGATGACAGAGCCTTCAAAGCGCACGAAGTCTTGCTCGTGGCGCAAGGGCCGGTCGATACCAGGGGATGACACTTCGAGGCGCTTGTACTCGACGCCATCGACCTCCAGCGCAAACTGCAGCTGACGGGTGACCTTCTCGCAATCCTCGACCGTCACGAACTGCTCGATCACGGGCTGGGGCGCATCAGCGGCCGGCTGCACCCAAGGCAAGTCGATGGTGACACGCAACAGGCCGCCGGCAGAGCGCTCGATCTCCACCAGGTCATATCCCAGTCCCGTCACAATTTGTTCAACGACTTGCTGCAATGCCACGTGTTCAGTTCAATCCCGGATAAACCACACAACTTGCGCCAATCAGGACCAGGCCACCAGCCCGCCCACCGGGAGCACTGTTTGTGCCCCCTCATTTGCGCAAATCCAAAACAAAAAACCCGATAACCCCCGGAGACTCTTCCCCGACAGCTTCGAGCTCCAAAAGCGTTCGACCAAAAAAAACGGGCGGTTGGTACCCGCCCGTTTGGTCGTGAGATTGGTATTGTAGCGCGCAAAGTGTTGATTTGCAAAGGCGCAGGCAGGGAAAACTGTTGTCAACACGCTCAGGCAGGACGCCCAAGCCGTGTCCATGCGGCCTTCCGGGCGGTGCCCTGCCTCAATGGCACCACACGCTTGTCCAAGCTGCACCAGCAGCTATGACAGTGATAGCGGCTGCAGCAGTTCTGCCAGATCGCTTTCGGTGAATAGCGGCTCCTTGCGGGCAGCAGCTCCGCTGTACAGGCTGCCCGCCAGCTGCGCCTTGCGCTCCTGCAGGGCCAGGATGCGCTCCTCGATCGTCCCCTGCGCCACCAGCTTGATCACCCACACGCTTTGCGTCTGACCCATGCGGTGGGCGCGGTCGGTGGCCTGGGTTTCCACCGCCGGGTTCCACCAGGGGTCGAAATGGATCACCGTGTCGGCCTGCGGCAGGTTCAGCCCCACCCCGCCCGCCTTGAGGCTGATGAGAAACAAAGGCACCTGCCCGCTGGTGAACTGCTCGATGATCGCGTCGCGCTTTTGGCTCTGCCCCGTGAGCTTGACCCAGGGCAGTTCGCGCTTTTTCAGCTCGGTCTCGATCAGCCTGAGCATGCTGGTGAACTGCGAGAACAGCAAAATGCGCCGCCCCTCGGCCAACATTTCGGGCAGCAGCGTCATCAAATGGTCCAGCTTGGCCGATGTCTCCACGGCCTTGGCTGCGTCCAGCGGCACCAGCTGCGGGTGGCAGCACACCTGCCGCAGCTTGAGCAGCGCATCAAGGATGGTGATCTGCGATGGCGCCAGCCCCTTGGACTGCAGTGCTTCGCGCACGGTCTTCTCCATGCCCAGGCGGATGGTTTCGTACAGGTCCGCCTGCGCGCCGGTCAGCTCCACGGGCATGACCGATTCGACCTTGGGCGGCAGCTCCCCTGCCACCAGCGCCTTGGTCCGCCGCAGCATGAAGGGGGTGATGCGGGCGCGCAACTGGGCCATGCGCGCGCCGTCGCCCTGCTTTTCGATGGGCGTACGAAACACCTCCTTGAAGCGCGTTTGGCTGCCCAAAAAGCCCGGCATCAAGAAGTGGAACAGGCTCCAGACCTCGCCCAGGTGGTTTTCCATGGGCGTACCCGACAAGCACAGACGGTGGCGCGCCTGCAGTTCGCTGACCACCTGTGCGGCCTGGCTACTGGCGTTCTTGATGTTCTGGGCCTCGTCCAGCACCACCAGGTGCCACTGGTGCCCCAGCCAGCGGTCTCGGTCGCGTTGCAGCAGCGAATACGGCGCGATGACCAGGTCGTGCTCGGTGACTTCATCGGCCACTTCATGGCGATCCGCGCCATGCAGCACCAGGCACCGCAGGCCCGGGCAAAAGCGAGCAGCCTCGCGCTGCCAGTTGCCCATCAGGCTCACGGGCGCAATGACCAGCGCAGGGCACGTCAGCCGCCCAGCGTCCTTTTCGACCTGGATGTGCGCCAGGGTCTGCAGGGTCTTGCCCAGGCCCATGTCGTCGGCCAGCACACCGGCCAGGCCGTGGGCCCGCAAAAACTGCAGCCAGTTCAGGCCTTGCTGCTGGTACGGGCGCAGCGTGGCACGCACGCTGGCGGGCAGCGGCACCTCGGGCAAAGCGCTGGCGCCCCGCAGCTGGGCCAGCATGTCGCGCAAGGCACCGGCGCCCTGCCACACCCCGCCCTCGCCCAGCGCAGCACTGGTGCGCAGTGCGTCCAGGCGCGAGAGCTTCAGGCGGTCGGCGTTGAAGCCACGCGCGCGGTCGCCCGCGAGATCGAGCAGCGCTGCCATCCAGGGCCGCAGGGTATCTGTCGGCAGGCGCACAAACCCGGCACCGGTCAACGAGGGCATGTAGACATGTCCCGGCAGCTGGGGCAAACCCGTCGCCGGGTCCAGCGGCTGGGCCGCCGCAGCGGCAATCAGATCGGGCAGCCAGGGCAGGATGTTGTGGCGCACGCCATTGATCTCCATGCCCAGCGACAGCGCAAACCAGGGCGATGTGGTCGCGTCATCCCCCTCAGGCTGCAGCACCACATCCAGTCGGTCGGCGTGTTGCACCCAGCCATGCAGCGCCGCGTCCAGCGTGACATCAAAACCCGCGTCGCGCAGCCCTGCAAAGCCGTTGTCCGCCCAATGCATCCAGTCATCCTGCGCACGCTCGCCAGGGATGCCGAACAGGCCGTCGTCGGTGGCCAGGAGACCCAGACCTTGCAGACGCTCGACGGCATGGCGTTCAGCCACCGCATCGCGCTGCAGCAGCACCTGACCGCCGTCGGCACCGGGCACCAGCACCGCCAGCTCCTGCCCTGCCCACCAGCCCACATGGCCCTGATAGTCAAAACGCAAGTGCGCGGTGATAAGCCCCATTTCGGCCACCTGGTTCGGAGATGACGGAGCCAGATGCAGGCGCGCCACGGGCTTCACCCCCCGCACCTGTGTGAGCGGACCCAGCGCCGGCGGCAACGGCAACACCCCGCCAATGCGGCGCACCACCTCGGCATGGTGTTTTTGCAGCGCCGCAGCACTGAGCGCGGGGGCCTTGAGCAGCATGGCCACCTGGGCCGGGCTCAGGCCCTCGGCGTGCACCGGGCCGCAGACGCCCTGGACGGCGTCCAGGTACAAGGGCGGATGGTTGTCGCACAGGACGGCGGTGTCGCCGGGCAGACTGGCCCGCAGGCCCCAGACGGCCTCGCCGCCTTGCACGGGCGTGGACGCCTGCCATGCCCACGCGATGGGCAGCGGGTCGCCCCATCGCAAAGGCTCACCCACGGTGGACCCACCCGCATCCACAAACAGGCGGCCTGTGGCCGCAGCCTGCTCCAGCGCCAGCAAGCCCACCGCACCCTCCAGCACCCCAATGGGCGCGACGCTGTAGGCCGAGTAGTACCCCACGCTGCGGGGCATGGCACGCAGCAGCTGCAGCACCTGCCGGTCGGCGTCGCTGGCGCGGTCGTACACCGCCTGGCCGGGCGCGGGCTGGGTGCGGATCTGTTGCGGCTTGGCCCACCCCCCCGTGAGCTTGGGGTACGACACCACGGCTTCCAGCTGCAACTGCGGCACGCTGGTGCGCGCCCGCCCTACGGTAGAGACAAGATAGAGATAACACTCGGGCCGCCCCGGCCGTGCGACTGGCTCCTGCGGCACCGCACCGCCCAGAGCGCGGTCCCACTCCTGCAGCCAGTGCACCAGACGCGCCTCGGCCTCGGCGCGCGCCAGGGCCTCTTTGCGCTCCTGCATGGTCTTGAGCGCATCGGCGGCCCGCGTGGACGACGGGCCCTGCGCCGGGTCGCGGTGCGCGGCCTCCAGGGTCAGGGCCACGGCGTGCTTGCAATCTGCCCCCACGGGGCAGCTGCAGTCGCCCGACCATTGCTTGACCTGGCCATTGGGTGCAAGCACCAGTTGCACGGACACTTCGTACGGGTCGGGCGAGCTGCCCTGCACTTCACCCGCCAAGGCCCAGCGGCCCTCGGCCTGTTGCCGGAGCCCCACGCGCACCACGTCTGCCTGGCGGTACAGCTCCATGCCCCGCTCCCAGGTGCCCTTGTCGCACTGGGCCTGCAGCGAGTTGAGCGGGAACCACGGTGGAGGGGGTGTGGACACAGATTTCGAGCAAAAAGTGGCTGTAGCGCTAGAAGATCATGCGCTATCAGCTATCAAAAAAAAGAGCAGTCCAGATATGGGCGGTGGTACGGTAGCCACCGCTGCCAGCCCGCAAGACCGCCCGCTAGGCGCGGCGTGCTGCGCGCACCCGCTCGAAAACGCTCTGGGCCTCGCCCCCCGCCCCGGCACTGCCGGGCGCCGCCGCCTGCAGGCTGGTCAACAACCGCGTGAGCACTGGCGCCTGCGGCAACAACGGGCCCAGGAACAGGGCCCGCTCGCCGTCGGCAATCAGCAGGGTGGGAAAGGTTTCCACATCCAGGTCCCCGACCAGATCGGATTCGTCTTCGATGTCCACCCATTCAAACCGCACGTCCGGGTGTGCACGGGCCAATTCGTCGAACAAGGGGCGATAAATGCCGCAGGTGCCGCACCACGCTGCACACAGGCACACGGCCCACCAGCCGCCAGGCGTGGCGGCACCTGGGCTCGTGGGGGCGGGTTCGGGCAGTGCGGCGGGACTGGACATCAAAAGGGCTCCTGGAGGGCCGCGCTGCGGGGCGGCGGGCGCAGGCCCCGGGCCTGGCGCTACATGCCGCGCCGCTCACGCGCGCGATAGACCTCGATGGTACCCACACCTGGCGCCTGGTTGCCCCAGCTGTTGCGCACAAACGTGGTCACCGCCGCCACCTCCTCGTCCGACAAGGTCTGCTGAAACGGCGGCATGCCGTGCGGACGCGGGTTGCCTGCGGTGGCGGGCAGGTAGCCGCCCTGCAGCACCACGCGCACCAGGTTGGTGGGGTCGGCCAGCGTGATGGCGCGATTGCCCGCCAGTGCAGGAAACGCGCCGGGCTCGCCCTGCCCCCGGTCGCCGTGGCACTGCGCGCACTGCTGCTCGTACACCTTGCCGCCCCGCGCCATCGCGCTGGCCGGGGGGGTGGCCACGGTGGCATGCGCCTTGCGATCCTGCTGCGGCAGGCCCTGCAGGTACACGGCCATGGCGCGCGCATCGGCGTCGCTCAGGTACTGCGTGCTGCGAAACACCACCTCGGCCATGGGGCCCAGCACCGAGCCCTGCGGGGCCACGCCGGTCTTGAGCAGTGCCACCACGTCGTCGGTGCGCCACTCCTTCACGCCCGCCTCGTGCGCCGCATTGAGTGCGGGGGCATACCAGTTCTGCACCGGGATCAACCCGCCGGTGAAGGCCTTGGCGTCCGACGTGGCGCCCAGCGCATTGCGCGGCGTGTGGCAGGCGGTGCAGTGGCCCAGGCCGTTGACCAGATAGGCGCCCCGGTTGTATTCCGCCGTCTGCGTGGGTTCGGCGCTGGGCGCTCCGGGTGCGAAGAACAGCGCACGCCACACGGCCAATGCCGCCTGCGTGTTGTACGGAAAACGCAGCGCATGGGCGCGGTTGGCGTCGGGCGCAGCGGGCACGCTTTGCAGATAGGCAAAGATGGCGTCCGAATCCTCGCGCGTCACCTGCGTGTAGTTGGGGTATGGGAAGGCCGGGTACAGCAGCCGCCCGTCCTTGCTGCGGCCATGGTGCATGGCACGCCAGAACTCGGCCGAGGTCCAGCTGCCAATGCCTTGCACCCTGTCGGGCGTGAGGTTGGAGCTGTGCACCACGCCAAAGGGCGTCTCGATGCCTCGACCACCCGCAAACGGCGCGCCGCCCTGGGTAGTGTGGCAGGCCATGCAGTTGCCGACGCGGGCCAGGTATTCGCCGCGCTGCACCAGCACGGGCGTGGATTGCAGCGTCTCGGCGGCGGGCAGCGGCTCTTCGCCACGCAGGTTCAGGGTGATCAGCACGGCGGCGGCAATGCCGAGCGCCGCCAGCACGGAAGAGAGGGTCCAGAGGATGCGTTTCATCGGTGCATCCCTTCTCAGCGTGCCGCTGCAGCAGCAACGGGAACCTCAGCCACACCGCCGCAGCGCGCCGGCATGGCGGCGGGCAGCGTGCGGGCCGGCTTGCCACCCGCCGCCACGGGCTGGGCGGCCAGCCAGGCCGAGACCGCGCTCACGTCATCGGGCGTGAGCTGGCGGGCAATATCGGCCATGCAGTCGGGCACGTGCGCGCGGCGCTGGCCGGTCTTCCAGGCGCCCAGCTGGCTGTTGAGGTAGTCACGCGGCAGGCCCAGCAGGCCGGGGATGGACGGTGCCACGCCCGTCATGGCCGCCCCGTGGCAGGCCACACAGGCGGGAATGCGGCGCGCCGCGTCGCCCTGCTGCACCAGCTGGCGGCCCTGCTCCAGCGCGGCGGCGGGCGCTTGTGGTGCAGGTGGCGGTGGGTACGGCAAGTCGAGCGCGGCAAAGTGCTCGGCCATCTCGCGCAGGTAATCGTCCGTCAGGTGCTCGATGAGGTAGCCCATCTGCGGGTAGCTGCGCCGCCCGTCTCGAAAGTTGAGCAGCTGGTTGGTCAGATAGCCCGCCGGCTTGCCAGCAATGCGCGGAAAGTAGCCGTCGGGCGTGGCACGGCCTTCCTTGCCGTGGCAGGCGGTGCAGGCCAGTACGCGTGAAGACATGGAAGACGCGGGCACCGTGGCCGCAGTGGATGCAGTGGCCACCGGGGTTGCAGGGGTGGCGCTGGCAGGCACCATCTGGGCCACAGCGCCAGCGCTCAAGGCCAGCGCCAACAGGGCAGTGGCCGCAGGCAGGCTGAGAACGGGGCGCAGCAAGCTGCGCAGGCAATCGGTCATGGGGATCTTTTTGTCCGGGAAAGAAACGGTTGGGTGGCCCACAGCGGCCAAACACGCAAGGCGTGCGCCCACACAGTCCGCCACTCTACGCCCGCCCCCAAAAACAGTACAGATTCAGTTTCGAGTTAAAAATACAGATCAGTTTGCCCTGCATCAACCCCGCCCTGCCCATGAAGCGCTACGAACGCCACGCCGACGCCATTGCCCAGCTCATCCACAGCGGCGCCCTGCGCCCGGGCGACCGCGTGCCCTCGGTGCGCGAGGCCAGCCGCACACGGGGCATCAGCCCGTCCACCGTGTTCGAGGCGTATTACCTGCTGGAGGCCCAGGGCCTGATCCATGCGCGCCCGCGCTCGGGGTACTACGTCAGCGCCCGGCTACCAGGTACGGCCGAGGTTCGACCCGCGGAGCCCCAGCCCTCGCAGCCCGCCGCCATCTCCACCGGCGTGGCCATCAGCGACCTGGTGTTCGAGGTGCTGGGCCTGGCGCGCGACCGCGACCTGGTACCGCTGGGCTCGGCCTTTCCAGGGCTGGAGCTGTTTCCACTGGAGCGCCTGGCGCGCTGCCTGGGCAGCGGCATGCGCAAGCTCGACCCTTGGACCATCGTGCAAAGCCTGCCTCCCGGCGACGAACGCCTGCGCCAGCAGATTGCACTGCGCTACGGCGTGCACGGCATGGCGGTGGATATGGAAGAAATCATCATCACCAACGGCGCCATGGAGGCGCTCAACCTCTGCCTGGAGGCCGTCACCCAGCCCGGCGATGTGGTGGTGGTCGAATCGCCCACCTTCTACGCCGCGTTACAGGCCCTGGAGCGGCTGAACCTGCAGGCGCTGGAAATCGCCACCCACCCGCGCGATGGCATCGACCTGGCGGCGTTGGCGCAAGCACTGGAGCGGCAAACACCCCACCAGCCCATCAAGGCCTGCTGGCTCATGCCCAGTTTTCAGAACCCGCTGGGCAGCCTGATGCCCGAGGACAAGAAGCGCGAGCTGGTCGCCCTGCTGGCGCGCCACGGTATCCCGCTGATCGAGGACGACGTGTATGGCGAGCTGCACTTTGGCCCCCAGCGCCCGCCCCCAGCCAAGGCGTTTGATACCGAGGGGCTGGTGATGCACTGCAGCTCATTCAGCAAAAGCCTGGCGCCCGGCTACCGGGTGGGCTGGGTGGCGGCGGGCCGCCAGGCCAAGGCGGTGCAGCGGCTCAAGCTCATGACCACGCTATCGGCTGCCACGCCGTCACAGCAGGCGCTGTCGGAATACCTGGCCCAGGGCGGCTACGACCGGCACCTGCGCCAGCTGCGCCGCAGCCTGGCGGAGCAGCAGGCGCTGGCCCTGGCGGCCGTAGCGCAGCACTTCCCACCCGGCACCCGCGTATCGCGGCCTGAGGGTGGGTACTTCTTGTGGGTGGAGCTGCCGACTGAAGTGAACGCGCTGGAACTGCACCGACTGGCACTGCAGCAGGGCATCAGCCTCGCGCCCGGGCAGATCTTCTCGGCCGACCAGCGGTTTGCGCACTGCGTACGCATCAACTACGGGCATCCAGCGCAGGGGCGGCTGGAACCAGCACTGCGCACCGTGGGCCAACTGGCCACGGGCTTGGCGACCGCCGCGACAGAGAGACCGGCGCGGCCAAAAAGACTATCAAAACAATAGCTACAAAGACATACCGACCTAGCGCACAGGCCGATTTTCATCAAAACCCTGGCCCCAAACCCGGCGTGCAACCCCCTCGCCCGACCACACTGCATCGCACCACCCAACACACGCTGCGCCTGCCTTGCACCAGGCTGACATCCCACGCACCGCGTTGGAAAAGCCCAACCTCGGGTTCTCCCGCAGCAGGCACGGCGCTTGCAGCGGCATACTGGCGCCCGCCCATACCCTGGGCAGTGCACCACGGCGGACCACCCGCCCCGCCCTCCAACCCAATGCCCAGCACCATGGCCGCACCCCAGCATGTTCCGTTTGTGACGGTGGAAGACGAAGACGACTGGGTTATCTCGTTCGCCCTGGGCCCCCGAGGGACCGACCGCCTCACCCTCGTGCGCACCCCCCACCTTGAATTCATGCTGCGGCCCGAGCAACGCGGCGTGTCGGTAGGTGCCGAGGCTGGCCAGCGCCCAGCGCTGCTGGTCGCGGTGCAATGGGGCCACAAATGTGTGGACGTAGTGTCCACCGCCAAGCGCTACAGCCTGGACATCAGCAAGGTGGACAACGCCACTTGCAACGCGGCGCTGCGCGTGCTGGGCAAGATGAACTTTGACCAGCGGTTTCAGCTGGCAGAAGCTTGAGGACCGAGGGTTTAATCGTTCAAAGCGACGACACGCCAAATACCCCTGCCCCACGCTACCGCCACCGCGCCAAGCGTTCGCGGCTCGCGCACGGAAATCAGCGCATCATCTGAAAAAGCGCCGTGGTGATGGCCACCTGCGATTCATCCAGCGAAGTCACTGTGGTGGACCCAAATGCCATCCGGTCATCAATGGGCCAGGCTTGGCCATTGAGTTCAGCGATGGAATTGGCGAAGGAGATATCGCGCCAGCGCCCAAAACGCGCATCACTGCGTCCGTCGATCTGCTGGTCCAACGCAGCCGCCAAGGAAAACGTCACACCACGGACCACCATGATGTTGCGCTTGCGAGATACAAACACTCCCCCGGTGGCGCCAGGCTCAGCCCAGTCACGGCTTTGAAAACACACCCGCACTTCCTGCGGGTTCCCATTGCTGTCCAGATACACATAGCGGTCCTGCTGGCCCTCGGTACGGCCCGTGGGCAGGCGGATACCGGCGGCCAGAAATGCATTGATCATGTCCGCACCACACAGCTCTGTACCGGGCGTGGCAGCGTTTCCATTGACCTGCCCTGTGGGCGCGGTCGGGTTGTCACCGGGTGGGTAACCCACACCGTTGAAGAAACCTTCATAAGCGAGTTGCCAGCCCTGGATGAAGTCGGTGGACAGCCGCTGATTGGCGGCAGAACGCTGCAAATCACGACCAACAGCAACGGCACCCAGCAACAAGCCGATCACGATCAGAACGACGCTCAGCTCGAGAAGCGAAAAACCACGTTGTCGACGCGAGGCAGCGCCGTGAGGGTGAATGTGAAATGGGGTCATGGTGCGTCACTCAGTAAACGTCGGTCATCAAATTCATCAGTGGCCAATGGCGTCAGCCCGCAACGCGTTGGTATTAATGTCTCGTGACAATTCGGTCATTGCCGTCGTGCGTGTCGCGAAGCCATCAAAAACATCCTCAGCTTCTGCAAGAGAAAGCGCAGCATCCACCACAGCGGCCGCAGCCGCAATATCGCTGGCCACAGCCAATCCGATGCCCACAGCCGCCAGTGCTATCTGAAACGCACGAGCGCCCACAGACATGGTGGTATCTGCCACGGCGGACACCATCTCCTTCGCGGCATCTAGCGACCCAGCAGCTGCAGAAAGCGCTCCGGCCGCCGCCGCGGCAACATCAGCACGAGCCAGCACCACAGCGATGTAGAGTTGATCACGGTAGTCGTACATGGCACGCTCCATCACAAAAGCTCCCGTGGCTACGTTGAAATGAGCGTGTGAAATGGCGGACAACGCTGCCCCACATTGCAGCTCTGCAAACAGCTCGGTGTGACTCGCGGCCAGCACGATGTCATCGTACTGTTCGGTTACAGCCTGACTGGGCGAAGCGAAAGTGGGGTCAGCGTTGGATGCAGTGGCATTGGCGCCGTCAAACGCCTGGCCATTGCCTTGGGCATCCAACAGACCTGGCGCGGCGATCACGAAGGCGGCGGTGCGCCGGGTTGCTCCGACCTGGGTGGCCAACCGGCCAGCAGGAGCCACCAAAGCATCGCTGGCGGTGTTCAGCGCCAGGCAAATGTCAATGAGATTGACCGCATTGACTACACCCAATGGACAGGCCGGGTCACCGGCAGCATCGCAGGCTGGGTTCAGTGGTGCCGCATCGTTGCCAGACTGGGTAACTCCCAACACGCTGTTCAAGCTGGACAGCACTTCCGGAATGGGAGGCGCGTTTGGGTTGGGGGCCGCTGTGTGGTTCTGGGGTTTGGGAGATGGGGTGCGTACACGCAGCGGGTTCATGCGGTCGCGAGCCACCGCAAGGTCCCGGTCCGAAGGAGCGGCAACCATCGTGGCACCTGAAGGCTCACGGTATACGCCGTACCGCAAACGTCCTGCCTCAGGGCGCGGAAGGTTCAACGTACGCCAAGGGAGATAGCCCACCTGGCGAATCACGGCACCATCCGTGCAGGACTCCACGCCGTTAGCATCCGCAGCCGGGCATGGCAACCTGTAATGAGAATGCAGATAACCCAGCAGTGCCTGGCGCGACTGCTGTTGCGCGTCCATTTGCACGGCCGCCACGCGATGCCGCTCTGACAACTGCCAGAAGATGACTGCACCAGGCAATATCAGCCCCAGAGCCAACAACACCAGCGACAGCTCGACCAGAGTGAAACCCTCCATACGGTGTCTCATGGGTTAAGCCCTTTCTCATCCAGCCGGTTCGCCGCCGTCAGCGCTTGGGTAAAAGTTTCAAACACCTCGATCACATACGCCCGCGACGCGAGTTCCTTGTCTTTGGAGTCTTGCAGTGCCTTCTGGGCTTCAATGAGATCGTCCGCCGCAAAACCCACCTCTACAGCTGCGGTGACCACATTGGCCGCAGACAGAACTAGACCAAAAATCGTGATCCCCTCGGTGTTGGCGGCTGAAGCGACGGCCAGTGCCGCGCTGCCGGCGGCCAGAGCAGCGTTCATGGCCGCCATGATGACGCCCGTTTCTGCGGCCTCCAGGGCTGACTGTGCCTGCTCAATGTCGAAGACCCGCAAAGACCAGTATTCCTGCACCACTCGCACGTTGTCATAAGCGGTGTAGGCCCCCTGCGCGGCAGCCTGCATAGCACCCAGACGCGACACGCACCCAATGCGGGACGCAAGGTCGCCCGCGCCAACAGCCACGGACAGATCATCGAAATTGCTGTCCTGCGCGCGTCCGGGCATATCGAATCTGAACCCCGCTGCACCTCCCGGCACATTGCTGCCCTCAAACACGCCACTCACCCCCGGGTGCGCGATCACAAACGCGACCGGAATACTTGCGGTGAGATTGCCCGCAGTGAGGACACCCGCCGCCGTGGGATTGGCCGCAAGACGGCGCACCACACGGCACCAGTCAAGGCCATTGATAACGGCGCGCCTGCCATTTGCTGCCGTGATGGCGCCCGTCAACGCGGCTGCAGCAGCGTTGACGCCCGCATCGGTTGACAAAGCCAGCACCGGAATAGCGGGGGTGTAATTGATGTTGAGATCAGGGAAAGCGGAGGCCGTCGGCGCACTGGCGAGATCCAGCGAAGCACCGCGATTGACGCCATAGTGCAACTGGCCCATGCGACTAGGTAACCCCAGAGTGCGCCACGGCAGCAAGACCGCAGCAGCGCTGGTGTTGCCACAGTCTTCTGTGCCATTGGTGCCGGATGCGGCGCAGGGCAGCCGATGATTGGCGAGCACAAAGCCTTCCACCGCTGCTTGGGCTTCAGTCAGCTGCCCCATGATGGCAGTGCGATCCATAGGAGCACGCGTGTCGGCCACCCATCGCCAAGTGATGATGCCAATCACCCCGACGATTGCCATGGCAACGCCCAGCTCCACCAGTGACAACCCTGTCTGGCGCAGGCGCGAAGGTAATTGCGCGTCCGCTCTCATGAACATCATCGCGTCCCTCCCTTGCGATCTACATCCGCCAAGATGGACTCGGCTTGCTCGGGTGTCATGGGCACTACGGCCGAGCCCGTGGCGTTGCAGGGCGGCGGGTTATTGACACGGTTTTGCGCCTCCAGCAACCGGGCATCGGCCGTGGCCTTGCGATCTTGCGCTGCCGCCAGACGTTGATTCAGAGCATCCAGCTCTTTTTGTAGCTTGACGGGTTTAAGGTACTTGGCGTCGGTGCTCGGGCTGGTCATCGCGCCCAGTCCAAAAAGGTCGACCAGCGCGGAGCCCAGTTGGCCCACGCTGTTGATATTGACGTCGCCAGCCTGACAGGCGGTCGTGCATCCATAGGCAACCACGGCCCCGCTGCTGTTGTAGATGTTGTAGCGGGCCGTGCCGTTGACAAAGTTTGAAATGGCACTTTGGTAGCTCGTCTGCGCCGTGGAATAGGCAGCGCTGGCAGCCGTTTGCGCAGCAACGGCGTTGTCCAGTGCCGTCTGTGCGCTGGCCAGTTCAGCCACAGCTTTGTCTCGCACGGCCGTGAGGCCGGCTACATCACCAGCCAATTTGCGCTCCGCATCCTTGCCGTCACGCTCATTCTGAAGGTCTGTCTTGTTGGGCGGATTGGTGGCAATGAGCAAGTCCAGTGCAGCAATCTCGCTATTCAATCGGGCGAGAGTGCCCGGTATGTCTGCCAGCATTGCGTTGTACTTGGCGACCTCGGCCGCCCAGCGATCACGCAGCTGCGTAGCCTGCGTGACCTTGGAATCGGCGGCAGCGCTGGCGTACGATGTACTGCCCCAGGTACCGGCAGCAGCCAGCAAGGTGTTGAGCAATCCGTCGATCTGCGAACTGGCTTGGCCATTTCGAATCAGGCTGGTCAGACTGGTGACGGCGGCAGTTCGCTGCGCGATGGCGGTATTGAGTTCTGCCGTCTTGTTGTTGACAGCCGTAGTCGCGGCGGCCAGTTCGGCATTGGCATCCGTCACCTCCTGCTGCGCGATGGACAGCATGAGGTTGTTCACCGCCGGATCCATGGGAGGGCATATATCGTTAGCCGTGGCACTACTATCGGCCAGCGTCAAAGCTGTACCGGCAATGCCAGCCGCCACTGCATTGGCAACCACGGCAAGACCGTTGGCGATGATGACGCCCCCCGCCAGCCCAATCGCTACAGTGTGCTGGGGTGCGGCCGCACAGGCATTGACCGCCAACCCCAGCGACGCCGCACAGATGGCCCACTCTGCGGCGGCGTTGCCAGCATCAGAAGCCCCCTCTGCCACGGCCAGGGCAATCTCCAGAGACGTCATGATGGCCGCCAAAGTGCTGAAGGCAACCGAACGACGGGCAGACGAGATGTTGTCGGCACGCATCTCAGCTACGTCTCCGGCCACATCATGGGCCAGAGCTACTGTGTTGATGGAATCGATCAAAGGGCGGCAATGAAAAGCCGACAGCAGGCTGTCGTAAGACCGCTCCAGCACGATGTCGTTGTACCCCGCCAGGAGCGAACGCCGGTTCGGGTCTTCCATGCGGTTGACATTGGCTGCGGCATTGGAATTGGCGCCGTCAAATAGATCACCGTCACCATCCGCATCGTTGTTTCCCGGATGGGCCAGCGCATAGGCGATGGCGCGCGGGGTCGGCGCATTGACTTGAGCCATGGTGGGTAACATCGTCGCCCTGCGGCCGGTGTCAAGCCTTTGGCACAGGTCGGTCAACGTGAGGATGTCCGCTGGGTAAGGAGCTCCGCGCATGGCGAAAAAGCCGTCGGCTCCGTCGCTGTACTCGAGAGGAGTCCACGTATCCGTCAGCATCGTGAGGTCGTTGGCACCACCTTGGCGCTGAACGAGGTAGCGCAACTGCCCCACGTCCACTCCGGGGTCAACGCCTGCCATGCGAAGGGTCGCCGTTGGCAGCCATCCCTTTTGGGTAGCCGGTGCACCGCAATCCTGCAAACCGTCTCGATCAACGTCTGGACACGGCAAGCTGCGGGCTACAGTGGCATATGCAATCAACGCCTGATCAGCCTGTGCCAGGGCCTGACGTTCCTGGCGGGACGAATCCAACGCGGAACGTTCGCGCCATTGAAGGTAGCCCATCGTGGCAAGACCAGACATTACTGCGATGAGCAGCATCACTTGCAGCAGGCCAAATCCGCCTGCGCGGCGTGCAGCGCTTCGGAGCGGCAAGGAGAGACAGGTCGTAGACATCGGCAGCATGAAAGTGAAGGAGGGGATTGCCGTCAAGGCAGGCTCTTGCGCAACCACCCTGCCAACTGCGCAGGTGACTCCGCGATCACCACGTCATCCGACGCAAACCGCAGCGGCGCTGAAGGGCTCGCTGCGCACAAGCTGGTGAGAGTGTGAGGGGCATCCAGGCGGTTCCCGTCGCCGTCTTTGTCTTGAAGTGGCACCACCACCCAGTACGCTGCAACCATTACACGATTGGCAGCGCAATCAATGGCTCCCGCCGCACCGCCGTCACCTGTGAGATACGTGCGCGCTGACGACACTGGCTTAGTAGACGCATTGTTCAAAGCAACGATCAAGTCGGTGATGTCCCGATGCGTAGGCGCACCCAGCGAATCACCCGTTCGCTCCAACTCCACAGCCAGATCTGCGTCTTGTGCAGGCACGGCGAGGTTCGCTTCTCGGAAAACCGAATAGCGGGCACGCAGTCGATCCGTGGGCAATTCCAGACCGACGCTCACATAAGGAAACCAACCCAGCTGGACCCCTGATGCACACACTCCACTGCTCAGCGCCTCATATCCGTCAGGCGTGCTCGCAGGACATGGAAGCCGCCCATTGCGCAGTGCAAATGCCCGCAGAATCGACTGCAATTGCTCTGCCTCGGCTCGGCCACGTTCGATTTCCTGTTGTTCGGATACCGTCACGTACCCACTGAAAGCCGCCCAAGTCATTAGCCCCGCTACCACGAGCGCGATCGCCCCTTCGACCAGGGAAAAACCCCTCTGCGTGGCACGCTTGTGCAATGCGCCAGAGTAAGAACCACTGGAACTCATGGAGCTTTTACCTCAGGCGTGGGCTTGGGCATGAAGGCCTGCATGGCCTTTGCTTCCGCAGCCACGCGCTCGCCTATTGCACGCATTTCGGCGAGGATGGCTTCCTGTCGCGCTGCATCCTTGGGGGCCTTGCTTTTGGTGAGGACTTGCAGTTCTGCGTTGAGTTGCTGCAGTTTTGCGTTCTGGTCCAGCATCGTCCGCAGCGACTGGAAATAACGCGGATCGAAGCTGGGGCCGGACAAGGCCTCCAATTCATCCACCAACGCCCGCATTTTCTGCGGCGATGCCTGCGCCCCTTGAGCACTCAGCGCCCTGAATTCCGCGCGCACTTCCGCCAGGCGGCGGCGGCGGTCCTGCCCTGCCAAGTCTGCCTGTGGAATGCTCTGTGCTGTGCCCGGAGCCATGGAAGCCGCTGGGGCTGACGGCACGATCCGGGGGCTCGTCGTGCGAGGTGGTATTCCACCGACAACTGGCTCGGGATGCTTATCAGTTATCCATACACCGACGGCGATCGCGACCAACAGCAGCAGTCCTAGACTCGCACCTACCAAAACGGGCTTACGCATTCAGTCTCCTGCCCAGCAGAACGGGCAGGCCTCACCAGCATGAAAACTCTCAAACAAACCTATGCCAGAAACAGGGGTTGGAATGTCTGCGCGAAGTAACAACAAAGAACGTGACATCAGCCGCCTCCCATACTTTGAGTGACCGACTGCCGCACCAGGTCGTAAACAGGCAACAACAGCGCAACGATCAGGAAAAGAAACAAGCCCCCTGCAACCAGGATGATCAGAGGCTTGAGGATTTCCGCGAGCGACTTGACCAACACCTCGAGGCGCTTGCGATAGTCCGCTGCAAGGTGAGAGAGCTGCTGATCCAGGCTACCGGACTCTTCCCCCACTGAAATCATGCGCACTGCCATGGCGGGAAAACCGCCTACGCGCCGCATCGATGAGGACACGGACTCCCCGCGCGAAACCGATTCCGCCACATGGATGAGACGGGTGCGGTAGTAGCGGTTCTTGGTGGCCCGCCCCAGAACGCGCAGGCTGGACACCATGTCTACCCCCGCACGTACGAGGATCGAGAGATGCTCGGTGATATGTGCCATGCCGGAAGACACCAGCAACGTACGAGCAATAGGCAAACGGTGCATGAAGGTATAGGTTGCAAGCTGGAATCGCTCGGACCGTCTGAAGGCAATGACGCCGATCGACACCACGATGACCGTGACCAGCAGCACCCAGGGCAGATGGGTGGACAGCAAGTTCGCAAAGGCCACCAGCCCTTCTGTGATGGGTGGCAGTTTCGCCTGCAGCTGCTTGAACAGGCGCGCCATGTTGGGCACAACGTAGTAGATCCAGAAGATGGCGACGCCAATGATGGAGGCGAACACAAACGCCGGATAGATCAGAGCAGTCTTGATATCGCGCCGGATATTGATCATGCGCTCCACGTGCTCGGCGGCTTCGCCCAGCATACGGTCCAGAGTACCGGTCTGGTCCCCGATGGAGATCAGGTTGCGCACGGTCTCGGGGAACACATTGGGGTGCCGATTGAAAGCTTCGGTCATGCCCACACCCGCGTTCAGGTCGTCCAGCATGTTGCGTGCAACGGACGCCATGGCAGGGTTGCCAACACTGTGGCTTTCTTCCACCAGGGTGGTCAGCGCATCGAGGGCGGGAACGCCTGCGCGCATCATGAGGCCCAGGTCGCGAAGGAAGCCCGCAAGGTCTTCGCCGCGCACTTGCTTTCGGAACAGATGCAACAGCGCATCGGCCACCACTGCAAGCCAGGCAGGAAAACGCCAGAGGCTGATCACCGTGCCGTCAGTGTCGGCCTCCAGCCGCATGCGAGCCGATAAGTCGCGCTTGACTGCCAAGCGCAACAGACCCGAGCGCACCCCACCATGGGGCAGCAGTACGCGGTAGTAATAAGTGTTGAGATTGGCCATGCAGTGCTTCCGCTAAAGCGGCTCAGTCCTCGCCCACGGTGCGGAGGATTTCCTCCATCGTGGTCTCACCTGCCAACACGCGGTGTCGCGCCAACGTCAAGATGGGGCGCATGCCTGCTGCCAGTGCGCGTTGCCGCATTTCGGCCCGCGTGGCATCAGAGGCGATGGCGTCCGCCAGATCACGGTTGACCACCAGCATTTCGTACACCGGCAGGCGGCCCAGATACCCTGTGTCGCGGCAGTGATGGCAGCCGGCACCATGGAACACCTGCAGCATTTCGCCCGCAGCGCCCTGCCCCAGCCAGCGGCGCTCATCGTCAGTCGCAAGACGTGGCTTGGCGCAGTGTGGACAAATGCGGCGCACAAGGCGCTGGTTGATCACTGCCACCAGGTTTTCGGCAATCGTTTCCGTGTCCACGCCCAGCAGCTTGAGGCGAGGCATCACCCCAAAAATGCTGCCCACGTGCAAGGTAGACAACACCAGGTGACCTGTAGAGGAAGCGTCCAACGCAGCACGAGCAGTCTCAGAGTCCCGGATTTCGCCCACCAGGATGATGTCGGGGTCATGCCGAAGAAAGTGCCGCATGGCATTGGCGAACTCATAGCCCGCACGGCGGTTCACTTCGGTCTGGCAGGCGACCGGGACGCGGTACTCCACCGGGTCCTCCACGGTCAGCACATTGCGCTCAATCAAGGGCTGCATGCGCAGCGCGGCATGCAGCGTCGTGCTCTTGCCTGAGCCGGTAGGGCCCGTGATCAGGATGAGGCCGTGCGGACGCGAGAACGCCTTGGCCATGACGGCGACATCCTCCTCCAGAAAACCGAGGTCTGCCAGCTTGTCCAGGTTGCTGCGCTCGGGCAGCAAGCGCAGCACCATACGCTCGCCAAATTCGGAGATCAAGGTGGAGACACGGATGGTGAAGTTGTGCTCCATCACCTGTGCCGTAAAGCTACCGTCCTGGGGCAGGCGCTGTTCGCTGGCATCCATGTCAGCCTGCAGCTTGACGTAGACCACCAGACGGTCCAGGGCCGGCGAGAGCGCGAACACCGGACGCAAAACGCCGTCTACGCGCAGCAGCACCGAACGGCTACGCGCCGTGGGCGCCAGATGGATATCCGTCGCGCGTTCGCGCACCGCCAGGTGGAGCATGTGTTCCAGCAAACGGGCGGGGCTGTAGGCACGATCCACATCAGCTTCGAGCTTGCGGACCTCGCTCTCGATCAGGCGTGCCGGCGGGTGCTCTGCGAAGTAATAGTGCTGCTGGATGGCCTGGGCAACACTATCGAATTCACCTTGAAAAAAATGGCATCCCTTGCCCAGCTTGCGCTGCACAAGTTCGGTCACCGTATCAGGCTGTGCGTCGCCAAGCACTACCTCGATCAGGCCTTCGTCGTTTTCCCGCACAGGCAGGAAGCCATAAGTCAGGCACAACGATCGGTTAAAAATGCCGGCTACGGCCGTATCGGGCTCCGGCATTTCATCGGCGTTGACAAAGCGAAGTCCGCGCTGGCCAGCAAGCTGGCGTGCGACCTCGTTGGCACTTGCGAAACCCAGCTCCACCAGAAGGTTGCCCATAGGCACCTTCTCGATCTTCTGTTTTTGCAACACATAGTCGATGGCGACTGCAGATACAAGGCCGGCATTGACCAATGCAGCGCCCAGGGAAGGACTCTTGTCACGCAGCACCGCCAGGCGATCCTCGGCCGTAGGGCCTGCGGGCTGCAACTGGCCCGAGGCCTCTAGCAATGATTCAGCGGGGGGATGCATCCTGATGCTCCAGAAGTAAGAAGGTCAGTTCGTCGGGCTTGCCAGTCGGCGGCAGACCCTGCTGCAGTTGAAAGCGGGCGAACGCCTCTCCAGTCTTCGAACCAAAAAAACCGTCGTCAGGCTCACGCTTGTCCAGAAGGCCCATGCCCTTGAGTTTGCCCTGTACCTTGCGCGTGACCTGCTCGGCGGCCTCGATGTTGCGCGTGTTGTTGCGACTCAGCCATGCGACCCAGGACTCCTTGTCCACACTGAAGCGGCACAGGCGAGTCGACGGTTTCAGGCTGTCGGCCATGCCATCGGGCAGGCGGTAAACATGCACCACCTCGTCAGCAGCAGCTGCCGCCTTGAGCTGGTTTTCACAGGCTTGGCGAGCAGGTACCGCAGCCGCAGGCTGCGCCTTGGGTGTCGGTGCAGTCGCCACGAAGGCGGTCGCAGAGCTGCCATTGGGCGGTAATGCTGAGGCCTCGCCCGACACCGTTGGCCGAACTACCTCGGGGGCGGGAGCTGCCACCACGGGGGCTGCTGGCGATACATGCTCGCTGGGTTGGGTAGCCAACCCCCAGCTGGCCAACGCGACTGTTGCTGTCGTGCCCGCCAGCAGGCCAGCGAGCACCCAGGCCTTGCGACCGCGATGGCCACCAGTCACCTTGGCGATCACTGCGGCTTCATCCCCCAATGCAGGCAGATCGGCCACCGCACGCTGAACCAGGGGCTCGGTCACCACAGATGCCCTGGTACTCGCCAAACCGTACAGACAACGGTCCAGCACCAAGTGAATGCGTCGCAGGTTTCCCTGCGTGGCGCGGTGCAAAACGTCCGCTGCGGCAGGTTCGATGGAGAGACGCCCCTCTGCGCCCGCAGCGTTCACACGAAAATCGAAGTAACGGGTGACTTCATCCTTTTGCAGACCCGACAGCCGAGCGTGTTTGATGATGCGACTCTTGAGCTGACGCAACTCCGGCGTCGCCAGGGTTTCCTCCAGCTCGGGCTGTCCGACCAGCAGGATCTGCAACAGCTTTTCCTGGCCGGTTTCCAGATTGCACAACAAGCGCACCAGCTCGAGCGATTCCACACTGAGGTTCTGCGCATCATCGATCACCAGCAAGCTGATCTCGCCTGCCTGGTGCCCCGCGATCAGGAACTCGGTCAGTCGCGCCAGCCCCTGCTCTACGGAGTCCGAAGGCGGCAAACCGAAGTCAGACTGTATGGCAGACAACAGAGCACTGTCTTGCAAAAAGGTGTTCAGGATCAGCGCCGAGTGGCAGTTCTTGCCACTGAGGGTGTCCAGCAGGCGCCGCACCAAAGTACTCTTGCCCAGCCCGACTTCTCCTGTCAGAAGAACAAAGCCCTTGCGCGCCTCGATGCAGTGCACGATCTCCGCGAAATCCTCCTCCAGCTGAGGCGTGAAGAAGTACGAACCCGCATCCGGCGTCGGCGGAAACGGGTTGCGTGACAACCCCAGCGTGGCATAGATGGAATTGGCCGTCATTGGCGTGCAGCAGGGGTGAACTGGGCCAATGCGGCCCGCAACGCAGCCGAATCTGGTTGCAGTCGCGATGCGGCATCAAGGGTTGCGCGGGCTTCTTCAGTCTTTTGCTGGCGCGACTGAATGCTGGCCAGGTTGATGGCAGCTTCTTCATCGCCAGGCAGCCGCTCAAGAATGACGCGATAACCGTCTGCAGCAGCAGCATCGCGGCCGGCGCGCAGGTCAAACCAGGCTTGCGCGCGCAACAGTCCCAAAGACCCTGCCGGCAGACGCTCCTTCAACGCAGCCAATTCACGTTCAGCATCGGCCGTACGTGACTCTTTCATGGCGGCGACGAAACGGGCAAAGCGCAGCTCCACCGGAGTGTCATCCACGGCCGGGGCCGTCGCCACTGCGGGCGCAGTCGCCGTATTGGAGCGGTTTGCACCATGCGCCTGTCGCATCGCACTGCTGCGGGTCACCGCAGCCGGTGCGGGCGTAGCAACACCACTGCGTGGGCTGGTTGCCACGACCATCTTGGGCGCAGCGGGCTCCATGGCAACAGCCGGAGCGGGAGTCGCTGACTGCACGGACGCAGCTGCGGGAGCAGCCAGAGCGACTGCTGGAGCTGGCACGGCAACAGGCGCAGGAACTACCGGTGCAGGAGCAGCAGCCATGGCAGAGTTGGCGGCCGCAGCAGGGTCAGCAGCGGATACCGTCACTGACGTTGGCAACGCCGCAGCAGGCGCAGCCGTTTCAGCGACGGGCGAAGCGACCGCCACCGGGGCTGGCGCTGCAGCGGGGGCCGGACTTGGCGCAGCAGCCATCGGCGCCGGCAGTGCCTTGGGCTTCATCTGGGTCTGCCAGACAAACCACCCCAGAATCCCTGCCCCCAACACGACGGCGAAAGCCAGCATGGCATCCAGCCATGCAGGACGGCCACGCACCGCCGCCTTGGAAGCCCTTGCCATGGCAGGCTTGGAATCTAGAGGCGCATCCATGGATTTCAGCGCGTCGTGGATGAGGCTCATAGCACACGCACCCGCAAGACGATCACCAGCTCGCGGCTTCCGTGCACTTTGTTCTCATTGCCGAACAGCTTGCCCAGCAAAGGCACGTCAGACACCCCAGGTGCTCCACGGTCGTTATTGGAGCTGCGCTGGTCGATCAACCCCCCGACCACCACCACGTCGCCATCGCCCACGTTCAAGGTCGTGGTCAGCCCCTTGTAGCTCACCTTGGGAAGGGAGACGAGGTTGTCTCCCCCCACAGCCACCAGTTGCAGGCTGGCAGGGTCGACATCGCTCTGCATGGGATTCAGCAATAGCTCGATGCGGCCATCGTCACGAACCATGGGCAGCACCCCCACCATGACACCGGAGAACACGGTGTCAGTCTGTACGCTGGAAGATGTAGTGGACGCACCGCCCCCAGGAACGGTTTGCGTGGATGCGGACTGCGACACGTAGCGCGAGCTAGTGCCAACGGACAGCAATGCAGGCGTGCCGTTGCGCACTTGCACGTTGGGATTGGACAGTACCTTCAGATTTCCGTAGGAGCGCAGTGCGTTGATCACAATGCCATAGTTGCTGCCTTGGTAAGACATGCCCAGTGCAGGCCCAGCCACGCTACCGATCAGCGCTGCGGGGATGGAAATGGCCCGCGAAGGGTAGCCCGTGCCGGCATTCGGCAACGTACCCGAGCTGCCACCCAGCTGCATGGGCGACGAACCAAAGCCTGCCGCCAGACGGCTGCGCAAGGACGTCCAGTCCACACCGAACTCGAAGTTGTCAGACAGCTGTACATCGATCAGCTGCGCCTCGACATACACCTGCTTGCCCAGCACCTTGTGCACCTGGGCCAACATCTTCTCGACGGCGCGCATCTTGGAGGGACGGGCTTTTACGTACAGCGTGCCAGTCATCTTGTTCAATGTGAAGCCGCTGTCTTCATTCATCGTGGCCAAGGGCGCCTGCGGCAACTGGGCGGGACGTGTTGGGTTGGCCCCACTCCCAATCCAAGGCGACGAGGACGAGCCCGGGGTCGTCATGGTCAGGTTCTGCTGCTGCATTTGCTGCTGCTGGGCCAGGCGGTCTTGGTGCGAGTCACCCAATACCGACTTGAGGGCGGTTTCGATTTCCAGGTACGGATCCGTACTTCCGCCGCCAGAGCCCGACATGGTCAGGCTGCCCTGTTGGGCACCAGATCCGCCGCCCCCGCTGCTCCCACTCCCGCTTCCGCCCCCGCCGCCCGAATTGGAGCTGCCGAAAACGTTACCGCCAGAGCCCATCTGGATGCTGGTCTTGGTGTTGAGAAAGTTCAATGAAAAGAACTTCTCCTCGGTAAGGTTCACGCGCAGCGTATTGCCACGGAACTCGCCAGCCACGTCATAGGTGCGCAGCACTTCGTTGAAGCCTTCACGCAGTGTCACCTGGCGCAAGTGCATGTCGGCAAGCTGCCCGCCCTTTAGCACATTGGGATCAACGATCAAGTTCAGGTTTCCTGCGTCGGCAAACGCACTCAAGATCTGGCTGATGCTGGCTCGGGACATGGCCACATTGATCAGCTTGCCTTCCAGCGGATCAAACACCGGGGCCACCGGAGCGATGACCGGTGCCGCTGCCGTCTTGTTGATTTCGGCCAGCAACATCTGCTGATGTACCAGCAAACGCTGGGCCTCTTGCGCAGCGTGCTCGCGCATCTGGTCTGCTGCAGTGGTATCTGGCGGCGGGAGGCTGGAAGCGCTGCGGGGCGAAGGGCTGGCGCAACCAGCCAGCACCAGGGCGGCACATACCAGCGCCAATGGCTTGAAAAATGGAGGATTGTTCATGTCGCTGTCCTTGGCGCTACTAGCGTGATTTCTTGAAATGGTCATGAGGAGAAGCCAACGGGAGCCCACAACGCGATGCACACGTCGAACCGCGAGTCACGTTGTCTTTCTGCTGCCGGCGGGCCTTCGTGGTCATGGCAAGCTCTTGATAGGGCCAGGTTGTCCGCCCGGCAGACCCGAGCGGAACTCCTGGGTATTAATGCTCGCCAGCGATCCGTCGGGCCAGCGCAGCGTTCCCACCCGCAGTTCCCCCTGAGGCAGCGTCAAAGTCTGACGACCCAGCCGCTCGGTAACCACCGCCTCGCTGGGGCGCACCTGCACAACACGCCCACCGCCCTCCAGCCGTGCACCCTGGCGTGCCAGTTGGCCGTCAATCACCACAGACTGCCGCTCAGAGGCCAGATCGTCCAAATGCAATGACAGGGAGCGGCGCGGCATTTGCACACTGCCCACCACATCACTGCCAGGCACTGGCAGCGCGATCAGACGCTGCGGATCGGTGCCTGCCGCCATCGTCTGCGCCTGGATGCGAGACATGGCGCCAAAGGCCTCGGTAACGCGCTCCTGATCCGTGCGCAAAGCGGCTGGCAAGGGCGCCAGCTCCACGGTCATGGGACGCATCGACGGAGTGCGCGCTTGAGTGAGCTGAAACACGCCATAGAGACCCCAGCCGAGCAAAAGAATGGCAAGCCCATTGAGAAGTAAAGCCGCGTATTTCATGGTTTCACATTTCCTGGAGCAGCTGCATTGGCCACCAGCTCATACGAGAAAGAACCTGGCAGCGTGAAGGTGGGATCCACTGCCCGGAGCGTCCAGCCAGCCGCTGCCATCTGGGAGACCCAGCGTGTCACAGAAGCCGAGGCACCGGGTGCGACCACGCCGTCTACACGGAAGGCTTTTTTACCGGGTTGTGCACTCCCTAAAGAGCTCGTCGTTTCCAGACGTACTCGCTGGATCCGAATGTCCTTGTTGGAGGCAGCTTTCAACACTGCCATGAACGCCACTGGGTCATGGCGCGCGCCCTCATCCAGCGTGCGCGAGAACTCGGCCACCGGCAGCAGCTTCCCCGGAGCTTCCACCAACGACACCGCCTGGATTCGGCTTTGCAGCGCCTCCAGCTCGGCGCGCTGGTTCATTCCCGCATTGCGCTGCTGATCCGCCAGTTGCCCGACCAGCACGCCCACAATGGCCAGAACGATGCCGACGAGCGCCGTTACCACGGTGATAGGAGCCACCCAGTGCTCGGCACGCCACGCCACCCGCTCCAGACTAGGATTCAGTGCATGGCGGCCTGCAGCCTTGCGCGCCAATGTCGGCATCACGGTATGTACCCGCTCAGCAGCCAGCGTCATCTCTTGCGCATGCATGATCACTGGCGCCCCGCCCACTACGCTGCGTACAGCTGCGAGGCAGGTGTCTACATCCGCAGGCTGCGTAGACCACAGCGTGCACCACTCCACAGCCTCCGCACCCAGCCGCATCAACAAGGTACTGTGGTTGCTGGTCAGCACCTGGGCCGCACTGGCCATGGCAGATGGCCCAGAACCCAGCGCCTGGGTAGAGCCAAAAACCATGCCTTCTTCGGATTGCACAAAACACATCAGCCGCCGCTGGGACAGCACGACGCGCGCACTGCCAGACGCCACGCCGTCACACAGGAGCCCGCCAGCCATCATCACCAGGCAATGGTCGTCCTGCTCCTTGGCCCATTGCGTGCAACGCTGCCACAGATCCAGCGAAATCGCCGAGAAGAACACCTGAAAGCCGCCCGGCAATTTGACCAGCCGGTGCACCACGACATGGGCCGCGCCTTCGACGAGGCCTTGCGTACGCACACGCTTTTCAACCAAAGCGGCTGCGTATTCGGTCTTGCCCTCGAAACGCCAGACGTCGGTATAGACGTCGTCCATGTCCAACACCACCAGCGCGCTGTGGGTCAGACGCGGCCATGCAGGAACTTCTTCGACCTGATGCCCGTGGCAGTGCAGCCAGCCGGAGCTGGCGACGCGATACACATGTTCTGCACTCATGGAGTCACCTTCGGCGATGGAGAGACAGACGCCGTCTGAAAGTGCAGCGTGCCCGTGACACCCAGCAAAAGCCCTTGGTCGCCGGGCATCGGGGGTTGGAACAGGCTGGCTTCAGGCGACACAGTAGCGATCTCGAAAACATCAGCCACGAAGATCTGCCCAGCTCCGCCACGACCCAGTTCACCCAGGAACTGAGCAGCCTCGACCCGCGTCGCGGGGGCTACGGCCCGGCGTAAGCGACGTTCACCCCATTGGGACGGGTCAAAGCCCATGCGTTCCACCTGTTGGGAAACGTCTTTGATAGAACGCACCAGTTGCTCGCGCCGCTGCACTTCAGGCACAAGACTGCGGGCGCTTTCGAGCCCCTGTTGCAACTGAGCGAATTGCTGGCGCTCCCAAGCCAGTTGCTTGAGACCGCGCTGCGCCAACCAGGCTCCACCGCCGAGCAGGGCAGTGGCCAGTGCCAGACAGGCCAGCTTGAGCGTACGGGTGCCGTTCAATTACTGCTCCATGATCCAGTGGGCGGTCAGCAAGATGACCTGGTCTTCGTCGAAAGTGCGGCCCCCGGCCGTGCCTCCCGCGTTCCCAGCGGCATTGACTACGGGCGAGCGCGCATCACTGGTGTTCATCTGGGTGCTGTTGCCGCCCACATTGATGGCAACGCCCTGCGTGTTGTTGGCCTCCCACTGGGTGCCGGGTGCATTGGCTTCGGTGGATGCCGTCTGCTGGGGGCGGCCCTGGATGCGGAAGCGGCCTTCGCGGGAATCCGGCTTGCCATCGATCACCTGGTCCATGAAACGCGCAAGATCGGGCGTCAGTCCACGAATCACCATGACGTTCCCCGCCCCGCTTGCGACGCCCGCGTTGTTGAACTGGAAGCAAACTTGCAGCTCAGCCGGGTTGCCATTGGAGTCGATGTAGAGGAAGCGGTCTTCGTGTCCTTCACCACGGCCAGGGGGCATACGCACACCAGCACGGGTCATCAGTTCGCGCAGGTTCAGTGTTGCCAGCGTAGTGTCGCCAGCACCGACCGTGTCTGCAGCGTAGCCCTGGCCAGAGCAAATTTTGCGACCACGGTCTGTGAAGCTGGCTGGAATGCCGGGAACAGCCATGGAACCCGCACGCGTACAAGCGTTGCCGCCGTTGATAGAGGTTTCAGAGCCATCCACCATGTAGGTTGGCGCCTGCTGGCAATCACCCACCACCACGCCGGTTCGCTGGTAGTACTGGTCGTAGGCCATCTTCCACTGATAGGCGAACTTGTTGACGGCCTTCTGGTATTCCGCATTGCGCTGGACGTCCTTGGCGATGGCCACGGCACCGATGATCAGGCCGATGACGGCCAGCACGATAGCCAGTTCAACCAGAGTAAAACCTTGCTGGACCTTGCGGCCCAGCCCACGAAACGAATGCATCTTTTTCATTGAAACCTCCGACGAGGGGAATAAGTTGTGTAAAGGGTCAAGGGTGAAACGGCTCAAGCCACATCACTGATTCATGCGATAGATGGCCGTGACGATGGCGATCTGGTCTTCGTCAAAAGCACGATCATTGGTCGTGCCGATCTGGTCACGGTTGGAGGCTTGCCACTCCTGCCCCGGCGCATTGGGATTGGTGCCGCCAGCGTTGTTCAGCACGCCCTGGCGACGGAAACGGCCTTCACGCTCATCCGGTTTTCCGTCGATCATTTGATCCAGCGCGCGTGCCAAGTCAGGCGTCAGGCCGGTGATGACCATCACGTTGCCCATGCCATCACCCACTGCATTCGCGGCAGAGCCATTACCGAGCGGCACGTTCCACTGGAAGCACACCTGGACTTCTTGCGGGTTGCCATTGGTGTCCAGATAGACATAGCGGTCTTCCAGACCTTCCGCACGGCCGGGAGGCATGCGGATACCGGCACGCGTCATCAGGGCACGCAGGTCAGGATCCGTACCAGCGGTGAATCCTCGCGTCATGCCCTGCCCTGCTGCCGCACGGCAAATGGCGTTGGGTGGC
The DNA here is from genome assembly GCF_052045435.1 of Acidovorax sp. 22279. Lineage (NCBI taxonomy): Bacteria > Pseudomonadati > Pseudomonadota > Betaproteobacteria > Burkholderiales > Comamonadaceae > Acidovorax > Acidovorax sp. 22279. The sequence continues at coordinate 103,686 of NZ_JBQEOV010000008.1, forward strand.
GTGACACCGGTCATGTCGCGGCCAGAGCGTGTACCAGCTGCCAGAAAACGCTCGCCGTTGACCATGTTCTGAGGGGCAGTCTGGTTGTCTCCCAGCACGACGCCCGTGCGCTGGTAGTACTGGTTGTACGCCTGCTCCCACTGGTCAATGAACTTGTTCTTGATCTTGGTGTACTCGGCGTTGCGCTGCACATCCTTGCCGATGGCCACGGCACCGATGATGAGACCGATAACTGCCAGCACAACCGCCAGCTCGACCAGCGTGAAACCCTGCTGACGCGTTGATGGCGAGCGGCGGGCCAGGTTCTTGAATACTTGGTTCATGATGTTGTTTTCCTCGCCCTGATTACTGGTTCATCTTGTAGATGGCGGTCAGGGTGATGACCTGCTCTTCGTCACGGGTGTTGCCCGCGCCGGTGGCCGTGGTGGCGCCCGCGCCGCGGCCGAAGGAGTTATTGGCAGACCATTCCACACCAGGCCCATTCGGCGTGCCGTTGGCAATGCCCCGGAGGCGGAAGCGACCTTCTTGCGCGTCAGGCTTGCCATCAATCATCTGGTCCAGCATGCGTGCCAGGTCGGGAGTCAGGCCAGAGATGACCATGACATTGCCCGAGCCCTCGGGTGTCGTGGGTCGGTTCCATTGAAAGCACACCTGGATTTCCTGCGGCGAGCCGTTGGTATCGGTGTAGACATACAGGTCTTCCTGCCCCTCTGCACGACCAGGCGGCATGCGGATGCCTGCGCGCGTCATGTAGGCACGAAGGTCATTCACATTGACCGTAAAAGGAGAGTCTGAGCGCATGGTCCCGGCTTCAGGATTGCGCGAGCAAACGGGGACTGGCTCGGAGCCGGCTGCGACCAGTGCAGCCATGTCACCACCCGAAGTGGGAGAACCCGCTGCTGCCACGTAAGCAGTCCCGTTCACCATGATGCGGGGCGCCGTCTGGCTATCGCCCACCACCACGCCGGTGCGCTGGTAGTACTGGTTGTACGCCTGCTCCCACTGGTCAATGAACTTGTTCTTGATCTTCGTGTACTCGGCATTGCGCTGCACATCCTTGCCGATGGCCACGGCGCCGATGATCAAGCCGATGACGGCCAGCACAACAGCCAATTCCACCAGGGTAAAACCACCCTGCGTCGCTCGGGAACCGGGAGAACAGTGTGCGCGCCGAGCAGGCAGGACGGAGAAAAGTGATCGCATGATTTCCTCAGGCGTTGAAAGAAGAGTGAGCGCGGAGATTACTAAACGTAACGAAAGTAAACAATTAAAAATTGGCGTCAGCGATCCACGCGTTTTGCATCCCTCAACTGCCTTGCGGCACTGCTGGCAACGCTTGCTTGGTGGCGTCCGACCCGCATCCCATCCATCTATTTTTTTGATATGAATCAATGGCTTACTGCCACTCTTTGTTTAATCACCAACTTCAGAAGATGGTGCGCAAGCATCGCGCAAGTGCCCTCGCTTAGCCATAGTGCGTATGTATTAGTGACACAACAGCAACAAAAACAAACAATTAGTCACCATTTCCAATAGCTCAGAGCTATTGGAAAAATAAGGGTTTTCCTGGCTCGGAAATTGAGGACATTCGGAGCTTGACGCTAGCCTTGGCATGGGGCTGGTCGAGCACAGACACGTGTACGAAGCCGCTCCGCAACGCAAGCTTGATTCAGCCAACCCAGAAGACTCCGCCGAAGGTCGGGATAGCGTTTATCGCGGCAACCCAACCTTCGGAGGGATACGCGACGAGCGCCCTCCGTCCAGGGCTGCGGCCCGTGCAGCCTAAATCAGAGTCGCATGCGAGTTGTGACTCTTATCAACGCTGTTTCATCGCTTTGATCGCAGGGCTACAGCTTCCATGCGCCGCGACGCGAGCGTTGCTCAGCGCAATGCCGTCCACTTCTGCTCACCGGCAGCAGAAGCCAACACCCGCTCGAGAAAGTGCACCCCACGCGCACCGTCTTCCACGCGCGGGTAGTCGGCGTGCAGGGGGTCGGCCGCCGTGCCTGCCTGCCGCGCGCGGATGTCGGCAGCAACACCCAGGTAGACGTTGGCAAACGCCTCGATGAAGGCCTCGGGGTGGCCCGCAGGAATGCGCCCTGCGCGGAGCGCCGCCGGGCTGAGCCAGGGCGAGCCGCGCGTGAGGATGCGGCGCGGGCCGTCCACGGGGGAGTGGATGAGCTGGTTGGGGTCTTCCTGCCGCCAGGTGATGGTGCCCAGCGTGCCGGACACCTGCAGGCGCAGGTCGTTCTCCAGCCCCGCTGCCACTTGCGATGCCACGATGAAGCCGCGTGCACCGCTGTCGTAGCGCAGCAGCAGCTGGGCGTCGTCGTCCAGCCGCCGCCCGGTGCCAAAGGTGGTGAGGTCGGCACACACCCAGGCGGGGTGCTGGCCGGTGACGGTGGCGGCCAGGTTTTCGGCGTGTGATCCGATGTCCCCCAGGGTTCCTGCGCTGCCGCTGCGCGCCGGGTCCAGCCGCCAATCCGCCTGTTTGTTGGCCCCCCCCTCTTCCACTGCCGTGGCCAGCCAGCCCTGGTTGTATTCGACGGTGATCTTGCGGAGTGTGCCCAGCGCGCCGCTTTGCACGAGGTGGCGGGCCTCGCGCACCATCGGGTAGCCGGTGTAGTTATAGGTGACACCGAACACGGTGCCCGCCTTCTTCACGGCGGCCACCAGCTCGTCGGCCTGCGCGCGGGTGTGCACCAGCGGCTTGTCGCACACCACATGGAAGCCCGCCTGCACAAACGCCAACGCCACCGGGTGGTGCACATGGTTGGGGGTGACGATGCTCACCAGGTCGATGCGCTGATGCGCCGGGCGGCGCAGTTCGTCGGCCAGCAGGTCCTGCCAGCTGCCGTGGTTGCGGTCGTCCGCCAGGCCCAGCTCGGCGCCGGATGTGCGCGCCCGCTCGGGCGATGACGAGAGCGCACCGGCCACCAGCTCGAACTGGCCGTCGAGCGCCATGGCCTTGCGGTGCACCGCGCCGATGAAGGCGCCGTGGCCGCCGCCCACCATGGCGTAGCGGAGCTTTTGGGGACTGGACATACGAAACGCCTTTGATCGCTGTGTGTTGTTGTTATCGGTTTTATGGACAGAGTGCGGTTAGGCCTGCTTGTCGCGTACAAAAACGGCGTCGAATGCGCCGGCTGCCGGCTTGAAATCCAGCCGCTTGCAAAACGCCGCGCTCTCCGTGGCGCCGTGCACGCGGTCCATGCGGCTGTCTTCCCACTCCACCGAGAGCGGGCCCTGGTAGCCGATGTCGTTCAGCGCGACGATGATGGATTCGAAATCGATCATCCCGCGCCCCACGCTGCGAAAGTCCCAATTGCGCCGCGCGTCGCCAAAGCTGGTGTGCCCGCCGAACACGCCCACCGTGCCGTCGCCCTTGCCCCACCACACGTCCTTCATGTGGGCGTTGTAGATGCGGCCGGCAAACTGGCGGATGAACTTCACGTAGTCGACGCCCTGGTAGGCCAGGTGGCTGGGGTCGTAGTTGAAGCCAAAGCGCTTATTGCCGCCCACGGCTGCAATCGCGCGCTCGGCCGAGGCAATGTCGAACGCGATCTCGGTGGGGTGCACTTCGAGTGCAAAGTTGATGTCGTGCTCTTCGAACACATCGAGGATGGGACCGAAGCGCTGAGCGAAATCAGCAAACCCTTTGTCCCAATACGCCTGCGTGGTGGGCGGAAAGGCATAGATCGAATGCCACACCGACGAGCCGGTGAAGCCCGTGACCGTCTTCACGCCAAACTTCGCGGCAGCGCGCGCCGTGTCTGCCAGCTCGCTAGCGGCCCGCTGGCGCACGCCCTCAGGCTCGCCATCGCCCCACACGTGGGGTGGCAGGATGGACTGGTGGCGCTCGTCGATCAGGTCACACACAGCCTGGCCCACCAAGTGGTTGCCGATGGCAAAACACTGCAGGCCGTGCTGTGCCAGCAGTGCGTGTTTGTCTTTGACGTACTGGGGCGACGAGAGCGCCTCCTGCACGTTGAAATGGTTGCCCCAGCACGCCAGCTCCAGGCCGTCGTAGCCCATGCTTTTGGCCAGGGGCGCGAGTTGGGCCAACGGCAGGTCGGCCCACTGGCCGGTGAAGAGGGTGACGGGTCTTGGCATGGCGGCTCCAAGGGGCGGGGGTTGCAGTTGCATGGCGGCAAGCCGCTATTATTTCGATAGCTGCTTGCGCTTTATGAATAGGCGCTAGCTGCCTATTTGGTTCAAAAAAACCATCAGAATGGAGAGTCCGGGAAGTAGAAGTCCTTCGCCGTTTCCTTGGTGATCAGCACCGACGGAATGATGGTGTTGGCGGGCAGCTTCTCGCCCTTGATCCGCGCCTCGGCCGTGAGCTTGATCGAGTCGTAGATGAACTTGGGGCTGTACGACACGTTGGCCTGGATGAGAGGGTTGCTGCCATCCATCAGCGTCTTGATCATGCCCTTGGCACCCGCGCCGCCAAACACCAGCTTGATGTCCTTGCGCTTGGCCTGCTCGATGGCCTTGAGCACGCCTACGGCCATGTCGTCGTCGGCGGCCCACACAGCGTCGATCTGCGGGAAGCGCGTCAGGTAGTCCTGCATCACCTTGAAGGCGTCGTCGCGGTTCCAGTTGGCGTACTTGGCGTCCAGCAGCTTGATGCCGGAGTGGTTCTTCAGCACGCTGTTGAAAGCGTCCATGCGCTCGTTGTCCAGCGTGGTCGCAATGCCGCGCATGGCCACCACGTTGCCCTTGCCGCCCAGTGCCTTGGCGATGTACTCGGCCGGAATCTTGCCGAAGGCCGTGTTGTCACCGGCCACGTACGCGTCCTGCGCGCTGGTGTCGGTCAGGCCCCGGTCCACCACCGTCACGTACACGCCCTTGGCCTTGACCTGGGCTACGGGCTTGGTCAGCGCGGCCGATTCGAACGGGAAGATCACCAATGCGTTGATCTTGTTCACCGTGACCAGGTCTTGCAGCTGGTTGGCCTGCTCGGGCGCACCGCCTGCGGTCTTGACGATCACCTGCAGGCCGGGGTGGGCCTTTTCCAGATCCTTCTTGGCCTGGTTGGCCCAGTACACGATGCCGCCGGTAAAGCCGTGCGTGGCCGACGGAATGGCCACGCCCACCACCGTCTTGTTGGCCTGCGCCATGGCAGGCGCGGCCAATGTGAAGGCGGCGGCGCCCACGGCCGTGAGGGCCAGGCGGCGGGTGAAAGAAAGTTGGCTGTTCATGCGTTGTCTCCTGTTGCTTTGGAATATGGCCATGGAAGCTGGCCGGCTGGGGAACACCTTGAAAAACAAATGCACGCAAAGAGTGGCTGGAAAACTCAGCGAAGCGGTCCTGGCTAGGCGCTGTGTCGCAGACAGTGCGACTGACACGGCGATATACAAGCGCAGACAGCAACAACGCCAGGAGAGTTGTTCCGGCCACTCCGTCACCGCTTGCCGCGTTGCATGAACGCCACGGCAATAATCACGAAGCCCTGCACCGCCGCATTCAGGTACACGCTGATGATGCTGGTGAGGTTGAGGATGTTGCTGATGACCGACAGCAGGATCGCGCCCACCACCGTGCCGGTGATGCTGCCCGCCCCGCCCTTCAACACCGTGCCGCCCACGATGACGGCGGCGATCGCCTCCAGCTCCCACAGCAGGCCCGTGGTGGGCGATGCAGAGCCCAGGCGCGGCACGTAGAGCAGCGTGGCAATGCCCACGCACACGCCAAGCAGCATGTACGTGAGTATCTTGATCTTGTGCACATCCACCGCCGCGTACTGCGCCACCTGCTCGTTGGAGCCGATGGCCTGCACATAGCGGCCATAGGCCGTGCGGTTCAGGATCACGCCGCCGATGACCGCCACCAGCAGAAAGATCCACACGGGGATGGGCACGCCCAACAGGTTGGCGTAGTACACCGGGCTGTAGATGTCCGACAGATCGTTCTCCAGCGTGATCGCCCCGCCGTTCGAAAAATACGTGAGGTACGCGCGGAAGATGCCCAGCGTGCCCAGCGTGACGATGAAAGGCTCGATGCGCCCCTTGGTGATCAAGAGGCCATGCAACAGCCCGAACACCGCACCCAGCACCACCGCCAGCAGCATGCCCACCACCACGGCCGCCATGGGTGATCCCAGCACGGGCGCCATCGCGTTCATGAACAGGATGACCGAGCCTGCGATCAGCGCCGCCATCGACCCCACCGACAGGTCGATGCCGCCCGAGATGATCACAAAACACATGCCCACTGCGATGATGCCGATGAAGGCCGTGCGCGTGAGCACGTTCATCACGTTGTCGTAGGTGGCGAAGTTGCTGTTGAGCAGCGTACCGGCAATGCACAGCAACACCAGACCGATGACCGGGCCCAGCCCGTGCAGCTTGCCCCACCAGGCCGTGGCGCCGCCGTGGCGGCCTGCACCGGGTACCACGGGTGGTGCGGGTGCTGCGGCAACCGCTGCGGTGGATGCGTTTTCAGCGGGTACCTGTGGCATGGGCGATCAACTCCTCTTCGGTCAAATGGGGCTCTTGGAGCGTGGTCTGCAGCCGCCCGGCGCGCATCACTGCCACGCGGTGGCACAGGCCGATCAGCTCCATCAGTTCAGACGAGATCACCACAACAGCCAGCCCCTGCTCTGCCAGGCGCTGCACCAGGTGATAAATCTCGCGCTTGGCGCCCACGTCCACGCCGCGCGTGGGCTCGTCCAGCACCACCACGCTCGGGCCCGGGTGCAGCACCTTGGCCAGCGCCAGCTTTTGCTGGTTGCCGCCCGACAGCGACGACGCGCGCACCTCCAGCGACCCGGTGCGGATGCCGAACTCCTGCACCGCATCGCGCAGCGCGGCCTGCTCAGCCGCCGGGTCGAGCCAGGGCTTGGCATAGCGCTCCAGCGCCATCAGCGTCAGGTTGGGCCGCAGGCTGAAGTGCACATGCAGGCCCTTGCCCTTGCGGTCTTCGCTCAGGTACGTGAGGCCGTGGCGGGCCGCATCGCGAGGGCTTTTCAAATGCACGGGTTTGCCAGCAATCTCCACCGTGCCGGCCGAGCGCGGGCGCAGGCCCAGCAGGCCCTCGAACAGCTCCGTGCGGCCAGCGCCCACCAGCCCGGCAAAGCCCAGGATCTCGCCGCGCCGCACGTCAAAGCTCACGTCCTCGGCCCACCCCGGCACCGTGAGGCCGCGCACCTTGATGGCCGGTGCGCCGTGCTGAGGTGCAGGCAGCTTGGGCGGGAACAAATCCGCCAGCTCGCGGCCCACCATCAGGTTGGCCATCTGCCGCCGCGTCACGCTGGCCGTGGGCTCGCGCGCCACCAGCAGGCCGTCGCGCATCACCACCACCTCGTCGGTGGTGCGTTCCACCTCGTCGAGCTTGTGCGATATGTAGATGATGGTCACGCCCGCCGCCTTGAGCCCGGCCATCAGCGCAAACAGGCGCTCCGTCTCGCCCGGGGTGAGCGTGGCGGTGGGCTCGTCCATGATGAGCAGGCGCGCATTGCGGGCCAGCGCGCGGGCAATCTCCACCAGCTGCTTTTCGGCCACGATGAGCTTGCGCACCCGCGTGTCGGGGTCCAGCGGCAAACCCACCTGTGCCAAAGCAGCGCGCGTCTTCTCGCGCATCGCCTTGTCGTCGAGGAAGAGGCCCCTCTTGATCTCATGGCCCAAAAAGATGTTCTGCGCAATCGTCAGATCGTCCGCCAGGTTGAACTCCTGGTGGATGAGCACAATGCCCTGCGCCTCGGCCGCGCGCGAGCCGCCGCCCGGTGCGCGCACCGCGCCATCCACCACCACCTCGCCGGTGGTCGGGCTCTCATACCCCGCCAGAATCTTCATCAGCGTGGACTTGCCCGCGCCGTTTTCGCCCAGCAGGCCATAGACGCGACCCGGCTGCAGCGCAAAGCCCACCCCGTGCAGCACGCGCACCGGGCCAAACTCCTTGGTCACGTTGCGGAACTCGACGGCCACGCTCATCGCACAGCCCCCACCACAGCGCCTGCGCTCGTCACCGAGCCCGCACGCGACAAGCTCTCCTGCATCGCCAGCACGCCCGCGCCCACCACACCGGCATCGTCGGCCAGCGGCGCGTATTGAATCTCCAGGTGCCGCGTGGACAGCGCCAGCGACCGGTGGTATACGCTCTGCCGCACCGACGCGAGGAACAGCGGCCCCATGTCCGTCACCCGCCCCGCAATGAACACATGCGACGGGTTGAAGAAGTTCACGATGGACGCCAGCATCTGCCCCACCAGGCTGCCCGCGCGCTGGATGATGGCGTTGGCCGCCACATCGCCCGTGCGGCTGGCCTGGGCCACGTCTTCAATGGTCAGCGTGCCCGTGCTTTGCAGCCGCTCGGCCAGCATGGCGCTTTCGCCGCGCTGCGCGGCCTCGATGGCCATGCGCGCCATGGCGGGCGCTGCGGCCATCGCCTCCACACAGCCCTGGTTGCCGCAGTGGCAGCGCGGACCGTGCTGGTCCACACAAATGTGGCCCACATCGCCCGCCGAGCCATTGGCGCCCCGGTACACCTGCCCGTGGCACACGATGCCGCAGCCAATGCCCGTACCCACCTTGATGACCAAAAAGTTGGGCAGATTGCGCTGCAGCCGGTACATCTCGCCCAGCGCCATCAGGTTCACGTCGTTATCCACAAACACGGGCGCGGCAAACGCCTCGCGCAGGTAGTCGCGAATGGAAAAGCCGTCCCAGTCGGGCATCAGCGGCGGGTTGACGAGTTGCCCGCTTTCAAAATCCACCGGCCCCGGCACGCCCATGCCAATGGCAATCACCTGGTGGGCGGCCAGCCCGCAGCGCGCCAGCAGCTCGCGCATCAGCCCCCGCACCCGCGCCAGGATCACGCCCGGCCCCTGGCGCACATCAATCGGCTCGCGGTGCCGCGCCAGCACCGTCATGTCGGGCCGCATCACCGCAATCTGCATGCTGGTGGCGCCCAGGTCGGCGCCAATCACCACGCCCAGGGTTTCGCTCAAACGCAGGGTTTCGGCACGCCGGCCGCCAGAAGATTCCTGCAGGCCCACCTCATCGAGCAGACCTTCGTCGAGCAGCGCCGCCACCATGGCGTTGGCCTTGCTCTTTGAATAGGCCAGGCGCTGCGCCAGCGCATTGCGCGACGCGCCAGCGGACCAAAAGATGGTCTGCAAGACGCCCAGGTCTTCGGCGCCGCAGTGACTCCAGCGGGTGGATGGCAAGGCTTGTCTCCTGTCGTTTTTTGTGCAGCACCTCATGGGATGGGTGCTTGACAGGGATGCTATGCGGTCTACTTTGGCCGGGCAAGACTGAACTTCGACCAAAATTAGGCCAATTGATGCTGCTATCGGTTAGCGTAATCTCTGATCACACTTTCTATTCTTTCCAGGATTGGCTTGAAGCCACTGAAATCAATCGTCGCGGCATTTTTCGCAATTACGTCGCGGGCAAATGCTGCTTTCCCATAGTGATGCTGGTTGTCAGCGTCATTCTTTCGCTCGAAAGTCTTCCCATTCAACTGCGTTGCAAGGGTTTTCGCGTCGAAAAAATCTTCAATGCTCGTTTTCTCGCCATTTTGCCCAAATGGTGTTGGCACCACGTAAAGGTTTTGATAGACATGGATAAATGGCTTCTTCCCTTTTGGTTTCTGTGCACCTAGGATTCCCGCAATAGCGCCATAAATAGAATCCGCACCCATATCATTATCAATCAAAATTATCACTGGATGTCGAGGAGGAGGTGCTCGAAACTTATTTATTATATCTGCATTATAGTATTTTATTAAATTACACAACCCTCCAACACCGCCGCTTAGTTTTGAAATAGTTGCCGTTTTTCTTTCGGCATACTTAAACAAGCGAACTTGTAGCTCCGGCTTACCCTCTCCATCCAACTTACCCAATAACGGATAATCCACAAAAAGACGCTGTATAGCGTTTTTTAAATACGTATTATCTGTTTTCCCCTCACAGACAATTACAGGCCGCTCTGGATTATAAAATAGGTCAAAATATATAACCCTTCGATACAACTCGAGTCTGCCGGGGGCCTCGACTACAGGCTGATTGTTTTTGACTGCGATTGCTTCGTTGTATAGATCTACTTGATGTATAAAGCTCAGCATTCCAAGGAGTTGACTTGCTTTACCATCTCGTTTTGATACAACCTCATCGCCGGTAGCGTTTTTATATTTTGTGATATGTTCAAAGCTCCCGGTCCTAAACAGGTTGCTAGCCATCGCTCGAACTGTATACCGATAGTCCGCCGGAACATTGACTTTTCTATTTACAGATAACCCCGTGACCTCTTGACGAGAGTCTCTATACTGCATGCGAGTTTTTTTCTCGTTAAAGTCAAAACCATTACGCTGCACTATTTTTACCAACCTTACCCCTAGAGCCCAGGAATCTTTATCATCATCGACTGGCAATGCAATTTCTGACGGGAATACGCGCTGATTAGTGCTAAATGTAAGGTCATCGGCATATCTACTGTATGTGCACTTATTTTTTCGCGCTAATTCGACGAGTGCAACATCAAGAATGTGTCCTAGCAAATTAGATATAACCGGAGAGCACGGGCTTCCTTGAGGGAGTTTATTCTCAAAACAGGCAATTTGGGCAAGAATCGTCGCTACTGCCTCTGCCAGCGCGAAATTATTATCCTTGATAAAAAAACCTCGCACTCTACCAAAATTTATACTTCCAAAAAAATCGGATAAATCGACATTAAAAACAAAACGCCGCGTCACATGCGACTGCCCATTAGTCATAATATTATGACCCGGCATGAAGCCGTGAGAAACACCCCTAAGTTCGAAGTTTTTGTTTTTTGAACTGCTTGCATGTTTTTGGCGCAGTTCTTTAGTACATTCAATTAATACAGCAGCCAACCTCTGTTGTATTAGCTTCAGGTGATTATAAGGTGCTGATATTTCTCGAACGCCGCCAGTGCGTTTTGGAATTTCGAACTTTGTATATAGTTCGATCTTAGGCTTTGTATATAAGATATACGACAGCATTGCAGGCTTAACTTGCAGAAGTCTCGCTACATCGCGCAAGCTAGTTGCTGCTTTAAGTTCGTTAAGCATGATTGTTAGTTGGACTCGCAAACACTCCTACGCGTACGCAAGGATCGCGCGTGGCCGAATGGCGAGGAACACCGAGGAGCATTTCCTGCGGACGTTTGTTTCACATGCCATGAAGCATGGCAAAAAATCTGTCTGCGAGTCCGCTGCTACTCTAGCATTGCTTCCCACACTGCTGCATTAATCGCTCGCCAAGCCTGCGATGCGCGCCCAGGGCTTCAACCGCCGCCGGATCTCCGCCACCATGGGCACACGCTCTTCGCGGGACGAGGTGAAAAGTCAGCAGACGCGTAGCGCAATCAATCGGCCCGGCCGCTGCACTTTCCACCTGGCCTTAGTGGAGTGCCACGTGGCCGTCTGGCACGCCCCGCGCTCTGCAACCGCTGTACCGCCAAGTTTTGCATGGGCTGGCTAGTATCCACGCCGTCGAACCGCCAGCCGGGGTGCGCCAGCGTCATGTCTTCCAGCTCCAGCCCGCCGCCTGCGCCCACCACCCGCACGCGACTGAGGGCCTGGAGAGTTCGCTCTGTATTTGATAGCTATCAACGCTTTAGCAATAAGCGCTAGAGTCTGCTTTCAATCATGTTTCTGCGCGCCATGTGCTTGCCTGCACTGCATTGAGTGCCCTGCACGTCATCAGCGCAAATCACGCGGTACCACGCCCACCCCTTCGCACCAGCTTTGGTAATCCGCCCGCCGATCAGCCGTAGTAATCCGCTGGAGCACCGTGTGGTGCGGGCCCAGGTACTCCACGCTGCCCTTGACCACCACATGCACCAGCAGCGTTTCGGTGCCCGTCGCCTCCCACCAGTCCACATTGCCGGCGGGCTCGTGGATGTAGTCGCCCGGCCGCACCACGCGGCCGTCGTTCAGGCGGCGCTCGCCTGCCAACGTCAGGGCGTGCACTTCGCCCGTGTGGCGGTGCAGGCCCAGCCGCGTGCCGGGCGACAGGCGCATCAGTTCCACCCAGCCGGCATCGTCGGGCAGGAACTGGATGGGCAGGGACCACTTGCCTTCGCCCTCGGGAATCCAATCCGCCAAGCCCGCGCGCTCCAGCGCCTGGGTCACGATCACGTCGGCAAGGTGGTTGTTCGTTGTCGTCATCGTCGTCATGTCGGTGCTCCTGGGTAGCTATTGGTTGATGGCTTGCTTGATTGCTTGACCGCTTATTGCTCGGGGTGCTGGTGGCGGTATTCCTGCGTGCGGCCGCCAAAGCCGTAGGCGGTGGCGCGCACGTCCTGCACGTAGACATAGCTTTCGGGGTGCAGCGTGCCCAGCAGGCCTTCAAAGGCTGCGAACGCCTCGGCGATGTAGCGCGCCTTCTCGGCCTTGGTGTTGGTCTCGTCCACCACCTTGACGTCGAAGTAGAAGCTCGACTGTTTCAGGTCGGCCAGCGACCGGCCGGCGACGTACCAGTCGGCGGGGTCGACAAAGGTGATGACCACGGCAGTGAGGTCGCGCCGTTTGCCGAGCACGCGGGTGGTCAGGTCCAGCAGGGTTTCTGCAATGCGGGCAGACAGCTCGGGCGTGCGTTGGGCAGACACTTTGACGTTGAGGATGGGCATGGAGGGCTCCTGTTGAATGCATTGGGTTGAACGAGCCTTCACTTTAGAAATTGCGCCCCGCCACGGAAACCGCCCGTGGCGATAATGGCTTTTGCTCCGCACGCAAAGGCGCGCATGATGAAACAAGAACCCCGCTCCTTCCTCCCCGACCCAGCCGACCTGCGGTGGCTGGTGCGGTCGCTCGACCTGCGCTCGTTTTCTGCAGCGGCGCGTGAAATGGATGTGGCGGTGTCGGTCGTCGCGCGCGGTGTGGACCGGCTGGAGGCCGGCTACGGCGTGCGCTTGCTGCGCCGGTCCACACACGGTCTGTCGGCCACGCCCGAGGGCGCAGAGCTGGCGCAGGAAGCGCGTGGCTTGCTGGCGCAGCTGGAGGACATCGGGGCATCGCTGTCGGACCAGCGCAGCCGCGTGGCGGGCACCTTGCGCCTGGCCTCCAGCCAGGAGATTTGCGAAGCGCTGGTGCTGCCCCACCTGGCAGACCTGCAGGCGCGCTACCCCGCGCTGCGGGTGGAACTGCTGGCCGATGACCGCGTGGCCGACCTGGTGACGGAGGGCATCGACGTGGCGCTGCGCACCACCGTGGGCCACAGCGACCTGGTGGTGGCGCGCGCGCTGGGCCGGTTCGAGCGGCGTCTGTACGCGGCCCCGGAGTATTTGCGCCTGCACGGCACGCCCGCCGACCCCAGCGATCTGCAGCAGCACCACACCGTCACGCACACCGCGCAGGGGCCGGCGGTGACTTGGGCGTTTCGCAATGCACAAGGCAAGCCGCTGGAGGTGACCGTGCGCTCGCGCCTGGCCGCCAGCAGCTCAGCACTGGTGCACCACGCGCTGGTGGGCGGCGCGGGGATCGGCATGCTGTCCTGCCCGCTCGCGGCGGCGGATGTGGCGCAAGGGCGGTTGGCGGAGGTGCTTGCGCCTTTTGCCTCGCGCACCGTGCACACGCTGTACGCGGTGTCGTCACCGGGCCGGCGCAATTCGGCCAGGGTGAAGGCGGTGATTGATTTTCTGGTGAAGGCGTCGAAGGACCGATGGGCGCTGGCGCCTGTGCGTTGAAGATTTTTTTATGCACCACCGGCTGGCTGGACGGGGCCGCTAACCCCAGCTGCAAGACAGCCTAGCGGTGAGCAAGGTGCAAGCATGCGGGGTCAGTGAGTTGGCCCGCTTTCGTTGGTTGCTAGCAGGCCGATGCCACCCAGCCTCTGAACGCAAACCCCATGTAAAACATCTGCACATCGGTGAAACCGGCCTCGCGAAGGATCGCTTCATCTTCCTGCGGCGTCAGCACCGCCAGCTCTGCCGCAATCTTGTCTCGCGCTCTGGCCGCATGCTCCGGCGGCACACCGGACGCCACCTGAAACGCGGCGTAGCGTGACAGCCACAGATCGCGCTCCCCTGCCCCGCCCTCACCGCCTGGGCCTGCGCCATCCGCCACGCTCAGATGCGCCACCACCAGCGGCGCACCGGGCTTGAGCCGCCCCCGGATCTCCGCCGCCATGGCCGCACGCTCCTCGCGCGGCACAAAGTGAAAAGTCAGCAGGCACGTGGCTCCGTCGAACGGCCCGGCCGGTGCGCTCTGCACGTAGCCGTGGTGCAGCGCCACGCGGTCGCCGGGCACGCTGGCGCTTTGCAGCCGCTGTGCCGCCAGGGCCAGCATGGGCTGGCTGGGGTCCACGCCGTCGAACCGCCAGCCGGGGTGCGCCCGCGCCATGTCTTCCAGCTCCAGCCCGCCACCTGCGCCCACCACCAGCACGCGACCATCGGCGGGCACATGCTCGGCCAGCAGGATGCGAACCATGGGCAGCAGGCTGTCGTAGCCGGGCACGTTGCGGCGGGGGCCTTCGGCGTAGCGGGCGACGGCGGCGGGGTCGGAGAAGGGGGATGCGGCGGGATGGGTCATGTGCAGTCTGGTGTGCGGCGGGTGCGACGGTTGGCGATGGGCTGGGTCCGCCGGTTTGCCAAGCCCGCGCAGGGTTTTGCCCGGCTCAGCCCGAACGGTTGGGGTGGGCAACGTGTCAAAGAAATCAAGCCAAATTGGCCTCTAGCCCTTGTCCATCAAGCGCTAGAAGCTATCAATTCAGAAGCATTCTGTTCGTGCGCCAGCACTGTTTCTGGTTGCATGCTAGCATCACGCAACTTTTAATGTTGCATGAAACGAGATAGCCGACTTTCCAATGTTCTCCACGCACTGCTGCACATGGCAGAGATGGAGGGGCCAGCCACGTCTGAGGCCATGGCGCAGGCCATGCAGACCAACCCCGTGGTGGTGCGCCGCCTGATGGCGGGGCTGCGGTATGCGGGCTTTGTGTCGTCGGCCAAGGGGCATGGCGGCGGGTGGGTGCTGTCGTGCCCGCTCACCGACATCACGCTGCGCGACATCTACGAGGCGCTGGGCGCGCCCACGCTGCTGGCGGTGGGTAACCGCGTGGAGAGCCCCGGCTGCATCGTGGAACAAGCGGTGAACCGCGCGCTGACCGACGCCTACCAGGCGGCCGAAGAAGCACTGTTGGCGCGGCTGGGCGCGGTGACGCTGGCACAGCTGTCGGCCGAGTTTCATGAACGCATGGTGGCCGGGTGCCACGGTCACAAGGAGATTGAGCATGGCGAGAGCAGCAATGACAACCACCCAGGCGTATGAGGTGATCGTGATAGGCGGCAGCTTTGCCGGCCTGTCGGCCGCGATGCAACTGGCGCGTGCCCGGCGGCGGGTGTGTGTGGTGGACGCAGGCCAGCCGCGCAACCGGTTTGCGGCAGCGTCGCACGGCTTCTTCGGGCAAGACGGCGAGCCGCCGCTGGCGATGATCGAGCAGGCGCGGCGCAAGCTGGCGGCCTACCCCACGGTGGTTTTTGTGCAGGGCACGGTGGTGTCGGCCACGGCGCAGCAACGCGCTGGGTCACCCGAGAACGGGTTTGAAGTGGTGCTGGACGATGGCGCAACCATGGAGGCCCACAAGCTGGTGCTGGCGTTTGGCGTGCAGGATGGCTTGCCTGAGATTGCAGGCCTGCGCGAGCGCTGGGGCGCATCGGTTTTGCACTGCCCGTATTGCCACGGCTATGAATTTGCAGGCCAGCGGCTGGGCGTGCTGTACCACTCGGCAGGCTCGGCCATGCACGCGCAGCTGATTGCCGACTGGGGGTCGACCACCCTCTTTCTGAATGGCGACACCACGCTGGAGAGCGCCGAGCGGGAGCGTCTACAGGCGCTGGGCATAACCATCGAGCCCGCACCCATCGCCGCGCTGGAAGGCCCAGGCCAGGTACTGCAGGGCGTGCGCCTGCAGGCCACCGGCAGCGGTGATGCACGCTTGGTGCCGCTGGCTGCGCTGTATGTGGCAGCCACCACCCGCCCTGCCAGCCCGCTGGCCGAGCAACTGGGCTGCGCGTTCGACGATGGGCCCATGGGCCCCTGTATCCGCACCGATATCAACAAGATGACCACCGTGCCAGGCGTGTATGCCGCTGGCGACCTGACGCTGATGCGGCACAACGCCACGCTGGCATCGGCCGAAGGCGTGCTGGCGGGTGTGGGGGCGCACCAGGCGCTGGTGTTTGGGGCGTGACCCAGCTTGCCGGGTGCGCGCAGGGTTTGACTGGAGGACTCAACACACGGCGCACGGACCAACGGTTGACGCAGCCCGCAGCGGGCACCTACACTGCCCTATCGCGTCCGGCCCTTTGGGCCTGAGCGAACCGCAAAGCCCTCCACCGCCGTTGAGGGCTTTTCTTTTTGGTCCATCGCATTGAAGGCTCTCCCTGCTTGCAGAGAGGGCTTTTTGCATTTCTGGAGCCTTTATCTCATGCACACCGCTTCAACCCACACCACCCACGCAACCGTTGCAGGCACCGCCCCCCGCATCCACCTGGTCATCGGGCCCGTGGGTGCGGGCAAGTCCACCTTTGTGCGCCAGCTGGTGCAGCAGCAAAGCGCCGTGCCGCTGAACCTGGACGACTGGATGGCCACACTGTTTTCGGCCGACCGGCCCGATGCGGCGGACGTCATGGCCTGGTACGTGCCCCGCACGCTGCGTTGCTTGGCGCAGATCTGGAAGACGGCCGAGGCCGTGCTGAACGCGGGTGGCGATGTGGTGCTGGAGGTGGGCCTGATCCAGCAGCACCAGCGCGATGCGTTTTACGCCCGCATGGGGCCGTGGGCCGATGCGATGGTGGTGTATGTGCTGGACGCCCCGCGCGAGGTGCGGCGCGCGCGTGTGTTGCGGCGCAACGCCGAACAGGGCGCAACGTTTTCGATGGTGGTGCCGCCGCACATCTTTGAGCTGGCCAGCGACCTGTGGCAGCCGCCGGACGAAGTGGAGTGCGCGAACCACACCGTGGTGTGGGTGCCCGTGGCGGACCACGGGGCTTGAGGACATGGCGCAGGCCTGGTTGCAATTTGCGCTGTGGGCAACGGCGCAGCCCGTGCCGCACCGTCCCAGCCGCGCCGCTCAGGCCTGGGCCACCTGCTGCAGCAATGTGTCGAAGTTGCCGTGCAGGGCCTGGCTGCCCAGCACACGGCGGCGGCCGGTGGCGGCGTCGCCCACTGCCAGTTGCGGCACGCCTTGCGCACCCAGGGCTTGCATCTCGGCACGGGCGGCGGCCACGCGCTGCAGCATGGCGGCGCGCAGGGCATCAGTGGGCTGGCGCACCAGTGCAGCAGCGGCATGCAAGCCCAGTGCGCTCAGCACATCGGCCAGCACGGTGGGCGCCGCGGTGTCGCGCCCGTCCACATACCGTGCGTGCTGCAAGGCGTGCAGTGCCTCCAGCTCGCGCGCGGGCTCGGTCTGCGCGACGGCGGTGAGGGCCAGCGTGGCAGGGCCCGAGTCAAAACGCCCGGCCGGCTGGCCCAGCACCTGCTCGCGATAGGCCTGGCTGAACGGCTGGCCGGTGAGCTGCGCGATGCGCTGGTCGTTGGACCAGGCGTAGGCGGCAAATTGCGCGTCCATGGGCCGGGCGCCTGCGCCTGCAAACAAGCCCGTGGGCGCCAGCACCACCTGCACGCCGGGCGTGGCTTGCAAGCGGGCCAGCACGGGTGCGGCGGCGTAGCACCAGCCGCACAGGGGGTCGAACAGGTACGTCACGGTGACGGTGGGCGTGGAGGGCATGGATCAGGGTCTCTCTTCAGAATCTTCAGGATCAGGCGGTGTGGCGGCGGCCGGTGCCGCTGCGGGTGCAGCCTGGGCAAGCTGGGTAAGGTGTGCGGCCAGTGCGGCCTCAAACGCTGCGATTTCTTCGGCCAGCGTGCCCCGGCTGCGGAAATGGCGGGCGGCGCGGTCGTACCAGTTTTCGGCGTCTTCCAGGTCGCCCTCTTGCAGGTGCAGGATGCCGTGCAGCCAGGCGCCGAGCATCGTGCCGTCGTGCTGCACCAGATCGTGCGCCGCGTTCCAGCGCCCGGCGTGCAGGTGCTGCAGGACTTGTTGGAGCGGGTGTGTGGCGGTCACGATCTGGTTCCTTTCAACAAACTGCTTTGACAGCTTTCAGCACGTCATCTCACCACTTCATCTCGCCCTTGTTCACCTTGGCGCCGATGTCCAGCGACAGGCCCATGGGCGCTGCGGGGTAGGCCTTCTTCATCGCGTCGATGAGTTCGGCGCTGGTCTTGGTGGCGGCGGCGTTCTTCTCAAACGCTTGCAGGTAGCCCTTGGTGTAGCTGATGTTTGCGGCATCCAGCGCGCCACCGGCGGGCATGTGGCCGGGCACCACCACCGAGGGCTGCAGGGCGGCCATTTCGTCGAGCTGGGCCACCCAGGCGCTGCGCTCGGCCACCGTTTGCGTGTCGGCCGTCCACACATGGGTGTTGGTGCCAAACACGCCGATGGTGCCCACCACGGCCTTGATGGACGGAATCCACGCATACGGGCGGTGCGCCAGCAGGCCGGTGGTGCCGCGGATCTCGACCGTCTGGCCGTCCACGCTCAGCGTGTTGCCAGCAATCGCCTTGGGCAGCACGGGCGTGCGCGGTGCGTTGGCGCCCATCTTGGGGCCCCAGAAGGCGAGCTTGCCAGCCAGCTTGGCGTTGATCTTCTCCAGCACGGCGGGCGTGGTCACCACGTCGGCCTTGGGGAAAATTTCTTTCAGCGTCTCCACGCCAAAGTAGTAGTCGGGGTCGGCCTGGCTCACGTAGATGGTTTTCAGCTCTTTGCCCGTGTCGAGCACGTTGGCGGCAATGCGCAGCGCGTCGGCACGGGTAAAGCCGGCGTCGATGACCATGGCTTCTTTGTCGCCATAGACCAGCGTGGAGTTCACGTTGAAGCTGTTGCCGTCGGCGTTGTAGACCTTGACCTGCAGCGGCTGGGCGGCCTGGGCGCCGGTGAAGGCAACGGCGAGGGTGGCGGCGATGAGGGTGGTGCGGAACATGGTGGTTTCTCCGGTGTGTTGAGCGGTGGTGCAGATGACGGAATGAAGTTTATTTGCGCCAATCGATCCAATAAACCTGATAATTCGCGCATATTTGTTTCGCCAATCGATCAAATAACCCCAAAACTTCCACGTTATGGACCGCCTGACCGCCATGCATGTGTTTGCCGAAGTCGCCACCAGCGGCAGCTTCAGCGCCACGGCCGACAAACTGGAGATGTCGCGGGCCATGGTCACGCGCTATGTGGGCGAGATGGAGCAGTGGCTGCAGGCCCGCCTGCTGCAGCGCACCACCCGCAGCGTGACGCTGACCGACGCGGGCGAACACGCGCTGCGCCGCTGCCAGCAGATGCTGGCACTGTCGCAAGACCTGGAAGAAGAAACCGCCACCACCACCGAAGGCGCATTGCGCGGGCAACTGCGGCTGACCTGCAGCGTGTCGTTTGCGTTTGCGCAGATGGGTGCGGCGATTGCGGACTTTCTGGCGCAACACCCTCAGCTCAAGATCGACCTGGACGCGAGCGAGGGCTCGCTCAACCTGGTGGAAAAGCGCATCGACCTGGCCATCCGCATCAGCGCCGAGCCCGACCCGTTGCTCATCGGTCGGCCGCTGGCGCGGTGTGATTCGGTGCTGGTGGCATCCCCCGCCTACCTGGCCGCCCACGGCGTGCCGCAGCAACCTGCCGACCTGGGGCAGCACCGGTGCCTGAGTTATGCCAACTTTGGCAAAAGCGTGTGGCAGCTGACGCGCGGCGATGAGGTGGAGCGTGTGGGCGTGAGCGGCCATTTCAGCGCCAACGAGGCCACCACGCTGATGCGCGCCGCGCTGGCGGGCGGCGGCATTGCGATGCAGCCGACGTATCTGGTCAACCCCTACCTGCACAGCGGCGAGCTGCAGGCCGTGTTGCCGGGCTGGGACTTGCCGGTGATGACGATCTATGCGCTGTACCCGTCGCGCCGTCACTTGTCGCCTGCGGTGCGGGCGTTGCTGGATTTTCTGGTGGCCCGGTTTGCGGGGGTGCCGTGGTGAGGGGCGGTCGCCTCGGCTGAAGAACTACTAATTTGATAGCTGCTAGCGCTTATCCATCAGGCGGTAGAGGTCAATTTGGCTTGATTTTTCACAGGCCTTTAAAGCGCTGGCACGCCTCTCCCCCGGTGGGAGAGGGGGGTGTATTGAGGGCGGCGCCCCGAAGAAGTGCCCCCTCTCCCCCGCCCTCTCCCGCGAGGGGAGAGGGAGCGGAAACGAGCCCCCCGCCGCTCAGGGCAACACCGCAGCGGCCTTGGCGCGCGCAATCTGCAGGTCCGCATCGCGCGGCAGCAGCAGGCGCTGTGCCACCAGGTCATTGGCGGCCTGCGTCACCGCAGCGACGTAGCCCTCCT
The DNA here is from genome assembly GCF_052045435.1 of Acidovorax sp. 22279. Taxonomy (NCBI): domain Bacteria; kingdom Pseudomonadati; phylum Pseudomonadota; class Betaproteobacteria; order Burkholderiales; family Comamonadaceae; genus Acidovorax; species Acidovorax sp. 22279. The sequence goes on from NZ_JBQEOV010000008.1 coordinate 124,016, forward strand.
GCGTGCCATACAGTTCTTCCAGCGACGGCCGTGCATCGCCCGCCGCCAGCCGCGCGGCGCGCGTCTTGTGGAAGGGGATGAAGCTGCCCGTGAGGTTGGCCAGGTCGGTGATGCCGGGTGTGGCCACGTAGTTGAACTCGATGCTGGTGCCCAGCGGCGCACGCGCCTCCACGCTGCGGATGCCAGCGCGGGTGAGGCCCGTGGACGCATCGACCTGCGGCACCAGGATGGCGTAGTCGCGGCCCAGGTTGTGCGGAGGCAGCACGGTGGCAATGCCGGCCTCGTCCTGCGGGATGTACTGCGGGCCAAAGTCGAACAGCGGGAAGTTGTTGTACAGGCCCCGGTAGCTGAAGTCCGGGATCGCCGTCTGCACGCCGCCCACCGCCCAGGTCAGCCCCTTCATGGCCGGGAAGGCCAGCGCCTCGGGCCTCACCAGCGTGCCGTCGGCCAGCTTGGGCACCTGGCTGGCGGGCGGCTGCGTGCCGCGCACCACCCAGTCTTCCAGGCTCAAGAACAGCGCGCGGAAGGTGTCGTTGAACTGCACCACCGTGCCCGTGGGGTACGTGGCGCGCGTGGGTGCATAGGCAATGCTGGCCGTGCCCCCTGCCCCGCCGTGCTGGGTGCTGGAGTAGTAGTAGATGCGGGCGTTGTCGGGCTGCGCCAGGTCCTTGGTGCCGTTGGCGTCGGTCAGCACGGGCGAGCCCTGCAGCTGCCAGAACTCCGTGCCCGACAGGCCCAGGAAGAACTTGGGGCAGGTGTTGGTGGCGGCGCAGCGCTTCATCACGCCGCCCTGGCGGCCGCTGATGTCGTCCTGGTAGTCCTTGTCCAGCCCGCGCGGTGCCGTCTGGCCGAAGGCGGTGTGGTCGGTGCGCAAGCCGCCGCCGCCACCGGGCACGGCAAAGCGGGTGTTGATGTTGGTCTGGCGTGCCGCCACGTGGGCGTACATGCCGTCGAACACCTTGCCACCATCCAGCGCCTGGTTGAAGCCCAGGTGCAGAAAGGTCTTCATCGCATTGCCCGACTGCGAGGTGCCCTGCCCTAGCGTGTGCGTGATGCGACCTGCGAGCGGGTTGGGGGTGCCGGTGGAATCGGCCGCCTTGCTGCGGAAGAAGCTCACCGTGTCGCGCAGCGCAGCCAGGCCCACGCCCATCACTTTGGGGTCTTTGGCGACGTAGACCAGCTCGTACAGATAGGCCGGGTCAAACCCGCCCTTCAGGCACACGCTGGTGGGGCTGGGCGTGCCGGGGAAGGCGTTGGTGCCCGTGTCGCAGGTGGCGAACTTCCAGTCGCTGGCGGGCACAGGCACGCGCGCATCCGTCTCGTTGGCACGGCGGGTAAGCGAGTAGCCGGGCTGGGTGTTGTCCAGGCTGGCGGGTTCGTACGGAATCATCGTGCCGTTGAACACGCCGCCGGGCAGCGTCATTGCGGGGCTGGCGGTGGTGGGCACCAGCTCGGCGCGGTAGGGGCCGGTGATGCTGCTGCCGTCCTTGTTCTTGGCCACGGGCACCGTCACCGTCAGGCGCGCGGCGGTGCTCTTGGGCACATCGCCCTGCCAGGCGGAATAGAGCATCACATAGCCGCGCTCCAGGTACACCGCATCGCTGGGCGTGGCCGTGGGGTTGAGCATGGTGAGGATGTTGCCGCGGTTGGGTGCGTCGTAGCGCAGCACGCCGCTGGCCTTGGCCATGTTCTTGGGCTTGAGCATGACGAAGTCGGCCTGGTACTCGACCATGCCGTTGGCGTTGGTGGGCGCCAGGGCCAGGTCCTGGATGACGGCGTTCTTGGGGTCCTTGGGGTCCACCTCGCCGCTGATGGTGCCGGTCACGCGCTCGTATTCGCCCACGTCGCCATAGGTGCCCGGAAAGGCCTCGGTGGCGGTGATGGCCAGCTTGAGCGCGGGGCCCTTGGGCGCATCGTTGCTGGAGCCCCCGCAGGCCGTGATGGCGGCTGCAGCGGCGGCCGTGAGCGCGAGTTTTCCGAATGCACGAAGAGGTTTCATGGTGTCTGTCTCCTTGGATGGATGGTGGTGCGTGCCGCTGGAACGGCTCTGGAACAAAACGGCAGCGTCTGGTGCGCTGCGCGCGGGCAAGGCTTCGCCCAGACCTGCCAGCAAAGGCAGGCTGAGAGAAGCTAAAACGGGAATGAAACGGCCCGGTGGGTGGGCCTGGCTGGTGAGCCGGTGGATGGGCCGGTGGCTTATTCGGCCTCGATACCTGCGGCCTTGATCACCTTGCCCCACTTCTGGGTTTCGGCGGCCTGGAACTTGGCGAGTTCATCGGGCGTGGTGGTCCAGGCTTCGGAGCCGGCGTTGTCATAGAAGCTCTTGGCCGCAGCGCTCTTCGTGGCGGCTGTCAGCAGCTCGTTCAGGCGCGCCACCACCGGCGCGGGCGTGCCCGCTGGCACGTAGGCCGCAAACCAGTAGCCCATGTCGTAGCCCTTCACGCCGGCTTCGTCGATGGTGGGCACGTCGGGCAGCTGGGTGCTGCGCTTTTGCGTGGAGTAGCCCAGGGCGCGCAGCTTGCCCGCCTTGACCTGGGGCACGCCGGTGGAGGTGTCGGTGATCATCAGGTCGATCTGCCCGCCCAGCAGGTCGGTGATGGCCAGCGGATTGCTCTTGTAGGGCACGTGCAGGATGTCCACGGCCGCCAGCTGCTTGAGCATTTCGCCCGCCATGCGGCTCGATGAGCTGCCGCTGCCAAAGCTGAGCTTGCCGGGGTTCTTCTTGGCAAAGGCCAGCAGCTCGCCCACGTTTTTGTAGGGTGCGCTGGCGTTGACCACCAGCACCTGCCCCCCTTTGCCCAGGCCGGTGACGGGGGCGAAGTCCTTCACCGGGTCGTACGAGAGCTTTTTGTACAGGTGCTCGTTGGCGGCGTGTGTGGTGTTGGTGGTGATGAGCACGCTGTAGCCATCGGCCGCTGACTTGGCCACGGCCGACGCGGCGATCATGCCGCTGGCGCCCGCCTTGTTGTCGATGACCACGGGCTGCTTGGTGTCGTTGGTGATGGACTGCCCCAGCGCGCGCGCCAGCTGGTCGGTGGCGCTGCCTGCGGCAAAGGGCACGACAAAGGTGATGGCCTTGGCCGGGTAAGCACTGGCGGCCTGGGCCAGGGCGGCGGGGGCGTGCAGTGTGCCCAGCGCCAGTACGGCAGCAGTGGCGAGCAGAGCGCGGCGGGGGGATGAAGGGGTCATTTTGTCTCCTGGTGTTGGTATGGATGGAAAAGCGAAATCGAAGGTCTAGGCCGTGGGGCCGCCAAAGTGCGGCGCCAGATCGGCGGGCACGGTGATAGGCATATCGAGCAGCAGATAGCTCAGGGCCTTGCCGTGGCTGTCGAGGTTGAGTGAATCGTTTACACCGCCGTCAAGCACATCGTCCAGCACGATGTTCATGGCCTGCAGCTGGGGCAGCAGGTAGCGGGTGACCTGGCGCGGGCGGCGCTGCGCAAACTGCTGTGCCACGGCGGCTTCGGTAACCTGATCGACCAGCACATCCCACAGCGCGGGGTGCCAGGCGATGACGCTGATGTTGGAGCGGTTGCCTTTGTCGCCGGTGCGGCTGTGGGCCAAGCGATACAAAGGAACAGTCACAGTGTGGTGTGTTGTGGTCATAGTTTGAGTCCTCAATCCACCATCTCAAAACGCACGGCCACGGCATCGCGCGGCACCAGGCACGACACGGTGCCCAGGCGGGGCCGCATGGCGGTGCGCACGCCGCCGCCGCCTGCGGGGCCGCAGGTGTAGAGCGCGGTGACCTCGCGTACCAGCTGCTGGGCGCTTGCGTGGTCGCGGTGCTGCAGGGCCACGCGCAGGCGCACATCGCGGTTGTCATTGTGGGCATCGCCCGCTCCGGAGTCGTCCAGCCAGCGGCTGGTGTCGTCGCCAAAGATGCTGGTCACGCCGATCAGGTCGATGCGCAGCGGGCCCAGGCCGTGCAGGCGCTCGCGCAGCACCTCGCCCGCCAGGCGGGCGCGGGCCTCTGCGCGCGGGCCGGCGTAGGAGATTTCGCCCTCGGCAAACCAGCCCGATTCAAAACACACGTTGACCTTGAGCGTGGCGGGCCGCGCGTGGCCCTGCACGCCCTCCAGCCGCACCGCGTCAGCGCCCACCGTGGTCACGCGGGCGGTGGTGATGTCGGCCACCACATCGGGCGTGAGGTACGCCGCCGGGTCGTGCAGCTCGTACAGCAGCTGTTCCTTCACCGTGCGGTCGGTGATGCAGCCGCCCGTGCCCGGGGGCTTGGTGATGGTGCAGTGGCCGTCGGCGTCGATCTCGGCGATGGGGTAGCCCAGTTGCGCCAGGCCCTCCACGTCTTTGTAGCCAGGGTCGGCAAAGTAGCCGCCCGTAACCTGTGCGCCGCATTCCAGCAGATGCCCGGCCATGGTGGCGCGGGCCAGCCGGTCCCAGTCGTCCAGCGCCCACCCGTAGTGCGCCAGTGCGGGGCCCAGCACCAGCGATGGGTCGGCCACGCGGCCGCACACCACGATGTCGGCGCCTGCGCGCAGCGCATCGGCAATGGCCTGCGCGCCGATGTAGGCGTTGGCGCTGACGATGGGCTCGGTGGGCATCGCGCTGCCCAGCGCGCCCTGCAGCAGCGCGCGGTGTTCGGGGCCGCTCAGGTCGTCGCCCTGCAGCACGGCAATGCGCGGGCGGGCCAGGCCCAGCTCGGCCGCCAGCGCGTGGATGCGGCGCGCGGCACCGTGCGGGTTGGCCGCGCCAAAGTTGCTGACGATGCGCACGCGGTGCGCCAGGCACTGCGCCAGCACGGGGCGCAGCAGGTCCACCAGCAGGGGTTCATAACCTGCATCGGGGTCAGTGCGGCGCGCCAGCTGGGCCAGCGCCAGCGTGCGCTCGGCCAGCGTCTCGAAGATGAGCACCGCAGGCTGGCCGCTGGCGATGAGCGCCTGCACCACGGGCAGGGCCGCGTCGGTGCGGTCGCCCGAGAAACCGGCGGCGCAGCCCACCAGCAGCTTGGTTTTTTGGTCGTTCGGCATGAATCCGTTGTCTCCTGACCGTGAATGTAGGAACATGGCTGTATTCTGTAAAATCGATTGTTACGATGAATCCATCTGAAAACCAGATGAATCACACCCACCCCGCATGAGCGCCCCCCATCTCTCCAGCCGCCAGCTCGATGCGTTCCTCGCGCTGGCCGAGCAGCGCAGCTTCACGCGCGCCGCCACGTTGTGCCACCTGTCGCAGCCCGCGTTCAGCGCCCTCATCCGCGCGCTGGAGGACGACCTGGGCCTGCGCCTGTTCGACCGCAGCACGCGGCATGTGGACCTCACGCCCGAGGGGCAGAACTTTCTGGAGTCGGCCCGCCGCATCCGCGCCGAAATCACCAGCGCCCTGGCCGCCGTGCGCAGTGCCGCCACGCTGCAGCGCGGGCGTGTGGCGGTGGCGCTGCTGCCGTCACTGGCGGCGGGCTGGCTGCCGGGCGTGCTGGCGCAGTACCGCACCGCTCACCCAGGCATCGAGATCGACATTGCCGATGTGCTGTCCGAGCCCTGCATCGACCGCGTGGCCAGCGGCCATGCCGACTTTGCACTGGCCGCGATCCGCGCCGACACGCCCGCGCTGCAGGCCGAGCCGTTTTGCAGCGACGACTTCTACCTGGTGTGCCCGGCCGACCACCCGCTGGCGCGCAGGCGCAAGGCCATCACCGCGCAGGACCTGGCCGCCTGGCCCTTCATCCACCTTGCGCGCACCAGCAGCGTGCGCCAGTACCTGGAGGCCGCCCTGCACCCGCAGGCCATGCACACGCTGATGGAGGTGGAGCAGCTCGCCACCGTGATGGGCATGGTGCGCGCGGGGCTGGGCATCAGCGTGGTGCCAGCGCTCACGCTGTTCCACTTTGACCAGCCGGGGCTGGTCACGCGGCCGCTCTCGCTGCCGGGGCTGACGCGGCAGATCTACCTGGTGCGGCGACGGGACGAGAGCCTGTCGGTGGCGGCGCAGGCGCTGTATGCGCTGGTGATGGCGCAGCGGCCTTGAGGCGGCCTGCCATCTGCTATCTATTCAATAGCTGCCAGGGCATATTAAATAAGCGCTTAGCGGTCATCCGGCTCAAAATTTTGCAGCGATTGCGCCGCAGCACTCCATGCGCTGCTCAATCCGTATCACGGTCGCGCGCCAGCACCGCCAGCTCCTGGTGCAGCAGCAGTTCCACCTCCGCCGGTTCAAACTGGTCCTGCAGCAGCGGGATGGCAAAGCGGTAATCGCCGCCCTCGTGTTTGCGCAGCACATAGGCCAGCTGCAGGCGTGCCAGTGACTGGCGCAGGGCCTGCGCGTCGCCCGCGATGCCATGGCTTTGCAGCAGCTGGGCCAGGGTGACCAGGCTGGACTGGCCCGCCTGGGCCGTGTGATAGACCACCATGCGGTCGAGGCGGCAGGCGGCTTCGTCGTGGCTCAGGCGGCCCCAGCCGGCCAGTGCGTCCTGCACGGCCTGCGAGGCCAGGGCCTGGTCGAGATGGCGCTTTTCGATCACGCGTTCGCCGGGCAACAGGGCCTCCAGGCATTCCTGGCAAAGGATGGCGACCAGGTTGGCGCGCTGGCCGCTGGCGTCCACCAGGCGGTTCACCAGGTGCTCGTTGTCAAAACCCAGCCGCAGCTTGCGCAGTGGCTCGGTGGCCAGTTCGCGGCAGGCATCGCGCTCCAGGCCGCCGATGGTCAGCACCTCGCCAAAGTTGCGCAGCGGGCTCTGGTAGTCCAGCACGGCGGTGGCGTACAGGTCCCAGAAGCCCGCGAGCATGAACCAGCAGCGGCCCTCCTCGCTGAGCGCGCGCAGGGTGGACAGCTGCACGTAGCCGTTGGCCGATTCGTCACGGAAGAACAGGTCGGCCTCGTCGATGAGCAGCACCAGGCGCTTGCCCTGGTACTGCGCCTGCAGGTGGTCCACGATGGCTTCGAGCGGTGTGTCGGCGGGCAGGCCAAACTGCAACGCCATGCGTGGCGCCAGGCGGTGGTCGCGCAGCGAGACGTAGTGGCACACAGTGTGCGGGTGGCCCGCCATGCGGCGCTGCACGGCCTTGAGCAGGCTGCTTTTGCCCAGTTGGCGCCCACCCACCACCAGGTAGTTGGCGGGCTCGCGGTTGATGACGCGGGCCAGCAGTTGCGCGCGGCCGAAGAAGGCGCCTTCGCGCGTGACACCACCGCGGGTCTGGTAGGGCGAGATGCGGGTGATGCGCAGCTGCGCAGCCAGCAGGCGCAGCAGCACTTGCAGGGCGTCGCCGCCAATCAGCCATTCGGTCTGGCTGGCGCTGTCGGCCATCACATGCAGGTTGGCGCGGTCTTGTGCGTGGGCGTGCAGCAGCGGCCAGGGGGTGTCCACGCTGTGCTCGCTCAGGATCAACAGCACGTCGCTGCCGGTCTGCACGGCGCGCAGCTGGCGCAGCACGGTGGCTTCGTCGATGCCGTGCGTGGGCACAAAGACCAGGCAACGGTCCAGCGACACGGGCAGGTCGGGCGGGAACGACCACTCAAACACCGCACCGGGCAGCGCCCAGTCGGTGCTGGGCTGGCAGCGGGCGGACACGCGTTCGGCCAGCGCGCGGGCCAGGGCCGGGGCGCGCTCGCTGCCCGTGGCCTGGGCGCAGGCCACCGCGCGGCGCCAGTCCACCAGGCGGACATCGGCGGCCTGCAGCGTGGGTTCCAGCCGCCGCAGCCAGCGCAGCAGCCGGTCGATCTGCGGCAGGCGCGCCAGCGGTGTGCGGCGCAGGCGCGCGGGTCGCAGCTGGCCCGCACCGATGAGCGGGTGGCGCACCACCCACAGCACTGCACCCACGCCAAAAATGACCGCGCACCACGTGATGAGCGAGCGCATCCAGCCGAAGGGGTCTGCGTCCGGCACCGGCTTGGCAGGCTCGAAATCGTCGGTGCTTCCTTGCTGGCAGTTGATGGGCAGGTAGCCCTGCGGGATGGGCGGGCTGCCGGGGCGGCAGGTCCAGGTGTGGGTGCCGGGCTGCAGCTCCACCACCACCTGCGTGCCCGCCAGCTTGCCAAACTCAGGGTTGTGGGCAATGTCGGCCTGCAGCACATTGGGGCGCGGGGAGGTAACGCGCAGCTGCGGGTTGGCAATGGGCGGCGCGTACTTCTGAATGTCCGCGGGCCAGGCATCCAGCTCGTTGCGGGCGTTGACCATCGCCACACGCCACTGCACAAGCTCGCCCCACAGCGGCCCCACATTCATCGCCGCCATGAACCTGCCCCGCGTGGCCGGGTTGTGCTGGGGCGTGAACACGGCGCTGGCCACAAACAGCGTGACCAGCGCAATGACCACGGCGCGCACCACGGGCCGGGACAGCCAGGGCGTCAGTCGGCCGAGCATGAATCCAGCACCATCCAGCCGGCCTCGCGCACCGTGGGGCTGCGCCAGTGCAGCCGCGCCACGTCTCCCACGCCGCGCGCAAGGATGAGGTTGCCCCAGAACAGGCTGCGCAGGTCGTCGTCCTGCAGGTAGGGTCGTGCGCGGCCGAGGTCGTCCGCGCCCAGCAACTGCTGCAGGCGGGCCCGGCTGGCTGGCACCTGCGCCAGCGGCAGAAACGTTTGCCACAGGCGCGGGCTGCTGGCCAGGTGGGTGCGCAAGGCGCTGAAGGCGGGCTGGCCTTCGTGCAGACTGGCGCCCGCGCCGGGGTGGTCCACCAGCCATTGCAGGCCTTCTTCAAACAGCGCGGGGTGGCCGCCGCTCAGGGCCTGCAGCGCGGCCACCACCGGCTCGGACCAGGGCTGCTCGGGCCAGCGGTGGCGGGCCATTTGCAGCAGGTCGGCAAGCGACGGGTCGGGCCAGTGGTGGACCTGGGCGATGTTGAGCAGCGACAGGTCGCCACTGCGGTACTTGAGGTCGGCCAGCGCCTGCCCGCCGCACAGCAGCAGGTGCAGGCGGCCGCTGTGCATTTCGCTCAGGCTGCGCAAAATGCCCGCCAGGGTTTCGCGCAGCGCGGGCGTGCCCTGCTCGAATCGGCTGACCAGGCAGAAGATGCGCTCGCCCGCCAGCAGGCGGCGCTCCAGCGCGGATTCAAACTCGTAGTCCGACGCCACATCGCCCAGCCCGCATTGGCGGCCGATGGCCGCGAAGTATTCGGCAGGCACCGTGCTCACGCTGTAGGGCGGCTGGATGTGCAGCACCGAGCCCTCGCCGTACTGCGCGCGGGCGCGCTGCAGCAGCTCGTGCCGGAACGGCGGCTGCCCCCAGTGCGCGGGCGACAGCAGCAACGAGATGGGGTATGGCACCGCCTGGGCCAGTTGCGCAAACAACTTGTCCTGGAACGCGGCAAACGGCTGCGCACCGGTGGATTCGGCCTGCAGCGGAAATTCTGGCGCAAACCCTGCGGCGCTGAGCAGGCGGTTGGCCTCACTCTCCGTCAGGCGCAGGTACCGGGTGCAGGCCACCAGCTTGTCGCGCGAGCGCGGGTTGGGCACCGAGATGCCGTTGCGCCAGTTGTTGACGGCCTCACGGCTCAGGCCAATTTCGGTGGCCACGCCGGAGGCGCTGGCGCGGATGCGGCGCATGTAGACCGACAGAAGATCGGCAAAGGAATCGGGGGACATGGAGTTGTGGACTAACGAAGGCGGGTACACCGAGCCAAAACCAAGGGCTGCGAAAAACATGGGGATGGTGGGCAGGCATTGTCAGCCTTGCCAGACCACCGCCATCCCACTGCGCACTGCGGATGCACTACGCCAGGCGCTGCACCATGGGCCAGGCCTTGTAGCTGGCGAGGCCACAGGCCGTGAGTACCGGGCTGTACAGCACCATGGCGCCGACCACCGACATCAGCCAGCCGGGCTCTTCGTACTCGTCGGTATCGTCGGCCTTGGCTGTCGCGCCCTCCTTCAAGGGCTCCTTGCTGCGCCCCTCTTCTTGGCCCTCGCCCGAATCGCCGGTCATCTCCTGCACCAGCATCACGGCCACCACCAGCAGCGAGACGGCCAGCAGCGCCAGGTAGCCGTATTGCAGCGCGGGCTGCGTGAGCGGGTAGAAGTAGCCCGCCAGCAGAGCGGCCGGGGCCAGAAAGAACACGTGCATCATGAGCCGGTACCAGGGAAAACCGTCCGTCGGCCTTTCCAGCGCCCCCATGACCATGCGGTAGGTCAGCGCCCCCAGCACAAAGATCACCCCACCCCACCATTCGATTTGCGTCAGCATGTTGTTGTTCTCCTGAGATGCTTTTACTGCGCTGCCATCACCGTGGCGGGGCCATCGTCGCCAGGCGGGGCGGCGTCATCGTCTCCGTCGTCCCCGCGCAGCGCCTTGTGTTCGGTGGCCATGTAGTAAAGCGGCAGCGCCACGGCCAGCACCAGCCCCAGGCCCATCCACAGCCAGAAGCCCTTGAACAGCAGCACAGTGACCACCGTGAAGACCACTGCGTGCACCAGCCCCTTGAGCCCGGCGCGCAACAGCAGCACGGCCATCAGGCCCTGCACGGGCGACTTGCCGCTTTTGCCCATCGCCTTCGCCATCTCGACAAACGCTTCGGCCGCCTCCTGGGCCTCGCGCTTGCGCTTTTCTTCCTGCTGGCGCAGCTTGGCCACGGCCAGCGGCTTGGCCGGGTCTTTGGAACAGGCGTAGCGGTCTTCGGCCTCCCCGTCCTGGCCTTCGCCGTCCTGGTGCGCGGGCTCCACCACAGCGCGCCACTGCGGGTTGGCGTCCATGAACGCCCGGCGCGACACCCACTGGCCCCGGTCAAAGTGCATGCGCTCGGTTTCACCGACCTGGTCGTAGAACACCTCCAGCACCGCAGCCCGCAGGCCGTGGGCGAACAGGGTCTCCAACGCGCGCAGCGGCAGGTCGTCGTGCGTGCCGGTGTCGAACCGCAGCGTGAGGTGACCGGGTTCGGCAACCGCCTCTTGGTTGAACCATTGGGCATCCCACAGCGCATCGAGATCGGCGCCACCAAGCTTGTCGGCCCAGCGCCGTGCCTGCTCGGTGTTGCCCGTGGCAAGGTACTGGTAGACCAACTGGCCCATCTTGAGCTTGATCGGGTCTTCGAAGAACAGGTGCAGGGTATGGGTGTTTTGCGACATGGCTCTGGGGATGGGGTGGGTACGTGTGAAAGTGCACGAATTGTTACCGCCCGATCAGGACCTGTCCCTCACGACGTTGTCCACCCCCCACACCCTGTGCACTGGACAGGATGTCAACCGCCCACGCCGCCCGCAGGTGCGGCGCACCGGGCGCGCTCAGCCCTGTGCGCGCTGGGCCTGTAGGCGCGCCCGCATGCGCAGCGCCACGTCCTTCACCCAGGGTTGGGCAGCCCAGTGTCGCTGGGCAAAGGCCTGTATCTGATCGGCATACGACAGCGATGCGCCGATCACATCTTGTCCCTGCAGGAACATGCCCTGGTGCCGGTCGGACAGCACAAACTGCGCGCTGTGCCCCGCGCTGCGCACCATGCGGTGCTGCACATCAATGGTGATAGCCAGGGGGCCCCGCACCTGCGCAGCCTGCGCCTTGAAGGCCTGCACATCCGCCTCGGAAACCATGGCCAGCAGCAGGCGGTTGTTGAGCGCATTGGAGTAGAAGATTTCGCCAAAGCTAGACGCCACCACGGCCCTGAAGCCGTACTGCTGCATGCCCCACACCGCGTGCTCGCGGCTGGAGCCGCAGCCATAGTTGGAGCCCGCGATGAGCACGTCCACCCCCTGGAAAGCCGCCTGGTTGAGGACGAAATCCGGGCGTGGCAATCCTTCCCCGTCAAAACGCAGATCGTAAAACAGACCGGGAGCCAGACCCGACTTGTCGATGCCACGCAGGAACTGCTTGGGCATGATCTGGTCGGTATCGAGGTTGGCAATGTCGAGCAGGGCCGCCTGGCCGTGCACGATGGTGTGGTGATCGGCGCTCATGCTGGCACCTCCAGGGTACGGACGTCGGTGATGCAACCGGTGACGGCGGCTGCTGCAGCCATGGCCGGGCTCACCAGGTGGGTGATGGCGCCCCGGCCCTGGCGGCCTTCGAAATTGCGGTTGGTGGTGGAGGCGCAGCGCTGGCCGGGGGCGAGCACGTCGTCGTTCATGGCCAGGCACATGGAGCAGCCGGGCTGGCGCCACTCAAAGCCTGCGGCCACCAGGCGCTCGGCAATGCCTTCCGCCTCGGCCTGGGCCTTCACTGCGCCGGAGCCGGGCACCACCATGGCGCGCACGCCGTGGGCCACGTGGCGGCTGCCCACAATGCGGTCCACCTCGCGCAGGTCCTCGATGCGCGCATTGGTGCAGGAGCCGATGAAAACATGCTGCACGGGAACACCCTGCAAGGACTGGCCAGCGACGAGCCCGGTGTAGCGCAGCGCTTGCTCGGCGCTGCTGCGCTGCACGGCATCGGCCAGTTCTTCGGGACGGGGAACCGTGGCGTTGATGGCCATGGCCTGGTCGGGGCTGGTGCCCCAGGTGACGAACGGGGCGACGTCAGCCGCGTCAAACACATGTTCCGCATCGAATGCCGCGCCCTCGTCACTGTGCAGGGTGGCCCAGTGCGCCAGTGCCTGCGCGCGCATGTCGCCCGCAATGTCGGGGGCCTTGGCCAGCACGTAGTCAATGGCGGTGGCGTCGGGTGCGATCAGTGCGCCTCGGGCGCCCGCCTCCACGGCCATGTTGCACAGCGTGAAGCGCGCCTCCACCGACAGCGCGCCAATGGCGCTGCCGCAGAACTCCACCACGTAGCCGCGTGCGCCCTGCGCACCGATGCGGCTGATGACCATGAGGATCAGGTCCTTGGCCGTCGTGCCGCTGGGCAGCGCGCCGTCCACGCGGATGCGCATGTCTTTGGCCAGGCGGTAGACCAGCGTCTGGGTGGCCAGCACATGCTCGACCTCCGAGGTTCCGATGCCAAAACCCAAGGCGCCCAGTGCCCCGTAGGTGGTGGTGTGGCTGTCGCCGCAGATGATGACCATGCCCGGGCGCACCATGCCGTGTTCGGGCGCGATCACGTGCTCGATGCCCTGCAAAGGGTCGTTGGTGTCGAACAGCGGGATGCCGTGGCGGTCGCAGTTGGCCTTGAGGTTGGTGGCCTGCAGGGCCGAGGGCGGGTCCTGGATGGTGCGCCAGCGCACCGGGTGCGTGGGGATGATGTGGCTCACCACCGCCACGTTCTGCCCCGGCACGGGTACGCCGCGCCCGGCCTCGTGCAGGCCGGCAAAGGCCTGGGGGCTGGTGTATTCGTTCATCAGGTGCAGGTCGCAAAACAGCAGCACGTTCTGTTCGTCCAGAACGGCCACGGTGTGCGATGCCACCAGCTTCTGGTAGAGCGTTGAGGGAGTGGTCATGGTCAGCGTCGGGGGTTGTCGTTGGGTGCGGCCTTACCGGTCGGCCAGCAGGAAGGGCAGCGCCGCGTCAAGCAGCGCATCAGGGGCCTCCTCGGCGATGTAGTGGCCACAAGGCAGTGCATGGCCGCGCACGTCGGCCGCCACGCGCTGCCACTCGGCCAGAGGCTGGAAGCACTGGTGCACCACGCCCTGCTCGCCCCACAGCGCCAGCAAAGGCATGGGCAACTGGCGGCCCGCATCGCGGTCGGCACGGTCGTGCACCAGGTCGATGCCCGCAGAGGCACGGTAGTCCTCGCAGATGCCATGGGCCGTGCCGGGCAATGCCAGGCAGCGCACGTACTCGGCCAATGCCCGCGCATCGAACGGGGCCAGACCCGCACTGCGTCGGCCCATCACATCGCGCACGTAGGCTGCGGGGTCGGCCTCGATCAGGCGCTCGGGCAGCGGCGCGGGCTGGATCAGGAAGAACCAGTGCCAGTAGGCGCGGGCGAAGGCATTGCTGGTTTGCTCGTACATGGCCAAGGTGGGCGCTATGTCCAGCAGCACCATGCGCTGCACGGCCGCCGGGTGGTCGACCGCCAGGCGGTGCGCCACGCGGGCGCCCCGGTCATGGGCCAGCACGGTGAAGCGCGGGTGGCCCAGGTGCTGCATCACGGCCAGCATGTCGGCGGCCATGGTGCGTTTGCTGTAGAGCAGGTGCTCCGCGTCGCCCTCGGGCTTCGCCGAATCGCCATACCCACGCAGGTCCGCCAGCACCAGGGTGAAGTGCTGCGCCAGCTTTGGCGCCACCTTGTGCCAGATGGCCGAGGTCTGCGGGTGCCCGTGCAGCAGCAGCAAGGCCGGGCCTGTGCCGCCCACCAGCGTGTGGATGTGCTGGCCGTCGGGCGTGGGCACGCGGCGGGCGGTGAAGCCGGGGAAAAGCGGGGTCGTCGTGGTCGTGGTCATGGGTGTCGGTGGGTATTGCAGCGCAGGCGTGTTCACTCTGCCGTGATGCCCCGCTCCTTGATGAGCTTGGCCCATTGCGGCATTTCCTGCTCCAGCCGGGCGCGGGCCTGCTCTGGCGTCGAAGGCGTCGGGTCGAATCCATCCCTGGCCATGCGCTCTCTCAGAGCGGGGGTGTTGAGTGCCTGGTTCAGGCTGGTGTTGAGCTTATCGATGACTGGCTTGGGTGTGCCGGCCGGCGCAAACACGATGAACCAGGTTTCAAACGTGTAGCCCGGCAGGCCAGCCTCGGCAATGGTGGGCACGTCGGGCATGAGTGGCGAACGTTTCGTGCCCGTGACGCCCAATGCGCGCAGCTTGCCCGCCTGCACATGCGGCTGCGCTGCAGACAGCACCGAGAAGCTCATGGCCACCTGGCCGGACATGGTGTCGATCATGGCCGGGCCGCCACCACGGTAGGGGATGTGCACGATGGGCGTGCCTGCCACGGCCTTGAACAGCTCGGCTGACATGTGGAAGGTGCTGCCCGCCCCCGCTGAACCATAGGAGTATTGCCCCGGCTTGGCCTTGAGCAGGGCCACCAGTTCCTTGACGTTCTTGGCTGGCAACACGTTGTTGACCACCAGCACATGCTGCGAACTGGCCACCATGCCGATGGGCGCCAGGTCCTTCAGGGTGTCGTAGGGCATCTTGGCCGTCAGGCTGGGGTTGATGGCCAGGGACACGGTCTGCAGGCCGATGGTGTAACCGTCCGGTGCGGACTTGGCCACCATGTCCACGCCGATGTTGCCGCCCGCGCCGCCCTTGTTCTCGATGAACAGCGAGCCGCCCAGGGCCTTGCCCCATTCGTCGGTGATCAGGCGGGCCGCAATGTCCGCGCTACCGCCGGGTGCATAGGGCACCACGAGCTTGATGGCCTTGGCGGGGTATGCCTGGGCCCATGCGCCAGCGGCGGCAGACAAGGTCAGTGCGGCCGTGGCCACGGCGCGCCATGTTCGTGCCCGCCAGGGGTGGGATGTGTTCATGGGTTTGTCTCCTGCAAGGTTCTTGTGTTGTGTTGCAGTGGCATCTTATGAGTGAGCAGGATTCACATAAAGTCATTCAAAATTACTTCATTCGTAAATCAAACACACTAATCACCCATAAGCCCATGGACGCTTTTTCCGACTTGCGGTTCTTTGCACTGCTGATGAAGGAAGGCAGCCTCGCTGCTGCCGCCCAGCAGATGGGCATCACTCCGCCGGCCGCCAGCAGGCGCCTGGCGCAGCTGGAACGGCGGCTGGGCGTGCGGCTGCTGCGCCGCACCACCCGACGCATGAGCCTGACGCCCGAGGGTGAGACCTACCTGCTCGACGGCGCGCGCATCCTCGGTGACCTGGATGCGCTGGAGCGCACCGTGGCTGGCGCGCGCAGTTCGCCACGCGGGCTCATCAAGCTGGCAGCCACGCTGGGTTTTGGCCGAATGCACATTGCCCCCGCCCTGTCGGCGTTTGCACGCGCCTACCCCGAGGTGGAGGTGCAGCTGCACCTGACCGACCGGCCCGTGAATCTGGTGGAACAAGGCTTTGACGCCGCCGTGCGATTTGGTGACCTGCCGGACTCACGCCTCACGGCCCGCAAACTGCTCGCCAACCGGCGTGTGCTGTGCGCATCGCCCACCTACCTCGCCCAGGCAGGCGAGCCCGTGCAACCGGCAGACCTGCTGGCCCACCAGTGCATCGTGATCCGCGAAAGCGACGAGACCTACGGCACCTGGCATCTGCGCCAGGGCGAGCGCCAGGAGACGGTGAAGGTGCGCGGCATGCTGAGCACCAACGATGGCGCAGCTGCCACCACCTGGGCACTGGAGGGCCACGGCGTGCTGATGCGATCCGAATGGGATGTGGCGGTCCACCTTTCTGCAGGCCGCTTGCTGCGCGTGCTGCCAACATGGTCGCTGCCGGCGGCCGATGTGACGCTGGTCTACCCCACACGCAGCGATCTGTCGGCCAAGATGCGCGCGCTGACGGACTTCCTGCGGGAGTGGTTCTCGGCACCGCCGCACGCATGAAGGCCCGCAGGCTGAAGTCATCGCGCGGGCCACGGCTTGAGATTTCTGCGGATGTGCCGATAACACAGCATGCAGATCTCAAGTGCAACCCCTTCGACGGGCACAGCGTCCAGCGCCAGTGCAGCCAGCAACATCAACAAGCTGCAAAAACGGATGCGCGAACTGACCGACGAGCTGCGCAACGTCGCCGGACAGGACATGGAGCCCAAGGCCAAGCAGGAGAAGGTCAAACTGCTGCAGGCCCAGATCCAGATGGTGCAGCAACAGATAGCAGCCATCCAGCGCCAGATGCAGCAAGAGCAGATGGACCGAGCCCAGGCACAACAACAGGCCAAGGCCAGCCAGCAGCCACGATCCACCCCGGTGAACAAGCCGCAGAGCCTGCCTGGGCTGGGAGAGTCGGTCGATACCTTTGCTTAGTGCTCTGGCACTACGCGAGGACATGCTGCGGAGCGTGCAGTCTCACGCAGTTTTGAATAACGGCTAGGGTCTGTTCACCAGGGTCAGCGTGGCAAACGGCAGGTGGTGCATCAGCTCGCGCAACACCAGCAGCGTGCCCGCAAAGACAGGATCCTCCGGCAGGCCTTCGTGTGCGGCGGGCCGCCCTTCGGCCACAGCGGCCAGGCGGTTGAAGAGACGCTCCATGGCCTCCAGCGTCAGCACGCGCTGGGCCCCCGGCGGTACGCCCCCCAAGGTGGCCAGGTCATGCAACGCCGCATCTGCAGACCATGGGGCCCACACCTGCCCGCCGGGCAACAGGCCTTGCAATTGCTGGTGGCCCACATGGACCTCATCCTCCACTACGGCAATGGCGTTCTCCAGTTCCAGAGGTGTGGGCACGGCATGGCGGAAAAACTGGCGCGCCGTGCGCTCGCCACCCAGCGGCAGACTCAGCCGCACGGACGGCATGGGGGTATCTGCCCCCGCAGCCCAGAGCACCTGGTGAGGCCCCAGGTGCAAGCCACAGCTCCATGCACCCGGCAGGCCGTTGCGCCGCGCCTGCTGGTAGCTGCGTGTGGCCGGGTCGTCGGCAGCAAGACTGTGTTGCTGCGCCTGTGCCGAGGCGGCAGGGAGCGCAGAAAGGGATGGAGAGCTGGGATGGTTCACGGGACCTCCTTGACAACATAACGGCCGAACGCGGGAGGGGTGGAGAGGCCCCACTGCCGTTGCCCTGCAGCACTCTAACCCCGCAGGGGCAGGCTGCATGCATACATCGATGACAACCCACAGGACATGCCACACGCGGGCTGCTCAATGCCCACGCTACGGCGACAACGACCGGACAGGGACACCAGACCCGCCACACCGCCGACACCGGGCGCCAGCGCCTTCCTACACCGGGCGCATTCCACGGTCCCTACAGTCGGTTGCGAAGAGAGGGGCACAGCCAACGCGCTGGCCCCAACACCAGAACCCACCCACAGGAGAACCCGCCATGCAAGCCATCCGCACCGCACCTCGCCGCTCCCCCTGGCCGCTCATCGTGGGCGCGGCTGCGTTGATGGGTGTGCTGGTGCTGTCAGCGTGCTCGACGCCACGCACACCGGATGGCGTGCAACCTGTCACGGGCTTTGACGTGGACCGGTATGCAGGGCACTGGCACGAGCTGGCGCGCATTGAAAACTCGTTTGAGCGGGGGCTGACCCAGGCCAGCGCCACGTACAGCCGCAACGCGGACAACACCATCAAGGTGGTGAACCGAGGGTACGACCCGGTGCGCAAGCAGTGGAGAGAGGCCGAAGGCCGGGCAGAGTTTGTGGACAGCCCCGACCGGGCCGCACTCAAGGTGTCGTTCTTCGGACCGTTCTATGGCGGCTACAACGTGGTGGCGCTGGACGAAAACTACCAGTGGGCGATGGTGGTGGGCTCCAGCACCGACTACCTGTGGGTACTGTCACGCACCCCTACCCTGCCCTGGCATGTACGCGAAGACCTCATGGAGCGCGCGAAGGCCCTGGGAGTGGACGTGAGCAAGATCGTCTGGGCGCAGCCCGGTGCAGAGCAACATGCGCGCCGGGTGGCGGTCAGGACCTGATGACAGCGCGGCGGGGCCTGAAGGCTTGCGGCGCCCAGTCAACAGCTCGGCGCCGACGGCACCAGATAATCAAAATTGATAGCAACCGGCGCTTGTTGCACTAGCGCCTGCGGCAGATTTGGCCTGAAACTCACCCACTAGGCACTGTGGCGGCAGCTACCAGACGCTGGGTGTACGGGTGCTGGGGGGCATCCAGCACATCGGCCACGCTGCCACTTTCTAGCACCGCGCCGTCCTTCATCACCACCACATCGTGCGCCATGGCGCGGATCACATCCACGTCGTGGGTGATGAGCAAGTAGCTCAGGCCCTTTTCTTTTTGCAGGCGCTGCAGCAGGCCCAGCACCTGCTGCTGGATGGTCACATCGAGCGCGCTGGTGGGCTCGTCGAGCACCAGCACCTGGGGCTGCACGATCAGGGCGCGCGCAATGGCCAGCCGCTGCCGCTGGCCGCCGGAGAATTCATGCGGGTAACGCTCGAGCAAACGCGGGTACTGAATCTCGGCCAGGCCCACCTCGTCCAGCGCGGCCTCGACGCGCACGCGGCGCTGGGCCACGGTCAGTGTGGGCTCGTGCACCTTCAGGCCCTCGCCCACGATCTCTTCGACTGTGAGACGCGGTGACAGCGATGAAAACGGGTCCTGGAACACCACCTGCACCCGGCGGCGCAGCTGCTGGTTGGCTGGTGTGTTGCGCGTGGCAGGCTGTTGCCACGCCTGCCCTCCCACCTGCAACTCACCTGCGTATGGCAGCAGCCCCAGGATGGCCTGTGCCAGCGTGGACTTGCCCGAGCCGGATTCGCCCACCACGCCCAGCGTCTGGCCGGGCAGCAGTTGCAGCGTGGCACCTTGCACCGCCACAAACTCACCTTTTTTGAACCAGCCCCTGATGCCCGGCAATGGCGTGGGGTAGACCACGCGCAGATCCTGCGTCTGCACCACCGGCGCGGTGCCTGCGGGTGGGTCGGGCTCGACCACATCGCGGCGCGGCTGACTGGCGATCAGGCGACGGGTGTAGGCATGCTGGGGGGCGCCGAACACGTCGGCCACTGGGCCCTGCTCTACCAGCACCCCCTGCTCCATCACGGCCACACGGTCGGCAAAGCGGCGCACCAGATTCAGGTCGTGCGTGATCAGCAGCACCGCCATGCCCGTCTGGCGCTGCAAGTCGCTCAGCAGGTCCAGGATCTGGCCGCGCAAGGTCACGTCCAGTGCGGTGGTGGGCTCGTCGGCCAGCAAGAGCTTCGGCGCGCTGGCCAGGGCCATGGCGATCATGGCGCGCTGGCGCTGGCCGCCCGAGAGCTGGTGTGGAAAGCTGTTGGCGCGGCGCGCGGGCTCTGGGATGCCGGTTTGCGCCAGCAGCTCGATGGCGGCTTGCGCGCACTGGGCGCCGGTGAGCCCCTTCTTGAGCAGCAGGATTTCGGCGATCTGCTGGCCTATCGTCATCAGCGGGTTGAGCGCGGTCATGGGCTCCTGGAACACCATGGCGATGTCGCCGCCACGCACGCCGCGCATCTCGCGCTCGGTCATCGCCAGCAGGTCGCCCCGCCCTTGCAGCAAGGCCTGGCCGGTGATGGCGGCATTGCCCGCCAACCGCAGCAGGCTCAACGCCGTGATGGTCTTGCCCGAGCCAGACTCGCCCACCAGTGCCAGCTTTTCGCCCGCAGCCAACGTGAAGTTGACGCCGCGCACCACCTCTTTGGAGCCAAAGCGCACATGCAGGTCGTGGACGCTCAACAGCGGCAGACCTGCAGCCGAGCCGCCGCCGAGCCGACCCAAGGCGGCGAGAGCCCCCTCGGGGGGCAGCGAGGACACGCCAGTGCCGAGCGTGGGGGACGTCATTGGTCTGCCTTTCGCGGGTCGAGGGCATCGCGCAGCGCATCCCCCATGAAGGTCAGCAACAACAAGGTGACCACCAGCACGCCGAAGGTGGACAACGATATCCACCACGCATCAATGCTGTTCTTGCCCTGGCTGAGCAACTCGCCCAGCGAGGGCGTGCCGGGCGGCACACCCAGGCCCAGAAAATCCAGCGATGTGAGCGCCAGGATGGCCCCGCTCATGCGGAAGGGCAAAAACGTGACCACGGGCGTCAAGCTGTTGGGCAGGATGTGGCGCCAGATGATCTGGGCATTGCTCACCCCCAGGGCGCGCGCCGCCTTCACATAGTCAAGCTGGCGGTTGCGCAAGAACTCGGCCCGCACATAGTCCGACAGCCCCATCCAGCCAAACAGGCTCAGCAAGATGAGCAGCAGCGCAATGCTGGGCGCGAATACCGCGCTGAAGATGATGAGCAGATACAGCTCGGGCATGGAGCCCCAGATCTCGATGAAGCGCTGAAACGCCAGGTCGGTCTTGCCGCCAAAAAATCCCTGGATGGCGCCGGTGAGCATGCCCAGCAACACGCCTGTGATGGTGAGCGCCAGACCAAACAGCACACTCACACGGAATCCGTACAGCAGCTGCGCCAGCAGGTCACGCCCGCGGTCGTCCGTCCCCAGCCAGTTGTCTGACGTGGGCGCCGAGGGGTTGGGCGCCTTGGCGAAGTAATTGAGCGTGTTGGGACCGTAGGGGTTCAAGGTGTAAAGCGCCCAGTTGCTGCCAGCGGAGAGGCGCTCCTTGATGAAGGGGTCCAAGTAATCGGTTGGTGTCTCGAAGTCTCCGCCGAAGGTCTTTTCGGGGTAGTCCCTGAGCATGGGGAAGTAGGTTTGCCCCTCGTAGCGCACGATAAGAGGCTTGTCGTTGCTGACCAGCTCGGCGCACAGGCTCACCAGCACCAGGGCGCAGAAGATCAGCAGGCTCCAGTACCCCAGGCGATTGCGCTTGAAGCGCAGCCACGCGCGGCGGGAGGGCGAGAGCGAAGACGATGCGGGAGCAGAACTCATCAGGGCCATGGGTTCGTTCGGGCTAGTCAAACTTCACGCGCGGGTCCACCCACACATAACAAAGGTCGCTGACGAGCTTGGTGACCAGCCCGATCAGCGTGAACAAATACAGCGTGCCCAGCACCACGGGGTAGTCGCGGCGGATCACGCTCTCGTAGCTGAGCAGGCCCAGGCCATCGAGCGAGAACAGGGTTTCGATGAGCAGCGAGCCCGCAAAGAACGCTCCGATGAAGGCAGCGGGAAACCCGGTGATGATGGGGATGAGCGCGTTGCGGAACACATGCTTCCACAGCACCTGGCGCTCGCTCAGGCCCTTGGCACGGGCCGTCAGCACGTACTGCTTGCGGATCTCCTCGAGGAACGCGTTCTTGGTCAGCATGGCCGTCACGGCAAAGCTGCCCAGCACCATGGCGATCACCGGCAGCGTGATGTGCCACAGATAGTCCACGATGCGCGCACCCCAGGACAGCTCGTCCCAGTTGGCCGACGTGAGCCCCCGCAGCGGAAACCACTGCAGCTGCCCGCCAAAGATGACCAGCAACGCCACACCCAGCACAAAACCCGGAATGGCATAGCCCAGCAGGATGAGCAGCGTGGTCACCAGGTCAAACCGCGACCCGGCCCGCACCGCCTTGGCCACACCCAGCGGCACGGCGACGAGGTAGCTGATGAAGAAGGTCCAGAGGCCGAGGCTGATGGAGACCGGGAGCTTCTCGACCACCAGTTGCCACACGTCCTTGTTCTGAAAGAAGCTCTTGCCCAGATCAAAACGCGCGAACTGGCCCAGCATCTGAAAAAAACGTTCATGTGCAGGCTTGTCAAAGCCGTACAAGGCCTTGATCTGCTCCAGCCGCTTGGGGTCCACGCCCTGCGCGCCCCGGTAGCTCAGGCCGCCGCCTTCGGCACCACCGCCCCCGCCAACGCCAGCCTTGGCTTCGGCCATGTACTGCTCAACAGGGCCGCCCGGCACAAACTGGATCACCACAAAGGTCAGCAGCAGCACGCCCAGCAAGGTAGGGAGCATCAGCAACACGCGTTTGAGGATGTAGGCAAACATGGGTGGGCTGGCGGGTGGTTATTTTTTGTCGGGCGCGGTCTGTGGCGGTATGCGTGCCCACCAGGTGTCAATGACCCAGCCCTCGCCGCTGGAGTACGGCGGCACCGTGGCGGGCTTGGCCAGTCTCCAGGCGTTGTAGGCCATGCGGTGCGTGGCCGCTGTCCATTGCGGAATGAGGTAGTGGCTGTGCGCAATGATGCGCTCCAGCGCGTGGCAGGCGGGCAGCAGCTGGGCTTCGGTTTTGGCCGAGGTCATGGCCTTGATCATGGCATCCACCGCCGGGTTCTTCACGCCCGCAAAGTTGCCGGAGTCCTCCACGTCGGCCGCCTGGCTGCCGAACATGTCGGCAAACTCCTGCCCTGGGTTGTGGGTGCCCTGGAAGGCCATCGAGGTGATGTCGAAGTCAAACTTCTGCAGGCGCTGCTGGTACAGCGCAAAGTCCACGGAGCGGAAGCGCAAGGTGACACCGATCTTTTCGAGGTTGCGCATCCAGGGGGTGATGGTGCGCACTCCACCTTCGTTGCTGTCCATGTATTCCAGCACCATGGCCTCGCCCTTCGCGTTGCGCAGGGCGCCATCGCGCACCTCCCAGCCCGCCTGTTTGAGCAGGGCCTGCGCGCGGCGCAGGTTGGTACGCAATGACGAATCGCCGTCGGTGCGCGGGGGCACGGTCATGGGGCCAAAGGCGGTTGCGGGAATGTCTTTGCGGTAGGGCTCCATCAGCGCAAGCTCCTCGGGCGACGGGCTGCCCCTGGTTTCGCACGCGGTGTTGCCAAACAGGCCGTTCACGCGCTGGTAGGCGCCGTAGAACATCTGGCGGTTCATCCACTCATAGTCCATCGCCAGGCCCAGGGCCTCTCGCACGCGCGCATCCTGCAGCAGCGGGCGGCGGGTGTTGAGCACGTAGCTCTGAAAGCCCGACGGCAGCTTGTGCTTGAACTCGCCCTTGACCAGCTCGCCGGTGTCGAATTTTTTGCCCGTGACGCGGCGGGCCCAGTCGCCCGCGCTGAAGAACCGCATGAGGTCGAACTCGCCCGCCTTCAGGGCCTCCAGCCGCGCCGTGTTGTCCTTGTAGATCTTGACGAGGATGCGGTCGAAGTTGGCCGTGCCCTTGCGCACATTGAGGTCGCGCGCCCAGTACTGCGGGTCGCGCACATAGGTGATGTCCTTGCCAAACCGCACGGGCCCGATCTTGTAGGGGCCGCTGCCGATGGGGATGTCCATCACCACCTGGTCAAAGGGCTTGGCCTTGCCGTTTTCCACGCCCCAGTCGCGACTGAACACCGGCAAGCCGCCCACGGTGATGGGAAGCTCTCGGTTGGGTTGCTTGAAGCGGTAGCGCACGGTGCGGTCGTTGATCACATCCACGCCCGCCACCTCGATCAGCAAAGTCTTGTACGCAGGCGAGGTGAAGGGACCCACCAGCGTTTCGTAGCTGTGCTTCACGTCCTGGGCCAGCACGGGCTTGCCGTTGTGAAAATGCGCCTCGGGCCGTAGGCGGAAGGTGGCAGACAGCCCATCGGGGGCGACTTCCACGTCCTCGGCCAGCAGACCGTAGCCGGTCGCGGTCTCGTCCATGGAGCCCACCAGCAGCGAGTCGAACATCAGCGACGACAGGTAAGCGGGTGCGTTGCCCTTGATGGTGAACGGGTTGTACTTGTCGAAGGTGGAGACGCGCAGGTTGCTGACCAGCCGCAACTCGCCGCCCTTGGGGGCGTCGGGATTCACGTAGTCGAAATGCGCAAAACCCGCCGGATAGCGCGGCGCGCCCCACAAGGCATACGCATGCGCTGCCCACGCTGGAACAGCACACCCCATCAGCAACAAAGCCAGCCAAAACCGCATGCGACAATTCTGCACTACGTTCGCAGGGGCTTGCAGCCAAAGCCGCATATCCACATGCACCGGGCGCCAAGCCTGCATTCCGCTATTCCACAAGGAGATTTCACATGGGTTTTCTGACCGGCAAGAAGCTGCTCATCACGGGCGTGCTGTCCAACCGCTCCATTGCCTACGGCATTGCCAAGGCCTGCCACGAGCAAGGCGCCGAACTGGCGTTCAGCTACGTGGGCGAGCGCTTCAAGGACCGCATCACCGACTTTGCGGCCGAGTTCAATTCCCAGCTGGTGTTTGACTGCGACGTGGCCAGCGACGAGCAGATCGCGCGCATGTTCGCGGATCTGTCGCAGACCTGGCCGAAGTTTGACGGCTTTGTGCACAGCATCGGCTTTGCACCGCGCGAAGCGATTGCGGGCAACTTTCTGGACGGCTTGAGTCGCGAAGGCTTCCGCATTGCACACGACATCAGCGCCTACAGCTTCCCGGCCATGGCCAAGGCGGCCCTGCCCTATCTGAACGACAAGTCGTCGCTGCTGACACTGAGCTACCTGGGCGCGCTGCGCTCCATCCCCAACTACAACACCATGGGTCTGGCCAAAGCCAGCCTGGAAGCCAGCGTGCGCTACCTGGCAGAGGCCGTGGGCCGCACCGAAGACGGCCGCAGCATCCGCGCCAACGGCATCAGCGCAGGCCCCATCAAGACGCTGGCTGCCAGCGGCATCAAGGACTTTGGCAAGCTGCTCAGCCGCGTGGCCGATGCCTCGCCCCTGCGTCGCAACGTCACGATTGAGGACGTGGGCAATGTGGCGGCCTTCCTGCTGTCGGACCTTGCCTCGGGCATGACCGCAGAGATCACCTATGTGGATGGCGGCTTCAGCCAGACGGCGGGCCTGAGCGCCGACCAGGTGTAAATCCTTACCAGGGCTATACGCTCACTACGCAATTGGCTTCTAGCGCACGTAAATCATGCGCTAGAAGCTATTTTTTGATAGCACCACGCTACCTATGCTCCGCAGACACTGGCTGGCCTGTATGGGCCTTGCACCCCTGGCGGCACTTGCAATACCCCAGGCCTGGGCCGCCGATGCACCCCCCCTGTTGCTGGCCAATGTGTACCGCCCCGGCATGCGGCTGGCGGACTACTGGGTGAGCGAAAAATACGATGGCGTGCGAGGCTATTGGGACGGCCACACACTGCGCACGCGGGGCGGCGAGACCGTGGCGGCCCCGGCATGGTTCACCGCCGGCTGGCCTGAAACTCCCATGGACGGCGAGCTGTGGGCAGGACGCGGCCGGTTCAGCCACGCCCAGTCCACCGTGCGCCAGCAGCGGCCGGACGATGCCGCATGGCGCGAGATGCGCTTTATGGTGTTTGACCTGCCCGCCCATGGTGGCACGTTTGACCAGCGCCTTCCTGCACTGAACAAGTTGGTCGAAGCGCTGGACCAGGCTTGGGTGCAGGCGGTGCCACAACAGCGTGTGGCGAGTGACGCCGCACTCCAGAAGTTGCTGCTGCGCACCGTGCGTGCGGGTGGCGAAGGACTGATGCTGCACCGTGGCGCATCGATGTACCGCGCAGGACGCAGCGACGATCTCATCAAGGTCAAGACCCACGAAGACACCGAGGCCCGCGTGGTGGCCCATCTGCCCGGCCAAGGCCGCCACGCGGGGCGGCTGGGTGCCCTGGTAGTGGAGATGCCTTCGGGCCAGCGGTTCCGGCTGGGCGCAGGGTTGACCGACGCCGAGCGCGATCACCCGCCGCCCGTGGGTAGCTGGGTGACCTACCGCTTTCGGGGCACCCACGACAGCGGAGTGCCGCGCTTCGCGAGTTTTGTGCGGATGCGGGACGACATGCCGCCGATCCGCTGACAGGGCCACAGCGACCCCTGGCCGATCCCGGCCCTGCGATGCGGCGGCCATGCCAGCGGGCGGGCAGCCCCTCCCATCAGTTGCGCAATCAGTTCGGCAACAGGACCTTGTCCACCACGTGGATCACGCCGTTGGACTGGTACACGTCGGCAATCGTCACCGTCGCCGTACCGCCCTTTTCGTCCGTCACCATGACGGCATTGCCGCTGGCCTTGGCGGTGAGCGTACCGCCCGCCACCGTCTTGAGGCTGGCCATGCCTTTGCCGTCAGCAATCATCTTGGACAACGCAGCAGCGTCGTACTTGCCCGCCACCACGTGGTAGGTGAGCACCTTGGTCAGGGTGGGCTTGCTCTCGGGCTTGAGCAGCGTGTCCACCGTGCCGGCGGGCAATGCGGCAAACGCCGCATTGGTGGGCGCAAACACGGTGAACGGACCGGGACCCTTCAGCGTCTCAACAAGGCCTGCCGCCTTGACCGCCGCCACCAGGGTGGTGTGGTCCTTGGAGTTCACGGCGTTGTCGATGATGTCCTTGCTGGCCAGCATGGGCGCACCGCCCACCATGACCTGCGCCATGGCAGGCATTGCGGCAGCTGCCATGGCAGCCGTCAGAGCGATGGTGGCAAGGCGGGCGTTGAATCGAAGGGTCATGAAGATCTCCTGAGTGGTTTGTGAAGACAGTCACCGCATGAGAATCACGCGGCTGATAGTCAATACGACCTCAACACCACAACGGATTCAAGCGCATAAAAAAATCGCTCCACCAGCCAAGCCGGGGGAGCGATTTTTGAGACGCTGGTGCACCCACACACCAGCGCCAAGACGTGCTTACACGTTGCGCCCGTACGGGCCGTCGTCGCCCACCTGCACCAGGTTCTTGGCCGTCGCCAGTGGCTTGGGGTTCTTGCCGGTCTTGCCTTGCTCTGCCACGCAGTCGGCGTAATAGCGCACCTGGCCGTTCTCGTCTTCCACTTCCACCAGACCGTGGATGTCGGTCTCGAAACCGGGGCACAGCTTGGCGAATTCGCGCGCAAACTTGAGGTAATCCACGATCTTCTTGTTGAACACTTCGCCCGGAATCAGCAGCGGAATGCCAGGTGGGTACGGCGTGACCAGGCCCACGGTGATGCGGCCTTCCAGGTGGTCGATCTCCACACGCTCGGTGGTGCGGTGCGCGATGTGCGCGTACGCGTCCGAGGGCTTCATGGCGGGCGTGAGGTCCGACAGGTACATCTCGGTGGTCAGGCGTGCAATGTCGTACTTGGCATACATCTCGTGCACGTGCTGGCACAGGTCCTTGAGACCCATGCGTTCGTAGCGCTTGTGCTGCTGGCAGAACTCGGGAAGGATGCGCCACATGGGCTGGTTCTTCTCGTAGTCGTCCTTGAACTGCTGCAGCGCAGTCAGCAGCGTGTTCCAGCGGCCCTTGGTGATGCCGATGGTGAACATGATGAAGAAGCTGTACAGGCCCGTCTTCTCCACCACCACGCCGTGCTCGGCGAGGTACTTGGTCACGATGGACGCGGGGATGCCGGTCTTGTCGAACTTGCCGTCCAGGCTCAGACCCGGCGTGACGATGGTGGACTTGATCGGGTCCAGCATATTGAAGCCGTCAGCCAGCTGGCCGAAGCCGTGCCACTTGCTGCCCTTCTTGCTCTTGCTGTCGCTGCGGATGATCCAGTCTTCTGCGCGACCAATGCCCTCGTCGGTGAGCTTTTCAGGGCCCCAGACCTTGAACCACCAGTCGTTCTTGCCAAACTCCTCCTCCACCTGGCGCATGGCACGGCGAAAGTCCAGTGCCTCCAGAATGCTTTCTTCCACCAGCGCGGTGCCGCCGGGCGGCTCCATCATCGCGGCGGCCACATCGCAGCTGGCGATGATGCTGTACTGAGGGCTGGTGCTGGTGTGCATCAGGTAGGCCTCGTTGAACAGGTGGCGGTCGAGCTTGGTGGTCTGCGAGTCCTGCACCAGCACATGCGATGCCTGGCTGATACCGGCGAGCAGCTTGTGGATGGACTGTGTGGCGTACGTCACCGAATGCTTGGGGCGCGTGCGCTTTTTGCCCATGGCGTGGTAGCTGCCATAGAACGGGTGGAACGCCGCGTGCGGCAGCCAGGCCTCGTCAAAGTGCAGGTTGTCCACATAGCCATCGAGCATGCCCTTGATGGTCTCGGTGTTGTACAGCACGCCATCGTAGGTGGACTGCGTGAGCGTCAGCACGCGGGGCTTGACCTTCTTGGCATCCACGCCTTTGAGCAGCGGGTTGGCCTTGATTTTGGCCTCGATGGCCTTGGGCTCGAACTCGCTTTGCGGGATGGGGCCGATGATGCCGAAGTGATTGCGCGTGGGCTTCATGAACACCGGGACGGCCCCGGTCATGATGATGCTGTGCAGGATGGACTTGTGGCAGTTGCGGTCCACCACCACCACATCCCCGGGCGCCACAGTGTGGTGCCACACCATCTTGTTGGATGTGGACGTGCCGTTGGTCACAAAGAAGCAGTGGTCGGCATTGAAGATGCGCGCGGCGTTGCGCTCGCTCTCGCCAATGGCGCCGTTGTGGTCCAGCAGCTGGCCCAGCTCTTCCACCGCGTTGCACACGTCGGCGCGCAGCATGTTTTCGCCGTAGAACTGGTGGTACATCTGGCCCACGGGGCTCTTCAGGAACGCGACGCCGCCGGAGTGACCAGGGCAGTGCCAGCTGTACGAGCCGTCTTCGGCGTAGTCCAGCAGCGCCTTGAAGAACGGTGGCTGCACGCTCTCCAGGTAGCTCTTGGCCTCGCGGATGATGTGGCGCGCCACGAATTCGGGGGTGTCCTCGAACATGTGGATAAAGCCGTGCAGCTCGCGCAGGATATCGTTGGGCAGGTGGCGACTGGTCTTGGTCTCACCGTGCACATAAATGGGCACTTCGGCGTTCTTGCGGCGCACTTCGCCAATGAAGTTGCGCAGGCTCAGCACGATGGGGTCCAGCCCTTCGCCCTCGGAGAATTCTTCATCGTCGATGGACAAGATGAAGGCACTGGCGCGGCTTTGCTGCTGCGCAAACTGCGAGAGGTCGCCATAGCTGGTGACCCCGACCACTTCAAAGCCCTCGGCCTCAATGGCCTGTGCAAGCGCACGAATGCCAAGCCCCGAGGTGTTCTCGGAACGATAGTCTTCATCGATGATGATGATGGGAAAGCGAAACTTCATGCGCAGCCTCCAAGGAGCCGTGGCCTGCCCGGCCAAAAAACGAAATAGGCGCGAAGTGTAAGGAATAACGTTGACGCGCCTTTGAACTGCCATCCTTTTGACCCAGAATGTGGTGCACTAAACACAACCACACAAGGAGGTTCTACATGGAGGCATCCACCATCTGGTGGCTGGCAGCAGGGGCCGTGGTCGTGGCAGAACTGCTCACCGGCACGTTCTATTTGCTGATGGTGGCCTTGGGGCTGGTAGCCGCCGCCCTGGCCGCCCACCTGGGCCTGGCGTCCGCAATGCAGATGGTGTCGGCCGCCATCGTCGGCGGCGGGGCCGTCGTGGCCTGCTACCTGCTGCGGAGAAAGCGCCCCGGCGATCCGTCTGCACGTGCCGACCGCAGCGTCAACATGGACGTAGGCGAAACCATCCTCATCGAAAGCTGGAGCCCCGACGGCACCACCACCGTGAAGTACCGGGGCGCCCAATGGACGGCCATGCACCGCCCCGGCGTCACCCCGTCTACTGGCATGCATCGCGTCGCCGAGCTGGTGGGCAACCGCTTGCTGGTGGACCCGCTGTAAACACCGAAGACTCCCTGTCGATCACCCAAGAAAGGCTTCCCATGGAAATTGCCATCGTCATCCTGATCATTGCCGTGATCTTCATCGCCCGCTCGGTCAAGGTCGTGCCCCAGCAAAACGCCTGGGTCAAGGAACGCCTGGGCAAATATGCGGGCACGCTGACTCCCGGGCTGAACTTTCTGATCCCCTTTGTGGACAAGGTCGCCTACAAACACAGCCTGAAGGAAATTCCGCTCGATGTGCCCAGCCAGGTCTGCATCACGCGCGACAACACGCAGCTGCAGGTGGACGGCATCCTGTACTTTCAGGTCACCGACCCCATGCGCGCCAGCTATGGGTCGAGCAACTACATCATGGCCGTGACCCAGCTGGCGCAGACCTCTCTGCGCTCGGTCATCGGCAAGCTCGAACTCGACAAGACCTTCGAAGAGCGCGACATCATCAACGCGCAGGTGGTGCAGGCCATCGACGAAGCCGCCCTGAACTGGGGTGTGAAGGTGCTGCGTTATGAAATCAAGGACCTGACCCCGCCCAAGGAAATCCTGCACGCCATGCAGGCCCAGATCACTGCGGAGCGGGAGAAGCGCGCACTGATCGCCGCCTCAGAAGGCCGCCGCCAGGAGCAGATCAACATCGCCACCGGCGAGCGCGAGGCCTTCATCGCCCGCTCCGAGGGCGAAAAACAGGCCGTCATCAACAAGGCCCAGGGCGAGGCCGAATCCATCAAGGCCGTGGCCGAAGCCAACGCCCAGGCTATCGAACGCGTGGCCGCAGCCATCCGCCAGCCCGGCGGCGAGCAGGCCGTGCAGCTCAAGGTGGCTGAAAAAGCCGTGGATGCCTACAGCCAAGTCGCGTCGGACGCCACCACCACCCTCATCGTGCCCAGCAACATGACCGAGGTTTCGGCGCTGATCGGCTCGGCGATGAAGATGGTGCAGACATCCCAAAAGACAGGCTGACAACGTGTCGGCCCACTGAAATTTTCAGGCGATACCGATCAGTGACCGGAATGCACCCAATCCTGTGGCTATAATCGAGGGCTCCGGAGAGGTGGATGAGCGGTTTAAGTCGCACGCCTGGAAAGCGTGTGTGGGCTAATCCCCACCGCGGGTTCGAATCCCGCCCTCTCCGCCACATATCAACCCAGGTGATTCCGGTCACCTGGGTTTTTTGTTGTGGGGGCTGGCTTTTTGCACACAGGACCCCGGCGCTTTGGGCTGAACATCAGCGACTTTGCGCCCCGCTCGGCGCATGGCAGTGTCTGCGACAGCCATGGCCATTCATGTCAACGACCCAGCGATTGCGGGGCTGGGGCTGACCTCCAGCGTGGTGCGCAGGAGCACACCGGGTGCAGTGCCCACACAGGACCTGCAGGCCATACAGGTCCCGGTACTGGTCGACCACCATGCCAGGGACGGCTGCAGACACTGCCAGGCCAGCGATACGCCCGCCATTCTGAGAGAGCTGGCGCGGGCGCCGGTCAAAAAGCTCATGGTGGTCCATGGCGTCGCCAACCCCCATCGGTGATGAGGGTGCTGGCCAACATTGGCGCGGCTTCATTGGCATCGAGCAGGAGGCCATTGCCCAGATCACCGCTTGGATTCAGACGCCCGAGCCCTGGTCTATGCATGCCGCGATGACCGCTGGACGGCTCCACAGGAGCCCTCTGCAATCCGTCCGCCTGGCACTCCATCCGCCTCCAACTCAAGGCCCTGAACCGGACGTCCGGACGCTTGCAGGGCGCGGAACGTTTCTGGCAGGTTTGTAAAGGCAACAGGCCGTAACAGTTGCCCATGGAGCCCTGTTATGGCACTTGTCTTACACGCGGAACTGCGGCACTTTGCTGAAATCATAGCCAGCAGCCATTGAGGTTGCACCGGGAGGTCATTGCGGCCCCCACCCCTTTTTTCAAAAGGACTTCACCATGAAACGCCATTCCTTACCGCCGGGAGCGCGCGCGTTGATAGCGTTCATCGGAACCGTGGTGCTGGCAGTGCTGGCGGCGGTGTCATTGCTGATGCCGGACGTGGCCGTGCAGTCTGTGGATTCGATGTCGCACGGGCTTACCGGGCTCGACCAGATTTTGTCCACCAGCTTTCTGGACCACTGAGTTGTGATGCGTGCAGAAGTGGCTGGCGCTGCGCTGCAGCGCGTGTGGGTCCAAACAGCAACACAGTAGCAAAAAGCATAGCATCGGAGTACCATTCGGCGCTGCACACCGGGACTTTTCGGTGGCATTCTGGAATGGAGGACGATCGTGACCACACGTTTTCGCATCTCTGCAAACCGTTTTTCCTTGATTCACTCCCCGAAATTCTGGGGTTCGATGGTGTTGCTGGCCGCTGTGGCGGGCTGTTCCAGTCCCCGCGACAACGCCTTGGACGAGTTCTCGCGCTGGTACGACGGTGCCAGGGCCCAGGCCCAGGCAGGGGCCATGAGCTGGAGCGAGCTTTACAAGCAAAGCTTTGACCGCCTGACCGCCCTGCCCCCCTCCCTGCAACAAGACACACGTCTCGAAAACACGGTGCTGCTGCTGTCTGTGGCCCGCAAGCTGGAGTCCAACGAAATCAGCCCCCAGCAGTTCGCCATGGAGCGAGACGACATCGAGACCCAGTTGCAGGCTCGCCTGCGCTGACGACGCCACCAGCAGCGGCAATGCAGCTTCTGGCGGCCTGGCTAATGGCTTGAGTGGCGGTTGCTGAAGCAACTGGGGCAGCTTTTTGCCCGCGCCACGGCTCGTTACCTGCATCCTCCCTAGCGTGGCGGCCAACGCTATCGAGACGTAGACCCCGACTGCTCCACCACCCCCACGCGACGGCGCAACGCATCGGCTGCCGCAGTGTCCCCAGCAGCCTCTGCCCTTTGCACCTGCAGCAGCAACCATGCCATCAGCGGCCTGCGCCAGCCCTGTGCCGACGCGGTATCGGTGGCTGTGGCGATGACTGCCGGGCTGGCGTGCCCCGTCTGCAACAACACGCCCGCCGCCACCAAGCGCGAAAGGGGGTCGGCAATGCCTGCCAAGGTGGCAGCGTTGCCTGCCGTGGCGACCGCACGCTGCGCCGGTGGCAATAGGGCCACGTGGCCGGCCTGCACGCGGCCCGCCAGATAGTCGGCGTAGGCCTGCTCGGGCGCAGCGGCGTCGGCGCGCAAGGCCTCAAAACGCTCGCACGGTTCGGTGACCAGACTCGCCACCTGGGCCGCGCAGCGCATCAGCTCCAGGCGCGCCAGCAGATCGAGGCGCCCCGTGCGCGCCACTTCGGCGCGGGCCCGGTCCCATTCGAGCTTCTCCACGCGCGCGTTGCCGGACAGGTAGGCCTCGATGGCCTTCTGGGACGCACCCTGGGCGTTCATCTGCCAGTCAGGCACCGGGGGTTGGCTGGAACACGCAGCCAATGCGAAGGCACAGCCGATGGACAGGAGCCGCAATGCAGCCCGCAAACGAGGTGCAGCAGAGGGGTTCATGGCAGCTTCAGCTCCGTGTCGCGTGCAAAGGGCCATTTGCGGTTGATCTCGTTGACCAGGCTTTCCACCTTGCGCAGATTGCTTTCCACCTCGGCGCGCAGCGCGCCCAGGTCCGTCGTGGCTTCGCGGGCATTGGCGCCAATGGCCTGGGCCTCCACCAGCACGGCATCCACCTTCTTGAGGCTGGTGCGGGTGTCGGACAACAAACCATTGAGCTGGGCCACGGTGGCGCGCACCTCGGGCACCAGCGCGTCCTTGTTGCCCTCGCTGCCAAACACCTGTTTGTCGGCGCGGGCGGCCATACCGTCCAGGCGCGCCAGCAGCGCGTTGGTGCGCTCCAGCGTGGCCACAATCTTCTTCGCGTCGGCTTCGTTGCCCATCAGCACGCCCAGGGCGCCGCCCGGCCCGTTCAGGCGCTCCGTGAGG
This sequence comes from Acidovorax sp. 22279, assembly GCF_052045435.1. NCBI lineage: Bacteria > Pseudomonadati > Pseudomonadota > Betaproteobacteria > Burkholderiales > Comamonadaceae > Acidovorax > Acidovorax sp. 22279. The sequence continues at coordinate 157,597 of NZ_JBQEOV010000008.1, forward strand.
GCCTTGACGTTGGTCAGGGTGTTGCCCAGCGCGGCGTCGGGCGACGTCAGGGCGTTCAGGTTGGTCAGCAGCTCGCGCGCGGTGGCCATGAGCTGCGGGATCTCCGCCGTGGCATCCCCGCGCAACACCGGCCGCACGGCGCCATCGGGCAGTGCGGGGTCGGTCAGGATGCCGGAGTACGCCCGGATGTTGGTGCCCCCCACCAGACCGCGTACCAGCGTGAACACGCTGGACTCGCGCAGCCAGTGCGCGTCCTTGCGGGGCACGTCCACCAGGATGCGGGCATTGCCCGATTCGGCCAGCTCGATGCGCCGCACGCGGCCAATGGGAAAGCCCGAGAAGGTCATGTCCATGCCCACCACCACGCCTTCGGAGTCATCGGCCGTCAGCACCAGCGTCTGCGTGGGCTCAAAAGCACCCCGCGCATACAGCAGGTACAGGCCCGAACCCACGATGAGGGCCAGGGTGAACAGCAGCAGCGCCGCAGCCTTGAGTTCCAGATAGGCCACCGGGCGCAGGGTCTCGACCGGAGGCGCGTCGGCCCCGGCGGGGCCATGCGATGGGGGAGGAGGATGGTCGTTCATGTCGTGGGTTTATGCGGGTGGGTGCGACCGGCGCGGGCCATCAGTAGTAGTTGCCCATGAGCGAGGCCACCTCGATCAGCAGCAGCACCGCAAACATGCGGGCCAGGCCGCCCAGTTCCGAGTCGGGCTGGGTGCGTTCGCCGCTGTCATACAGCCCGGCAGCCATGGGGATCAGCGCCACGGCCAGGCTGAAGAACAGGGTCTTGAGCACAAACATCATGGTCACGCTGGGCGAAAACACCTGGCCGAACATGCGCGTGTAGCTCGGCAGCCCCGCCATGTTGAAGCCGTACACCCCCAGGTACGCCAGCACCAGCGCCACCACGCAACTGAGCGCAGCCAGCGTGACGCAGGCAAACACCCCGGCAATCACGCGGGGCAGCAGTTCGATGCGCACTGGGTCGGAGCCCTGGCGGCGCAGCGCCTCGAACCGGCCCGTGAGCCGCAGGTGCGCCAGTTGCGAGCCGTTGGGAATGGTGCAGCGCATGGCCACAAACAAGGCGGCTGTGAGCGGGATGAGCTCCAGCACCAGCACGCGGATCACCATCTCCAGCGCATAGCGCGACAGCCCGTAGCTCAGCGCCGTGACCACCACAATGCGCGTGAGCACCAGGCTGATGAGCGCCGCCAGCACCGTGAAGCCCAGCAGCACCGGCGCGGTGTCCAGGTACAGGTGCCGGGCCAGCGCGCGGCGGGTGCCCTTGCCGTAGCTGGACGGCGACAACACCAGCACCAGCACCACCGCGCCCAGGTACAGGATGCGCCACCAGGCCACCGCCCAGCGCCGCGCCGTGTTCCACACACGTTCGGGCAGGGAGAGGCCGGGAAGGCGCGAGATCATGGGCGGATCATAGCGGGGGCATGCGCCAGGGCAGCCCATGGCAGGCTTCTGGAGATATTTGGGCCATTTTCGGGCGGTAGCGCTACAAACATATGCCCAAGCAGCTATTAATTAAATAGCAAACAGCACACACGCAGCCACGCCGTACAACAACTGCTCACACATGGCGCTTGCCCTGGCCGGGAGGGGCGTTGACGCCCACGGGCTGCGCGTCAGCCCGCGCATGCAGCGCTTCGATGATGTGGCAGGTGGCGTCCGCGCCATCGCAACGGCTGCGCAGCGCCTGCAGGTCGGCCTCCAGCGCCTGCAGCTCGGCCAGGCGCGTGCGCACATGCACCAGGTGTGCATCCAGCGTGTCGCAGGCGGCATGGCAGTCGGTCTTGCTGTCCCAGTCCAGCGCCAGCAAGGTCCTGACCTCGTCCAGCGACATGTCCATGGCGCGGCACAGGCGGATAAACCGCAGCTGGTGCACGTCGGCGCTGCTGTACAGGCGGTAGCTGTTATCGCCGCGCGCACCGGGCGGCAGCAGCCCCTCTTTTTCGTAGTACCGGATGTTGGCGGCCGACACGCCGGACTGCTGGGCGGCCTCGCCAATGCGGAACTGTGCAGCGTGGGGGTCCATGGGCTTGACCTTCAAGTGACTTTAAGGTTTCCAATGATGCCATCGCTTTCCAAAACCGCCAGGAGAAAACACCATGTCCGCCCATTGCCATCACGGCCACCACGACCACAGCGCCCCCGGCCACAGCCACGATGTCCCCGCCAGCGCAGACCCGCGCTACCGCCGCATCCTGTGGATTGCGCTCGTCGTCAACGCCGCCATGTTTGTGGTGGAACTGGGCGCGGGCACCCACTCGGGCTCGGCGTCGCTGCTGGCCGATGCCATCGACTTTCTGGGCGATGCGGCCAACTATGGCCTGTCGCTGTGGGTGCTGGCCATGGCGCTGACCTGGCGTGCACGCGCCGCGCTGCTCAAAGGCGCCAGCATGCTGGCGTTTGGCGTGTTCGTGATCGGCCGGGTGGCCTGGGGGGTGTGGCAAGGGGTTCCGCCCGAGCCCTTCACCATGGGTGGCGTGGGGCTGCTGGCGCTGGCGGCCAACCTGGGTGTGGCCGCCCTGCTCTACGCCTGGCGCGAGGGTGACGCCAACATGCGTGGCGTGTGGCTGTGCACCCGCAACGACGCGCTGGGCAACCTGGCCGTGATGGCGGCCGCGCTGGGGGTGCTGGGCACGGGCACGGCCTGGCCCGACCTGGCGGTGGCGGCCGTCATGGCGGGCCTGGCCATCAGCGGCGGCTGGAGCGTGATCCGCCACGCGCGGCAGGAGCTGGCCAGCACCGCCGGCGCCCCCGCAGCACACGGGCACTGATCCATGCGCGTACGCCTGTCCACTCCGCTCCATGCACCGCCCCAATGGGTGGCTGCGCAACTGCAAAGCACATCAGTGTTCCGCCACGTCACGGCGCCTCTGGTGCGGTTCAAGCGCCCTGGCGGCGCGCCCTGGCCCACCCACTGGTCTCCCGGTGATCTGCCGTTGCAGATGCGGCTGCTGGGGCTGCTGCCCATGGGCTCCCAAACCGTGCGCATCTCCATCGAGCCATCTGCCCAGGCCGGTGCCTGGCCCACGCTGCGCGACAACGGCGAGGGCACGCTGATGCGGCGCTGGGACCACCGCATCACGCTGCAGCCGCTGCCAGACGGCCGCACGCTCTATACCGACGACATCGACGTGGTCGCGCGCCACCTGCCCGGGCTGATGACGCACCTGAGCGCGGCGTTTGCCCAGGTGTTCTACCGGCACCGACAACGGCGCTGGCGCCAGCTGGCGGCGCGCCACGCTGCAGCACCCATGGCTGACCCCTTGCAGAGGGAGCGCGCATTCGACCACCTGCTGGCAGCGTTTGCGCGCGATGCCGGGGCACCGCCTGCCGCCCGCTGGCATTGGCTGGAGGCCGCGCACGTGCTGGGGCAGACCACGCTGTCCCTGCATTGGCGGTCACACAGCGCCATGCTGCGCTACGCACTGCAGTTGCGCGACCTGCGCGAGGCCGGCGGACAGGTACTGCGGCTGGCACTGGTGCCCCTGGGCCACGCGCTAGCGCGGCTGCCCATCGGCAACACGGGCCGGGCGCAGATCAGTGCGCTGGCGCCCATGGCGCCGCAGCCGCACATCACGCAGCTGATCGACGGTGCGTTGACAGCTGCCAGCCTATCGGCCACCCAATTTCAGCCAAAACCCGATGCTAGCGCTTGAATCATATGCGCCGGCAGCTATCAAATCAGGAGTGATCGGTTGACCGGCGCGATGGCAAGCTGGCACCCGGAAGTTGACGCACGACAAGCCCGGCATGGGGCTTGCATGGTCCAATCCCATGCCTGTGCGCCGCCCTCTGCCCCGGGGGCCGCGAGCACAGCCTTCATCCCTTTGCCCTTTGCCCATGCCATCCCGCTCCCCTGCCGCCCCCACAGCCCCCGCCCCGCTGGTCGTGCCCCACAGCCTGACGGAAGACGCCGTGGCCATCTTCACCGGGGTGCTTCTGATCTCGGTGGGGGTGGCGTTTTTCACCAGCGCGGGGTTGCTCACGGGTGGCACGGCGGGGCTGGCGTTTTTGCTGCACTACGCCACGGGAATCGGCTTTGGCAAGATCTTCTTTGTGCTCAACCTGCCGTTTTACTGGCTGGCGCTGCGCAAGCTGGGCCGGGCCTTCACCGTCAAGACTTTCATCGCGGTGCTGCTGTTGTCACTGCTGACCGAGCTGCAGTCGCAACTGCTGCAGTTCGCGCAGTTGCAGCCGCTGTATGCCGCCATTGCGGGCGGGCTGATCACGGGCACGGGGTTTCTGGTGCTGTTCCGCCATCGCTGCAGCCTGGGCGGCGTGGGCATTGCGGCGCTGTACCTGCAGGACCGCTACGGCTGGCGCGCAGGCAAGGTGCAGATGGCGGTGGACTGCTGCATCGTGCTGCTGGCCCTGTGGACGGTGGAGCCCGTGCGCGTGGCCTGGTCGATTGCGGGCGCCGTGGCGCTCAACCTGGTGCTGGCCATGAACCACCGGCCGGGCCGCTACATGGCGGTGTAGGCCCCGGCCAAGGGCGGTTGAGCGCCCTGCAGAGACACACCTTCTACGTGGACACCTGCCAGCCCAGCCCACTGTGCAGCCGGTGCTCCAGCACCTCGATGGGCACCGGGCGGCTGAACAGGTAGCCCTGCCACAGCGTGCAGCCGTGGCGCTCCAGAAACGCGCGCTGCGCCTCGGTCTCCACCCCCTCGGCAATCACGTCGATGCCCAGGCTCTGCGCCATGCCGATGATGGTCTGCACGATGAGCGCGTCGGTGTGCTGGATGCCAATGTTGCGCACAAAGCTCTGGTCGATCTTGAGCTGGTCCAGCGGCAGCCGCGTGAGGTACGACAGCGACGACTGGCCGGTGCCGAAGTCGTCCATCGAAAAGCGCAGGCCCAGCGCGCGCAGTGCATTCATCTTGGCGATGGTGTCGTCCACGTTGTCCAGCGCCAGACTCTCGGTCAGCTCCAGCTTCAGGCGGTCGGGCCGCGCGCCGGTCTGCCGCAGCACGGCCACCACCTGCTCCATGAAGTCGGCCTGGCGGAACTGGCGGGCGCTTACGTTCACCGCCAGTTGCAGGTCGGCCGTGGCAGGGTGGTCCTGCCAGCGGCGCAGCTGGCTGCAGGCGGTCTGAAGCACCCACAGGCCGATGGGCAGGATCAGCCCGGTCTCTTCGGCCAGCGGGATGAACTCGAACGGCGGCACCATGCCGCGCGCCGGGTGGTTCCAGCGGATCAGCACCTCGGCCCCCACCACATGCTTGCCGCAACCCACCTGCACCTGGTAGTGCAGTGTGAACTGGCCCTGTTCCAGGGCCGTGCGCAGGTCATTCTCCAGCGCCGCGCGGGCAGTGACGGCGGCCTGCATGCGCGGGTCAAAAAAGCGGATGCCATTGCGCCCGGCGGTCTTGGCGGCATACATGGCCAGGTCGGCGTGCTTGACCACATCTTCCACCGTCTGCGCCTGGCCGCTGAACAGCACGGCGCCCACACTGGTGGTGCTGTGCACATGGTGTGATGCGAGCTGGTAGGGCTGGTTGAGCGCGGCCAGAATCTTTTCGCCCACCATCTGCGCCTGCTCGGCAGCGTCGGTGGCGAGGGCGCCCAGGTCTTCCAGCAGCACCAGAAACTCGTCACCACCCAGCCGCGCGACGGTGTCACCTTCACGCACACAGGCCGTCAACCGCTGGGCCACCTGCTGCAGCAGCACATCGCCCATGTCGTGGCCCAGGGTGTCGTTCAGGGTCTTGAAGTGGTCCAGGTCCAGGCACAGCAGCGCCCCTTGCAGGCCAGCGCGCGCACTGGTGGCAAACGCCTGCTGCAGGCGGTCCATCATCAGGCGGCGGTTGGGCAGGTGGGTGAGCGGGTCGTAGAACGCCAGGTGCTCGATCTCCCGCGCCGCAGCCGCGCTCTGGGTGATGTCATTGAGGGTGGCGACATAGTGCGTCAGCACCCCGTGCTGGTCCGTCACGGCGGTGATGGCCATGAAGTGCAGGTTCACCTCGCCGCTCTTGCAGCGGTTCCACAGCTCGCCCTTCCACTCGCCAGTGCTGGCCAGGCTGGCCCACATGGCATCAAAAAATGCCTTGTCATGGTGGCCCGAGGCCAGCAGGCTGGTGCGGCGGCCCACCACCTCGTCGGCGCCGTAGCCGGTGATGCGGCTGAAGGCGCGGTTGGTGCGCAGGATGAGGGTGTCCGCGTCGGTGACGATCATGCCCTCCTGCGACTCGAACGCAATGGCGGCAATGCGCAGCTCGTTCTCGTCGCGCTTGCGGGCGGAGATGTCCTTGCCCACGCCCCGATAGCCACAAAACACACCGTCGTCATCAAACACGGGCGTGCCGCTGATGGACACCCAGTACGAGCAGCCCTGCTGGTCGCGGCGCTCGAACTCGAAGTCGCGGAACTCCTGGTGGCGCTCCAGCAGCGCGCGGTGTTCTTCCCACAGCGCGTCGCTCATGCCCGGTGCGGCCAGCTCCCAGCGCGTCTTGCCCATGTGCAGCGCGGCCTCCTGCACCAGCCGGTCATCGGCCCGGCCTTCGACATGCGTGAGGCGAAACTGCGCGTCCTGCTCCCAGTACCAGTCGGACGACAACGCGGTGAGGGTGCGAAAACGCGCCTCGTTGTCCTCCAGCTTGCGGCGCACGCGGTAGGACTCGCTCACGTCGCTGAACACCAGCACCACCCCCACGATCTGCCCCTGGGAGTTGCGAATGGGAGCGGCGCTATCGGCAATGTGGTACTCGGCGCCATGCCGGGCCTGCAGCGTGGTGTGGTTGCTCAATGCCACCACCTGGCCCCGGTCCATCACCAGCTGTACCGGGTCCACCTGCGGCTCGCGGGTACCGGTGTTGATGATGCGGAACACCTCGGGCAACGGCTGGCCCATGGCCTGTGCCAACGGCCAGCCTGTCAGGCGCTCGGCCACCACATTCATGCGGGTGATGCGGCCCTGCGCATCGGTGGCGATCACGCCATCGCCGATGGAAAGCAGCGTGATGGCCAGGTTTTCTTCGCTCTGGCGCAGTTCGGCCTCGGCTTTCTGTCGCGTCAGGGCCATGCGGTCAAACCGGCGGCCCAGCTCGGTCAGCTCCTGCAGGCCCGTGGCGGGAACGCGCGATACATAGCGCCCCTCGGCCAGCTCGTCCGTGGCGTGCATCAGGCGCCTCAGGGGCCGCATCACGCCGCGCCGCACGCCCACTTGCGCCACGACAAATGACAGCACCAGGCCGCCCAGCAAGAACGCCATCTCGGTCCACATGCGGCTGTTGGCCGCGGCGTACAGGTTGTCCAGCGGCACGGCCAGGCTCATGGTGGCCACCGGTTTGCCGCCTGCCTCGATCAGCGGCTGGAACACCACCAGCTCGGGCGCGCCATCAGGGCGGTACCGCTGGCGCTGCCCCTGGGGCGTTTGCAGCACCAGGGCGCGGAACTCGGCATCGGCAAACGGTGCCCCCAGCTCGCTGGCGTCGGGGGGATAACGCGCCAGCACGCGCCCCTCAGGGTCGGACACCCGGGCCACCGCGCCGTCCGGCAGCCCCAGGTCGGTGAGCCGCCGGCTCCACCACTCCAGCGACACCACCGCCACGGCGGCCGCCACCACCTCCTGCGTGCCGGGCGGTATCACCGGGTAGGCAAAATTGACACTGGCCACCTGGGCGGCACGGTCCACCTGGAAGCTGCCCACCGCAAAGTCCCGCCCCGAAATCGTCTGCTGAAAATATGGGCGGTTGGCGACGTTGACAGGCGCCTTGAGCGGACGCGCATTGCACAGCAGCTCGCCGTCCGCCCGTGGCACGCCAATGTTGACGTAGGTGGCATTGAGCGACAGCACTTCGGCCAGGTAACGCCCACACTGGGACGCTGAAGGGTCGTGCACCTGCGGCATGGCGGCCAACTGCTGCAGAAACTGGCGGGTGTTCTGGATCAGCCGCTGCTGGGTGCCAGCCACCGACTGCAGGGTCTGCAGCGCGCGCTCTTCGGCCGCAGCAATCGCGTCTGTGCGGTGGGCCCGTGCCTGGTACACCACCAGCAGCACCGCTGGCAGCGTGGCCCACAGCACCAGCCAGCGAATCCGCGCGGACAAGGTGCTCCACATTCCAGCGACCCATGAGGGCATACCGACCTTTCTGTGCAAGAGAAAGAACGCTTGAGCACATATCTGCCGACAGCCGCAGGCAAGCGGGCAGACATGTTTCGTCACATGTTACTGCCCATGGTCGGAAAAGGCATTCACGATTTGCGCAGGGTTGCCCGTAGGGCCAGAAAGTGGTTACCTGCGGAACCTTGAGCGGCTCCGCCGTATCATTGAAGGATGCGTCGCGGCTTTTTCTTCCTGCTGATGGTGGTGCTGGTCCTTCGGGGCCTGACGGGCACGGCCATGGCGGCGGGCATTGTGGCTCCGCTGCTTCCTGCAGGCGCCGCACAGCACACCGAGGCCCATCAGCCTACGGCGGAAGGCATGGCCCACGACCAGGGCCATTCCCACGATCATTCCGCAACCCTGGCGCAGGCCGAGGGCGTGGCACCCGCCGACGCCCACGCCCACCATGGCGCCCCGGCCGCTGAGCCCGGCATCGACCACACTGCCAGCCACTCTGCGGCCTGCCAGAACCCCGATGCGGGCTGCAAATCGGGCGACGACCACGACCACCACAGCGCCAGCTGCTCGGCCTGCGAAATCTGCCACTCGGCCATGCTGGGCCTGCCCGCATCGCTGACCCCCGCCCCCCTGCCCGCCGGAGCCTTGCTGCCCCTGGCCTCTGCGCAGTTTGACAGCGCCCCTGCGGCGCTGGCCATCAAACCACCCATCGCCTGATCTCCGACGCCCGAAGTGCGTCTGCCATAGCCTGATGGCCCCTGAGTAACAGGGTTCGTCGGGCGGCAGTGCACTGTTTTTTCGTTCGTTGTCTGGAGATCGCCATGCGCGCCCCTGCCATTTTTCTCTCCTTGCCGTCGCCCGGGCCATCGTGGCTGATGCGACTGGCTTGTCTTGCCCTGTTGTCGCCCTTGCTGGCGCAAGCCCAGGGCCCATCTGCACCCGACGCTACCCGCGCCGATGCGCCCACGGCCCCCCTGCCGTACACGGCCATGCCGCCGCAGCCCCCGCTGGTGGACGCCTTGCCCACACCCCAGGCCTGGCGGCAGGCGCACGAGGCCGTGGGCGCGTTCCCGCGCGGCCATGCGGACATCGTGGCCTGGGAGGCGCAAAAAGGCTCGGCACCTTCTCCCACGCCCGCAGCCTCCACGGCTGCTCCCATGCCACACCATCCCCAGGGCATGCAGCACGGCATGCCGCATGGGAAGCAGCACGGCACACGCCATGAAATGCATCACGGAAGCCCAGGGAGTGCCCACCCCGCCCACCACCCCGAGCAGAAGGGCAAGCCATGATCAGCACCCATCGCCTCTCCATACTGGCTGCCGCCACCCTGCTGGCGGGCTGCGCCAGCGTGTCGCCCGACGGCCTGCGCAGTGATGTCGCGGCCCTCACTGCGGGCCGTACTGCCGGGGTGCCCCAGGCGGCCTTGCCCGCCACAGACCCGAGCGCTCGCGCAAAGGCCCAGCAGTCCGTCGACAGCTGGCTCGCACAACCCCTGACACAAGACGCCGCCGTGCGCATTGCCCTGCTCAACAACCCCGGCCTGCAAGCCCGGCTGGCCGCGCTGGGCGTGGCCGATGCCGAGCGGGTGCAGGCCATCACGCTGCCCAACCCGCACCTGACCCTGGGGCGTTTCACCAACAGCCAGGAGCGTGAGATCGAACGCACCCTGGCCTTTGGCCTGATGGACCTCATCACCCTACCCTGGCGCACCCAGCGCGAGGCCGAACGCCTGCAGATTGCCACGCTGCAGGCCGCGCAGGATGTGGTGCAACTGGCCGCAGACACCCGCCGCGCCTGGCTGCGGGCGGTGGCCGCTGAGCAGGTGGCCACCACGCACGACCGCATGGTGGAAGCCGCCGGGGCCGGGGCCGAGCTGGCGCACCGCATGGCGCAGGTGGGCAACTGGAGCCGCCTGCAACAAGCCCGCGAACAGGCCGTGCTGCACGAGGCCACCCGCCAGCGTGCCCGCGCCCGCCTGGCCGCCGCCACCGAGCGTGAGCAGCTCAACCGCCGCATGGGCCTGTGGGGGCAGCAAACCCAATACCAGCTGGCCCAGCAGCTGCCGCCCCTGCCCACCACCGCCTTACCCGCCGATGGCATCGAAGCCACGGCGCTGCGCGAGCGGCTGGACGTGCAAGCCGCCCGCCGCCAGCTGGACACCCAGGCCACGCGCCAGGGCTGGAGCCGTGCGGGCGCCGTGTTTGGTGACATTGGGCTGGCATACAGCCGCAACACCGCGACCGAACGCGACACCGGCCGCAGCGACACCAAGCGCGGCTGGGAGATCGAGCTGCCCCTGCCCCTGTTCGACTGGGGTGGTGCAGCCCGCACCCGCGCCCAGGCCGAGGTGGAGCAAAGCGCAGCCCAGCTGCAAGACACCGCCGTGCGCGCCCGCAGCGAGGTGCGCGCCGCCTGGCTCACCTACCGCACGGCCCTCGACCTGGCGCGCCAGCAGCAGGCTGAAGTGGTGCCCCTGCGCCAGCTCATCGCCGACGAGACCACGCTGCGCTACAACGGCATGCTGGCCAGCGTGTGGGACATGCTGGCCGAAGCGCGCAACAGCACGCAGGCCGTGGCCAACGCCATCGAAGCGCAGCGCGACTTCTGGCTGGCCGAGACCGACCTGCAACTGGCGCTGACCGGCACCTCGCCCGGCGCACTGCAGGGCCTCACCTCCGGCGCCGCAGCCTCCACCACCCCACAAGGCCACTGACATGAACCGCCGCAATTTCTTTTCTGGCGCCGCCACGGCCGTGGCCGCAGCCTCCGTCAGCCGCGTGGCCCTGGCCGCGCTGCCCGAGCCCGCCACACAGTCCAGCGCCGACACCGCGCCACCGCTGCACCCGCCCACCGGCCGCCCCTACAACCCCGTGGTCACCCTGAACGGCTGGACCGCCCCCTGGCGCATGAACGCGGGCGTCAAGGAGTTCCACCTGGTGGCCGAGCCCGTGGTGCGTGAGGTGGCGCCCGGCTTCATGGTCAACATGTGGGGCTACAACGGCCAGAGCCCCGGCCCCACCATCGAGGTGGTCGAAGGCGATCGCGTGCGCATCTTCGTCACCAACCGCCTGCCAGAGCACACCACCATCCACTGGCACGGCCAGCGCCTGCCCAACGGCATGGACGGCGTCGGCGGCCTCACCCAGCCCGCCATCCAGCCCGGCAAGACCTTCGTGTACGAGTTTGTGGCGCGCCGCCCCGGCACCTTCATGTACCACCCGCATGCCGACGAGATGGTGCAGATGGCCATGGGCATGATGGGCCTGTGGATCACCCACCCGAAGGGCAGCCACCCGCAGATCGCCAAGGTGCAGCGCGACTACGCGTTTTTGCTCAACGCCTTTGACGTGGAGCCCGGCAGCATGACCCCCAAGGTCAACACCATGCTGGACCACAACATCTGGTGCTGGAACAGCCGCGTGTTCCCCGCCATCAGCCCGCTGGTGGCGCGCCAGGGCGAGCGCGTGCGCATCCGCGTGGGCAACCTCACCATGACCAACCACCCTATCCACCTGCACGGGCACGAGTTTGAAGTGACCGGTACCGACGGCGGTCCTGTGCCCAAAAGCGCGCGCTGGCCCGAAGTGACCACCGACGTGGCGGTGGGCCAGATGCGGCAGGTGGAGTTCATTGCCGACGAACCCGGCGACTGGGCCCTGCACTGCCACAAGAGCCACCACACCATGGGCGCCATGGGGCACGCCGTGCCTACCATGATCGGCGTGGACCACCGGGGCCTGGTCGGCAAGATCCAGAAGATCGTGCCCGACTACATGGTGATGGGCGAGCGCGGCATGGCCGACATGGGCTCCATGGAGATGCCGCTGCCCGACAACACCTTCCCGATGATGACGGGCACCGGCCCCTTCGGCCCGCTGGAGATGGGCGGCATGTTCACCACCCTGAAGGTGCGCGCCGACCAACCCGCAGGCAGCTATGCCGACCCCGGCGACTTCAGGCAGCCACGTGGCACCCAGGCCTTTGAATGGCAAGGCGCCCCGGCCGCCACACCACGCCCTGCACGCACCGACACCCCAGGCACCGCCCCAGGCGCGGCCAATGCACGCAAGCCCGCTGCCAGCGGCCACCAACATTGATGCCAACGATCACCATGAACACTATCAAATTCATAGCTGCCTGGGCAATGTGCACTAGCGCATTCGGCACTTTTTCTGCCTATGGGCATGAAAACATGCCCCACCGCACCTCCACAGCCCCCGTGGTCAAAGAGCAAAAGGACTGGGGCATTGCAGGCGACGCCCAGCAGGTGCGCCGCACGATCACCGTGCGCATGGGCGACGACATGCGGTTCAGCCCCCGCCACATCGAAGTGCGCGAGGGCGACACCGTGCGACTGCGCGCACAGAACAAAGGCCAGGTGCTGCACGAGATCGTGATCGGCACCAAGGCGGAGCTGGACCAGCACGCCGAAATGATGAAAAAGCACCCGGGCATGGAACACGACGAGCCTTACATGGCCCATGTGGCGGCGGGCAAGGCCGGCGACATCGTGTGGCACTTCAACCGCGCAGGCAGCTTTGACTTTGCCTGCCTCATCCCCGGCCATTACCAGGCCGGCATGACCGGCACCATCACCGTGCTGCCCCGCCATCCATAACGCCAGGAGAAACACCATGACCCTCCAACGCCCTCGGGCTGCATCCGCATCCATGACCGCGCTCCCCAGCCCTGCCCGCCGCCAATGGCTGGCCACCACTCTGCCTCTGCTGAGCGCGGGGTTGGCCGTCGCTTTGCTGCCGGTTGGGTCCCGCGCCGCCACCAACACGCCCACACCGCTGGAAGTGTGGAAAGACCCCAACTGCGGCTGCTGCCAGGACTGGGTGGACCACATGCAAGCCAACGGCTTTGCCGTGAAGGTGCATGCCACCGGCAACAACGCCGTGCGTGCCCGCCTGGGACTGCCGCCAAAACTGGGTTCGTGCCACACCGCGCTGGTGGGCGGCTACCTGGTGGAAGGCCACGTGCCCGCCAGCGATGTGCGCAAGCTGCTGCAGCAAAAGCCCAAGGCCCTGGGCCTGGCCGTGCCGGGCATGCCCGTGGGATCGCCAGGCATGGACGGCGCCGTGTATGGCGACCGGCGCGACCCGTACGACGTGCTGCTGGTGGCCCACGACGGCAGCACGCGCATCTTCAACAGCTACAACAAAAAGGCATCCACATGACCCAGCACCTCTACTCCATCCCGCTGGCTGCCGCCCTGTTTGTCCTGGTTGCAGGGCCCGCCCTGGCGCAGGCGCCCGCAGGGGCTGCCGCAGACAGCCACAGCAGCCACCACCCCGCCGCCACCGCACCGTCCGCGCCACAGGCGGAGCTGAGCGAAGGCGAAATCACCCGCTGGGACCCGCGCACCCTGCGCCTGACCCTCAAACACGGCGAGATCAAGAACCTGGAGATGCCGCCCATGACCATGGTGTTCCGCGTGTCCGACGCCAGCGTGGTGGGTGACCTGAAACCCGGTGACAAGGTGCGTTTTAGGGCCGAGCAGGTCAGCGGGGCCTACCATGTCCAGCGGATCGAGAAAGCGCCCTGACGCGACTCCACGTGCAGCGCCAGGGCCCTGATGCTGCGCAACTGTCGCCCGGCCCCAGGGCACCATAATCACCAGCCATGAGTTCTCCACACGCAATGGCTGGCGACGCCGGCAGCATCACCCGCGTGGCCGGCATCGAGGTCGGCCACTTCACCGAAACCCGCCGCCCCACTGGATGCACCGTCATCATCACCCGCGAGGGCGCTGTGGCCGGGGTGGATGTGCGCGGTGCCGCACCCGGTACGCGCGAGACGGATTTGCTCCACCCCTCCAACCTGGTGGACAAGGTGCACGCCATCATGCTCGCGGGCGGCAGCGCCTGGGGGCTGGATGCCGCCACCGGCGCCGTGCGCTGGCTGGAAGAGCGCGGCGTGGGTTTCGACGTGGCCGTGGGCCGCCTGCCCATCGTGCCCGCCGCCGTGCTGTTTGACCTGCTGGTGGGCGACATGCGCGTGCGCCCCGATGCTGCGGCGGGCTACGCGGCGTGCGAGGCCGCCTCCACCGCAGACCCGGCCGAAGGTAACGTGGGCGCGGGCACCGGTGCGGCGCTGGGCAAGATCTTCGGCATCCAGCGTGCGATGAAGGGTGGCATCGGCACCGCCTCCGTCACCGTGGACGGCGTCACGGTGGGTGCCCTCATCGCCTGCAATGCGCTGGGCGACGTGATCGACCCCGACACCGCGCAAGTGATTGCCGGGGCCCGCACCGACGACGGCCTGCGTTTGCGCGACACGCGCCGCGCCCTGCTGCGCGGCGACCCGCCCCAGCCCCTGCTGGCGGGCACCAACACCACCATCGGTGTGGTCGCCACTGACGCGGTCATCACCAAGGTGCAGGCCCACCGCCTGGCCGTGGCCGCGCACGACGGGCTGGCCCGCAGCATCAACCCCGTGCACACCATGTCCGACGGCGACACCCTGTTCAGCCTGGGCACGGGCCGCAGCGGCAAGAGCCCGGGCATGATGGTGCTGGCCACCATGGCGGCCGAGGCCACAGCCATCGCCACGGCGCGGGCTGCACGGGCTGCGCGCGCCATCACTACCGCCGAGGGGTTGTACCTGCCTTCGGCCGCCGATCTGGGCTGAAGCGCAAAAATCGGCATGCGCCACGCAGACGGTGCGTGGCGTCTCCTTCCCGTTGGCATCGGCTGGCGTTGACTGGCGTTGACTGGGGTTGACTGGCGTCTGTTGCCGGCTTCGTCCCATGCGCCGGAGCTGGCGGCTTCTGCCCCCCCGCGCCAGCCCTCAGGCGTATTGCGCCAGCCCGTGGCCGAAGGACCAGTTCTCCTTGGCCACCTCAACAATGTTCACGAACACATCTTCCGGCCTGAGGCCAGGGCTTTCGCCCAGAAGCTGGGCGATGCGCTGAAACAGCGCCTTCTTCTGCTCCAGCGTGCGTGTGTTGTTGGCAGTGATCTGGATGAACACCACATCGTCGCTGCGTGCCACACCCAGGTACGACGGGCTGTAGCGGAAATTCGCGGCATCGTGCTCGGTGAGAGTCATGAACTGATCGTCCTCGGGCACATTGAAGGTCTCGCGCATGGCGCGGTACAGCATGTCGAAAATCGCTTGCCGGTAGGCAGCGGGCTTGCCAGCACGCATGGCAATGTGGATGAGCGGCATGGAGGGTCCTTTTGTGAAAAAGCTGGTGCCATGCTATCCATATTGATATGCTATTGATACTTATATCAACAATAACAAAAACATATCATGCAACGCCCTCTGGATCTGGATGCCGTCGAGGCTTTTGTCCGTGTTGCCGAGCTGGAGAGCTTTACCCGAGCAGCCGAGGCCATGCAGACCAGCCAGGCCGCTGTGAGCCTCAAGCTCAAGCGGCTGGAGGACCGGCTGGGCTGCCGGCTGCTGGAGCGCACCCCCCGGTACGTGGAACTGTCAGCCCAGGGAGCCGCCTTCCTGGACCATGGCCGCGCACTGCTTGCTGCACATGAGCGTGCCCTGGCTGCGCTGGGTGAAGCACCGCAGCGTTTGGCCATCGGCATCAGTGACCACGTCGCCGGGCCTGAACTGCCTGCACTGATTGCTCGCATGAACGCACAAGACCCTCAGCTGTTGATCGACATCCGGATCGGCTCGTCGGGCGACCTGCTGCAAAGCTTTGACCGGCGCGAACTCGACGCGGCCATGGTCCGCATGCATGCCGGGCGCAGCGATGGCGAAGTGCTGGCCGAAGAGCGATTTGGCTGGTTTGCCGCGCCTCACTGGCAGCACCGCGCTGGTGCCCCCCTGCCGCTGGCCACCCTGGCAGAGCCCTGCGGCGTGCGTGCGATGGCTGGAAAACTGCTCGATGCAGCCGCCATCCCCTGGCGCGAGGTGTTTGTGGGCGGCGGCGTGGCGGCAGTGTCCGCAGCTGTTGTTGCAGGGCTGGGCGTAGCCGCACTGGCACCCCGCATGTTGCCCTGGGGCGCGGTGGACGTAGGTGCCCGGCTTGGGCTTCCTGCACTGCCAAGCCTGCCGGTGGTGCTTCACAGCCGGGCCCCGGATGGCCGACCCAGCGATGCCATTGCAGCACTGTCTGCTGCATTCAGAAGTGCGGTGCGCGGTTAGGGCAGGTCACGCCCGCCCTCGCTTACCCCTGCACAAGCAGGGTGCCCAGCGCGCCTTTCGCACCTTTCGGTCAAAAACTTCTTGACGCGCGCCGGAACCCCCAGAAGATCAGGGCCTGTGCACCATCGTGTGCCCAAGGCGGCGGCTGCGCACCGCCGCATCGATATCGCCAGAACGCCGCAGGGTGGCGGTGGCAACGTGTTGCGCCCCACGTTGCGAAATGGTAAACACCGGTTTCCTGCCGCTCCTGCGTGCTCCGAAAAAGCGCCTCATCCCGTATCACCAGCTGGAGGGTCCATCGCATGAATGTCCTGCAGAACCTGAGCATCAAAACGCGTCTTGGTATTGGATATGTTGTCCTGACCTGTGCACTGATCCTGGTCGCCATCATGGGTATCCGTGGCGAGTCCATGACACAGGAGAGCCTGGACAACCAGGTCAATCACCTGAACGTGATCAAAAGCCTGGGCAACCGGGTGCTGGATACAGCCAATGCGAGGGCCGTGTCTGCCCGCAACCTGGTGATCGCGGGCTCCAAGGAAGATGCCGACGCGGAGACACGTCGCATTGGAATCGCACATGAAGGCATGGGCAAGGCACTCCAGGGAGTCGAAGAGGCCCTCAAGGTCGGCCCGCCTGAAACCGCCCCCCTCAACAAGCTGCTGGCCCAGATCAAGAACACCGAAGCGGCCTATGGACCCGTGGCGCTGGAGATCACCCGACTGGGGAGCCAGGGGGAAAAAGATGCGGCGATCAAGAAAATCAACGAGCAATGCCGCCCCCTGCTGACCAAGCTCGTGGCCGACATCGAGGCCTTCCTGGCCGAGAGCGACGCCATCAGCAAACGTGCCAGCCAGGAATCTATGCGCCAGTTTGAATCGCTGCGGCTGCAGCTGATCCTGCTCAGCGTGGCCATGGTGGTGTTTGCCTGCGTGCTGGGTGTGGCCACCACCCGCTCCATCGTCCGGCCCCTGAACGAGGCAAGCCAGGCAACGCGGGAGTTTGCGCGGGGCAACCTGGCCACCCCGCTGGTAGCGCAGGGCAAGAACGAAATCGCTTCGGTAGTCACTTCGATGGAAGCCATGCGGCTGAGTCTTTCCAACCTGGTGGCAGGGGTGCGCCAGGGATCAGAAAGCGTATCGACCGCCAGCGCCGAGATCGCGCAAGGCAATCACAACCTGTCGATGCGCACGGAACAACAGGCCAGCGTGCTGCAGCAAACCGCTGCCTCCATGGAGCAACTGGGCTCCACCGTGAAGCAGAACGCAGACAACGCGATCCATGCCAACCGCCTGGCGCATTCAGCGTCGACCGTTGCGCAACAAGGCGGTGACGTGGTGGCCATGGTGGTGGCCACCATGAAGGACATCAACGACTCCAGCCGCAAGATCAATGACATCATCAGCGTGATCGACGGCATTGCATTCCAGACCAACATCCTGGCGCTGAACGCGGCCGTGGAGGCCGCACGCGCAGGCGATCAGGGCCGGGGCTTTGCTGTGGTGGCCAGCGAGGTGCGCAACCTGGCCCAGCGCAGCGCGGCTGCGGCCAAGGAGATCAAGCAGTTGATCACGGAAAGTGTCGGCCGCGTGGAACACGGCACGGCTCTCGTGGACAAGGCCGGCCACACCATGACAGAGGTGGTTGCCAGCATACGCAACGTCACCCACCTCATGGGGGAGATCAGTGCTGCCAGCTCTGAGCAAAGCTCGGGGGTCACGCAGGTGGGCGAGGCCGTCACGCTGATGGACCAGGCCACGCAGCAGAATGCGGCCCTGGTGGAGGAGATGGCTGCTGCTGCATCCAGCCTGCGTGGGCAGGCCGATGACCTTGTGAGTGC
The DNA here is from genome assembly GCF_052045435.1 of Acidovorax sp. 22279. Lineage (NCBI taxonomy): Bacteria > Pseudomonadati > Pseudomonadota > Betaproteobacteria > Burkholderiales > Comamonadaceae > Acidovorax > Acidovorax sp. 22279. Next base: position 175,641 of record NZ_JBQEOV010000008.1, read on the forward strand.
TGTGGCGGTGTTTCGTACTCACGGCAGCGGATCGGCGCTGCTGATCAAGTAGCGCCCCCGTCCCCTGCCGCGCCATCCAACAGGGCGGGATCAATCTTGCGCCGAGCCACGTGGTGAAACGGCTGGCTGCGGGCGCATGCCGGCCAGCAGATCATTCAGCGGCATGGCACGGGCAAACTTCCAACCCTGGGCCTGGCGCACACCCCGGGCAATCAGGAAGTCCACCTGGTCCTGAGTCTCGACGCCCTCGGCAATCAGTGCCAGCTTGAGCATGTGGGCCATTTCGATGATGTGGGTAGTCACCGGGCTGATGGCGGCTTGCGCGCCGATGCTGGCGATGAAGATGCGATCAATCTTGAGGGTGTCGATGTCGATGGACTCCAGCATGGACAGGCTGGAGTAACCCGTACCGAAGTCATCCAGCGCAATCGATGCACCGATCTGCCGAGCAGCCTGCAGCGCGGGCCGTGCAGCCTCGATGTCCACCAGCCCGCGCTCGGTGACCTCCAGCATGAGCGCGCCCGGCGGCATCTCCATGGCGCTGAAGCGCCGCTGCAGGTACTGCACGGGTCCGTCGGCCACCAGATCCTGGGGCGAGAGGTTCAAACTCACATGAAAACCCGGGCGTACCTTGAGCATCTCGGGCAAGTCGGCCAGCACCACATCCATCACGTACCGCGTGATGTGCACGATCACCCCGGCCTTCTCCGCTTCTGCAATGAATTCATCCGGGGGCACCAGGGTGCCGTTGCGGCGACGCCAGCGCAGCAGAGCCTCCGCCCCCACCCACTGGCCGGTTTCCAGATCCACGATGGGCTGATAGAGCACGAAGAACTCGCGCCGACGCAGGGCCGCCCGCAGTCTGACGCGGGGCGACAACTGCCACCGGGTGAGCATCGCCACGCCCAGCGCAAACAGGGCACTGGCCACCAGCCCCAGGGGTGCCAGGATCAGCGCCTGGGCCTTGAGCCCTTCGTGGGCCAGCGCCTTGGGAGCCGCCGCGACCGCCGCCACATTGTTTTCCTTCGACACCCGGAAGACGATGTAGTGGGTCTCGCTTTCAGCCACGTTGTTCACATGGGGCGTGTAGAGGTTCAGCCACTCGGTATCCAGCGGACCTTTGGACCGGATCAGCGCCCGGGGCGTGCTGATCAGAAGCCCCAGCGCGACATCCGCATGAAACACAGGCATGTCAATCACGATGCCCGGGTGAATGATCACCGCATGGCCGTTGCGGGCGTAGATGTTGAAAGGCTGCTCCGGGGCAAAGGGCAGGCGGGCGCCAATCCAGGTGGAGATACCCGTCGAGGTGACCATGTGGTTGCCGGTGAGCGGTACCACCTCATTGCCCGTGGTGAGCGTGCTGCAGACCAGCGCTCCATCCCTCACCGCCCCCATGCCCTGCAGATAGAACGAGGTGCCCACCAGCTGCTGCATGCGTGTGAGGCTGGCCTGGCTGCAAGCGGGGTGCGGATCTCCGTCCAGATCGTTGAGCGCCGCCACCAGCTGCTGGCGCGAGGCCACGCCGCGTCGCAGCACCTCGTCCGCCAACGAGGTCAGATAGGCGACCTGGTCTTCCTTGGCCTGGCGGTGGGCCACCCACAGGGACGCAGCAATGGGGATGAGCGCCGCCAGCAGCAGTGGGATGGAGGCAACGACATAGAAGCGTTTCATCGGACACGGCAGTGGGTGGGTGGGTAGTACACAGGCAGACAAGGGGCTGCCCCAGCGCGATGCCATCATGCACGAACAGCCCCCGCTGCTCCAGCGAGATTTCAACCGATGGCGCCCCTGTCGCCGGGCGCACAAGCATCAGACCGTCCTATGATGCCGGTGACGGTTGGTGCCCTGGGCCGGGGCCCACTGCACTACACCCATCCCCATGGCCCCTGATCGGAACAAGGAGAGTGAACCCATGAGAGACCAGGCCTTTCGGAAACATGCATGGCTGCTGTGCCTGCCAATGCTCGTGAGTACCCCGGCGGCACAGGCGCAGGACCAGTTGGTGGATTTGCAGTCCAGCGGCGGCTACACCTCCTACCGCCTCGCGGACGACGTGACCCAGGTGGATCTGGTGGAACAAACCCAGGGGGCCTGCCGCTTCAACCGCACCTGGGGCTACGACCTGACCAATCGCGAGCTGTGGACCAACGGTGGTTGCGGGGGACGTTTCAAGATCACACGCACCTATGCATCCGGTAGCAGCAGCGGCTCCAATGCCGGAGCAGCTGTGGCGGCCGTGGCGGCCATTGCCGGCATTGCGTTGCTGGCCAACCACAACCGGCACGACAACGACCGTCGCCCCGAGTACCCGGACTACCCCGGCCAGGGCGGGGACTGGGGGCGCGAGATCCGGGTGGACGGCCGCCTGTGCCTCGACGTGAGGGGTGGCAAATTCCAGCCCGGCACCACCCTGCAGGTGTACGAATGCAACGGGACGGCGTCCCAGCGTTTTGCGGTGGGGCGCGGCGGCGAGATCCGGGTGCGCGACCTGTGCGTGGACGTGGACCGAGGCGACCCACGGGACGGCGCGCGGGTGGTGCTGTGGTCCTGCTCGGGCTCGCGCAGCCAAAGCTGGTCTACCCCGGGTGGGCAGATCGTGAGCCAGCTCACCGGCAAATGCCTGGATGTAGACGCAGGCCAGGTCCGCCCTGGGGCACACACCATGGTCGGGCCCTGCAACCGCAGCCCCAGCCAACGCTGGTGGTGGTAAGGAGGTCCCATGCAAACAACTCTTCACTGGATCTGTGCAGGCGCCTGCGCCCTGGTGCTGGCAACAACGACGCACGCGGCCAATGCGGCCGACACCTCCATATCGTCGCCCACCACGCCACCACGCCCTGCCAAGGCGCACAAACCGGTGGCGCCAACCCTCACCCACCGGCTGCAGGCCATCTGCTCGGCAGCCGATCTCAATCATGACGGCAACGTGTCGCTGGACGAGTTCCACCAGGACATCGTGCAGAGCTGGCACAGCCTGGGGCCCGATGCAGAGGGCTACGTCCATCTCTCCCAGCTGGGCCAATTGCCCCGCATCGGCAAAGGCCAACTGAGGCGGCTGGCGGCAGCCGACAAGGACGGGGACGGAAAGCTGTCGTTCAAGGAGGTGGTGCAGGCACGCATGGCCTACTTTGAGGCAGCGGATGTGGACCAGAACGACATGCTCTCGCTGCAGGAATGCATGGCCTATGAGCGCCAACGCAGGCGCCTGCCGCAGTAGGAGCCCTCGCTGGCCGGCGGTTTCAGTCCTCCAGCTATCTGAGACCTGGGCGACTCCCGGTGCGGGATGCCCGGAGCTGGTGCGCGTCGCCGCCACGCCTGCCTGGATAATCCACCGGCTCGCAGATAGCGAGATATGGCTCCGGGTCCACCCAGGGGCCGCGTCACCCCATCCAGGCATACCGCCGCCCCGTTTCGCTCTGTTTGTCCATCCCCCATGCCCCAGGCCTTTCGCAACACTTTCCTCACTCTGCGCGATCTGATTGTGTCAGCAGGCCCCCTCGCCTTCTTGGCGGTCGGGCTGCTGGTGCTGGCCTATTGGTGGCTCAACCCCAATCCCCCCAAGACGGTGACCCTGGCCACAGGCCCTGCCCAAAGTGCCTATGAGGAGTTTGGCAAGCGCTACCAGAAGGCGCTGGCGGCGGACGGCATTGATGTGGTTCTGCTGCCCAGCGAGGGCTCATCGCACAACCTGCAGCTTCTGCGCGACGGCCAGGCCGATGTCGCTTTTGTACAGGGCGGCACAGCCGAACTGCAACCCGATGATCCGGATAACCTGGTATCGCTGGGCAGCCTGTTTGTAGAGCCACTGTGGCTGTTCTACCGCACCGATGCAGCAGAGCGCATGCACAACGCACCCCGGCTCGATGGCCTGCGGCAGCTACGCGGCTGGCGGGTCAATGTGGGGTCGGAGGGCAGCGGCGTGCCCACGCTGATCGAGCGGCTGCTGCAGGCCAATAAGGTGGAGCCCAGCGCAGTCAAGCTATCGCGCCTGGAACAGACGCCCGCGACGGTGGAGTTTTTGGCGGGGAGGCTCGACGCCTTGGTATTTGCCTCGGCGCCTGAATCGCTGATGGTGCAGATGCTGCTGCAAACGCCCGGCGTGCAGCTGCTGGATTTTGCGCAGCACGAGGCCTACGCAAGGCGGTTTCCGTTCCTCACCCCCGTGACCTTGCCACGCGGGGTGGTGGACCTCGCGGCCAACGTGCCCCAGCGCGATGTTCGGCTCGTGGCCACCACCACGTCCCTGCTGGCGCGCGACGGCACGCACCCCGCCCTACTGACCCTGTTTGCCCAGAACGCACAAAAGCTGCACAGCGGCGCGGGCTGGTTCAACCGGGCGCGTGAGTTTCCCAACACGCGCGGCAGCGAGCTGCCGATAGCCAAGGAGGGCGACCGCGCCATGAACGAGCCGGTGCCCATGCTGCAACGCTACCTGCCGTTCTGGATGGCCAACCTGATTGAGCGCATGTGGCTGGTGCTGGGCATCTTGCTGGCCATCATGCTGCCGCTGTCGCGCATCGTGCCGCCGCTCTACCAGTTCCGGGTGCGGTCACGGGTGTTCCGCTGGTATGGCCGCCTGCGCGAGATCGAAAACGACCTGGAAATGGGCAAAAGCGACCCCTCAACCCTGCTGCGCACCCTCGACGGACTGGAAGCCCAGGCCGAAAAGGTGAGCGTGCCTCTGTCGTATGCGGACGAGCTGTATGCCCTGCGCAACCACATCCACCTGGTGCGCAAAAAACTGCTGCGCGCGTCGGAAGGGGCTGGTGGATCTGCTGACCACAGCACGCCGGGCGAAGGGATGACGAACAACAGCGTGACGGAAACAGGGAGTGCAGCAGGAACTGGGCGTTGACCAGCTCTACAGCTGCACAAGGCCGCTCGCGGCCTCAAGGTGGCACCCGCAGCGCGCGTGTCTGTGCGATCAGCGATTCTTGGGCGACTTGGCACCCGAAGCCGGGGCCAGGGGGGCGGATTTGGACAGCGGCGCCATTTTGGAGCCGAAGCCCGTACGGCCCTCGGACGACTTGCGATCTACCCCGCCCGTTTCCGTAGAGCCCGAAGCGCGGACCGCAGGCTTGGCGGGCTTGGGCGGCTGGGCCGGCACCACGCGCAGCGAGCCTTCGGCCGCCAGCTTGTCGCGCATGCGGCGGGTCATAGATTGGGTGCTGGCATCCGGCGCAGTGAACAAAAACAGGGTGCCATGCGGGCTGGCCCAGGTCAGCTGGGTGCGCACCACCCGGCCATTGGTCACCAGCTCCACCCAGGCCCCGATGACAAAATCAGCGTAAGGGTCCGGGGTGTCCAGCGGCGCCTGGGCACTGTCCTGCGGTGCAGGAGCGGACGCCTCTGCCGATTCGGACGGCTCTGTCGCCTCCGGGGCCACTTCGGGCTCTCCCGCAGGGGCGGACACTGGGGCAGGAGCCGGTTTTTCAAAAGCGGCCTGGTGCAACGCCACGAGCCGCTGCAAGAATGCGCTGGTCTGCACCGCAGGGTAGTTGATGGTTTTGAGGCCCTTGCGCAGCTTGGCCAGCAGGCCGGGGATGGCTTCGTTGAGCCGGTCCGTCTCCTGGCGCGTGAGGTCAGGCTGCGCAGTCCACAGCAACACCGGAACCAGCGCCAGGTAACCGCTGGGGTCATCTTCCTGGCTATCGTCACTGCGCATCACCTGCGCCAGCGCCACTACGTCAGCCCAGGGGCCCGCCGCAAAATCCAGCACGTCCGACGGCACCTTGTCCACATCCGGCAGCTTGCGGATATCGGCTGCGATCTTCTCGGCCAGCAGTTCGCGCTGCTCCGCCTGCAATTTGGCTTTCTGCTCGGCCTCCTGCTGGGCCTTGATCTTTTGCTCCTGGGTGTCCCAGGCAGACTGCAGCGCCTTGAGCACGGTGTCGAACGGCCCCGCGTCCTTGACCTCATGGGCAGACAGGTGGCCCACAGCCTCGGTCACCAGTCGCATGAAGCGGCTGAAGCCAGGCTCTGTCTCGGCGGTGAATGCCAAGCTGCGCTGCGTAAGCTCGTCAAGCAGGCGGCGCGCAGGGTGGCTGCTGTCGGTAAAAAACCGGCCGTCGTGGTGCACCAATTGCTTGAGCGCAGGCTCCAGGCTCTTGACGGCCTGCTGCACAGGGGGCAGCAAACGGGCGTCCTGGGAGATGTTGGCCATCATGCGCCCCACCACCTCCACCGCCATGGCGGTGGACTGGGTAGCAGCCTCCATGGGCATGGCTGCATAGACCACCGGCGCAACGCCAGGCCCACGCCAGCCTGCGAGAGGCACGGGCAAAGAGCCCGCCTGGCTGACCGTGCCCCCACCGGCAAGACGGCCCACCAGGCGCTCCAGCTGCGCCATGTCTTCAATCGCTTCAGCGGCCGCACCCGACGGGTAGTAGCCCCCGGCCAACGATGACTGAGCGCTGGCGGCTCCCGCGCGGGGGTCCACCCAGCCCGGCTGACCCGCGCCGCTGGGCATGACCACCGCCTGTGCGGGCACGGCGCCGTAGACCGGAGGAGGGGCAAATGGATCACCGCCCGCCAACATCTGGCGCAGGATGCCGACCGTGAGCAATGCCTCTTCGGCAGCGTCAACGGGCACGGGCACCATGGCACCCTGCTGGGAGTCGCCGCTCCAGCCTGTGCTGGGGCCCATACCACGCCCATAACCTGTGTTGCCATAGTCGCCCATGGGCGCGTTCATTGAGGGGCCGTACCCGGAATAACCGCCCCCGTAACCCGTACCGGGCCCGCCATAGCCAGACCCACCGTAACCGGTGCCTTGGCCGCGACCGCCGCCCGCAGGCGTGCCCAGCACTGCGTAGCCCACCGGCTGTACGCCATGCTCACGCAAGCTCTGAGCGGTTTTTTTGTATTCTTCGGCCAGCAGCTTCCCGAGTAGGTCGCGCATGTGCTGCATCCACAGCTGCCGTACCTCGGCCGAGACGCCGGTCTCACCCACCACCTGCTGCAATGCACGGATGTAGCTCTCGGGCCGCAGAGGGTTGCGCTCGGGTTGCACGCTACGCAAACCTTGCGCAGCGCTCACCAGGGTGTTGAGTTCGGCCAGTACGGCGTCGGTGGCATGCAGCGCAGACTGCTGGGCCTTGGACAGTTCCACCTGGGCCTGCATCTCGCTTTCGTCCATGAGCGAAAGCTCGCCAAAGTCCATGCCGGTGTCGTCGGCCGAACTGCGCCCCTTGGCGACCGCAGGGCCTTCGGCAAATATCTCCAGCAAGGCCATGGGATAGCCCTTGACCAGCGCAGCCTCGTGCTCGTTGAGCAGCCGCAGCGCATCGCTGAGCAAATTGCGCTGCTGGATGTTGCGGCTCGCCGACTCCTCGCTGGTCAAGGCACTTTGGGTGACCTTGACGAGCTGCCCCATCAGGGCCTCGCCACCGCGAACGGCGTTGACAACGCAGGCGCGAAAAACGGCTCTCAGACGCGATGCGGGCAGGGACATGGTGGGAGGGAGGAATCGGACAAGAGGTTTCCAGATGCAATCCTACTTGACCTCGGCCTTTATTTGAGGGCCTTGAAACGCATCCGCTTGGGCTTTGCACCTTCTTCACCCAGCCGCTTCTTCTTGTCGGCCTCGTACTCCTGGTAATTGCCGTCAAAGAACGTCCACTGGCTGTCACCCTCGGCGGCCAGAATGTGCGTGGCGATCCGGTCCAGGAACCAGCGATCGTGGCTGATAACCAACACTGTGCCCGCGTATTCGAGCAAAGCGTCTTCCAGCGCGCGCAGGGTTTCCACGTCCAGGTCGTTCGAAGGCTCGTCCAGCAGCAGCACGTTGCCGCCAGCAATCAGTGTCTTGGCCAAGTGCAGACGGCCACGCTCACCGCCCGACAGCATGCCCACCTTCTTTTGCTGGTCGCCACCGTTGAAGTTGAAGCGCCCTGCGTAAGCACGGCTGGCCATGGTGAACTTGCCGATGTTGATCATGTCCAGGCCGCCGGAGATGTCTTCCCACACGGTCTTGTCGTCCGACAGGGCATCGCGGTGCTGGTCCACAAAGGCCATCTTCACGGTCGAGCCGATCACCACCTCACCGCTGTCCGGCTGCTCGCGGCCCGCGATGAGCTTGAACAGGGTCGATTTACCGGCACCGTTCGGACCGATGATGCCCACGATGGCACCCGCAGGGATAGTCATGGACAGGTTGTCGATGAGCACACGGTCGCCGAAAGACTTGGTGACGTTGTGGAACTCAATGACCTGGGTGCCCAGGCGCTCGGCCACAGGAATGAAGATTTCCTGGGTTTCGTTGCGCTTTTGGTATTCGTAGTCGCTCAGTTCCTCGAAACGGGCGATACGCGCCTTGCTCTTGGCCTGACGGCCCTTGGCGTTCTGGCGCACCCATTCCAGTTCCTTCTTCAGGGCCTTGGCGCGTGCCTCCTCACCCTTGTTTTCAGATTCCAGACGGGCCTGCTTCTGGTCCAGCCAGGTGCTGTAGTTGCCCTTGTAGGGGTGACCGTAGCCGCGGTCCAGTTCCAAAATCCACTCCGCGGCGTTATCGAGGAAGTAGCGATCGTGGGTGATGGCCACCACGGTGCCCGGAAAGCGGTGCAGGAACTGCTCCAGCCAGTCCACCGATTCAGCATCCAAGTGGTTGGTGGGTTCGTCGAGCAGCAGCATGTCGGGCTTGGACAGCAGCAGGCGGCACAGCGCAATGCGGCGCTTTTCACCACCAGACAGCAGCCCGACCTTGGCGTCCCAAGGAGGCAGGCGCAGGGCATCGGCAGCGATTTCGAGCTGGTGCTCGGAGTCAGTCCCCGCCGTCGCAATGATGGCTTCCAGGCGAGCCTGTTCAGCGGCCAGTGCGTCAAAGTCTGCATCGGCCTCGGCGTAGGCGGCGTACACCTCTTCCAGCTTGGCCTTGGCGGCAAACACCTCGCCCATGGCCTCTTCCACGCTTTCGCGGACTGTGTGCTCCGAGTTGAGCTGGGGCTCCTGGGGCAGATAGCCGATCTTGATGCCAGGCATCGGAATGGCTTCGCCTTCGATCTCCTTGTCCACGCCGGCCATGATCTTGAGCAGCGTGGATTTGCCAGAGCCGTTCAGACCCAGCACACCAATCTTGGCGCCCGGGAAAAAGCTCAGGGAGATGTCCTTCAAGATCTGCCGCTTGGGCGGCACGGTCTTGGAGACGCGATTCATCGAATAAACGTATTGGGCCATGGAGGGTTCTAGCTTGCGAAAGTGGGCAGGAAGTCTGCATCCGAGCAGGTTCAGAGGGCCATTTGGAGCATTCCAAAAAGACGCCGAACGCGCTCTCAAACCCTAGATTATCGGTCCATGCGACAATACCCCCGTTGTGGGCTCCAGTTGCCCGCCACATCAGCACACTGCTGGGGACGAAGGAAGCCACGCTTCCGGGCTCCCAATCCTGAACCTCATCAGCCTGAGACTGGCTCAGCAACCTCCCGGTTGCACGACAGGCGGATACCCAGCGCCCCGGACGGGCGCATCCAACGACATGACATTTGACGAACTGAACCTGGCTCCTGCCATCCTGAAGGCCGTGCACGAAACGGGCTATGAAACCCCCACGCCCATTCAGGCCCAGGCCATTCCCGCCGTTCTGGAAGGCCACGACCTTCTGGCCGGCGCGCAGACTGGCACCGGCAAGACCGCTGCGTTCACCCTGCCCATGCTGCACCGCCTCTCGCAAGGCACGGCACCCAAGAACAAGTTTGGCGGCAAGGGCATCCGCGCCCTGGTGCTGACCCCCACCCGTGAGCTCGCAGCCCAGGTCGAAGAATCGGTGCGCGAATACGGAAAGTACCTGGACATCAACTCCACCGTGGTCTTCGGTGGTGTGGGCATGAACCCACAGATCGACCGCATCAAGCGCGGCGTGGACATCCTGGTGGCCACCCCCGGCCGTCTGCTGGACCTGCAGCAACAGGGCTTCCTGGACCTGTCCACCGTGCAGGTGCTGGTGCTTGACGAAGCCGACCGCATGCTCGACATGGGCTTCATCCACGACGTGAAGAAGGTGCTGGCCCTGGTGCCCAAAGACAAGCAAAGCCTGCTGTTCTCGGCCACCTTCAGCGACGAGATCCGCGAGCTGGCCAACACCCTGCTCAAGAACCCGCAAAGCATCCAGGTCACCCCGCGCAACACCACGGTGCAGCGTATCTCGCAAGTGATCCACCCCGTGGGCCGCGGCAAGAAAAAGCAGGTGCTGCTGCACATCATCCAGCAACACAACTGGAGCCAGGTGCTGGTGTTTACGCGCACCAAATTCGGCGCCAACAACGTGGCCGAGTTCCTGACCAAGAATGGTGTGCAGGCCATGGCCTTGCACGGCAACAAGAGCCAGAGTGCCCGTACGCAGGCCTTGGCGGGCTTCAAGAGTGGCGATATCCGTGCCCTGGTGGCCACCGATATCGCCGCACGTGGCATCGACATCGATGACCTGCCGCACGTCGTCAACTACGAAATCCCGAACGTCTCCGAAGACTACGTGCACCGCATCGGCCGTACGGGCCGCGCAGGCGCTACGGGCGAAGCCGTGAGCCTGGTCTGCATGGACGAAGAAGGTTTCATGATGGACATCGAGCGCTTTACCAAGCAGCAGATTCCTGTCCAGGTGATCGAAGGTTTTGGCCCAGAACCCGGAGAGAAGGCGGAACCCATCGCCATGGGCCGCCAGACCATCTGGGGCGGCGCAGGCAAGCCCCCGAGCCGTGATGTGATGCAGGCAGCCGCCAAGGCCGCCCGCAGCGAAATGATGGAGCGCATCCGCACCAACAAGGCAGGCCAGGGCGGCGGCCAAGGTGGGGAGCGCGGCCCCCGTGCAGGCAACGGTGGTGGCGGTGGTGGCCGTTCCGGCGGCGGGGCTCCACGCAGCGCCCAGGGTCCAGCCGGCGGCGGCCGCGGAGGCCAGGGTGGTGGTCGGGGTGGTGCCCGTGACGGCGCCGCCCAGGCACCTGCGCGCAGCCGAGGCCCACGCCCCGAAGGCGGCGGTGGTCATCGCTACGATGACGCACAACCTCCCCGCGCCAATGCGCACCTGGGCACACACCTGGGTCACAGCAACCCAGGCCATCGCAGCTCGGGCCACGGTGCGGGCGGTCAGCCCGACCCCATGCGGACCAGCGTGGACAGCATGGCTGAACGCGGCCGCCGTGGCGGCGGTGGTGGTGGTGGTGGGTATCGCAACTCTGGAGGTGGCGGCTATGGTGGCGGATCAGGCACGGGTGGCGGTGGTGGCCGGGGCAACGGGCCTCGTGGGCCAGGCGGTCCTCGCGGCTCTTTTAACCGCTGATACGCGCAAAGCGCCCCCTGCCAACACCACGGACGCAGCGGGCGCCAGCATCCATGTGCTGCACGCCAAAGGGCGGCGTGCGCCAGCGCTGAACCATCCCCGCCTGCAACTGCACGCGGTGGATTTTGCGGCGATGCCCGCCTTGCCGCACGTCGATGATGTTTACATCACCCTGGGCACCACCATGGCTGCAGCCGGCAGCCAGAGCGCGTTCCGTGCGGTGGACTATGACGCCGTGATGGCCACGGCCCGCGCAGCGCGCGCGGCGGGCGCCACCCGCTGTGGCGTGGTCACCGCCATGGGGGCCAATGCGCAGTCGCGCATCTTTTACAACCGCGTCAAAGGCGAGGTCGAGCGCGACCTTCAGCAGCTGGGTTTTGAGACGCTGGTCATTGCACGCCCATCCCTGCTGATGGGCGAACGCCGGGCGCTGCAACAAGCCCACCGGCCCGCAGAGTCCCTGTCGCTCAAACTGTTTCAGTGGCTGAACCCGGTCCTGCCCGCCAACTACCGTGCCCGCCCCGGGGCGGAGGTGGCCCGTGCGCTCGTCCGTGCCGTACAGTTGGGCCGACCCGGGCTGCAAGTGCTGTCCGGCCGCGCGCTGCAGGCCAGTTGATACAGGGTGCAGCCGTCGTGACCCCGCCTACGCTGTACGCCCTTCATGCGCCCCAACGAACTCCCCCAACCGCTGGACACCCTCATGGTGGCCACTTGCAATGTGCTCAACCTGGCCAATCCGGGACGCCTGTTCTACGAGAACCAGGACCCCTACAGCCAAACCGAGTTTGAACGCAAGATCACCTGGCTGGGCGAGCGCTTTCGGGCACTGAACGCCGATGTACTGGCGGTGCAGGAGGTCTGGGACGACGCGGCCTTCAAAGGGGCACTGGGTCGGGGTGGCTTGCGCTACGACTTCGTCGCCGTACCAGGGGCCGAGAACAACGACACCCAACAGGGCGCACAGGGAACGCCCCGTGTGGGCCTGGCCACGCGGCTCAAGGTCGAGGCATTGCAGTCCTTTGCCGACTTCCCACCGGGCTTTCAGGTGGATGTGCCTGGCATTGGCCAACACACGCGCTTCGAGCGCCCACCCCTCGTGGCCACGTTGCGGATGAAGCATGGCCAAACCCTCAACGTCCTCACTGCCCACCTCAAATCCAAACGCCCCAAGTTTCTGCAGGATGCCCTAGGCCAGCCCACCGAGGACCGGGACGACCGCAAGGTGGTCGCACTGGCATCGCTGCGCTCGCTGATCATGCGCGGCGCCGAGGCCATGGCGCTGCGGTGCCTGGTGATCGACCTGCTGCACCGCACCAGCGTGCCCCTGGTGGTGCTGGGCGACTTCAACGACACCCCCGACAGCGTGACCACGCAACTGATCTGCGCCACCACCGACATTGCCTACGACCGGTCAGCCCGTGATGTGGCCCTGTTCAATGCGTACGACCTGCAAGGCGATTTCGCCTTGAAAAAGGACGTGGCCTACTCCCACATCCACCAGGGCGCGCCCTATGTGCTGGACCAGATCCTGGTCAGCGAGGAGTTCCTGCCCAATGGGCGCAACAGCGTGGGCGATGTGCGCCGGGTGGATTATTTCAACGACCACCTGCATGAGGGACGCGACCGCACGCGCTCGGACCACGGCTTTGTGCGCGCCTTGCTGCGCCTGAAACTGCCCAGTTCTCCTCTGGCCCAGAGCATCTCGCCGCCGCCCGCCGACGCCACCGCACCCAGCGACACCCCTCGATGATCACTGCGTCAGCCCACGGCGCCACGGGTTTGCAACGGGATGTACGCTGACAAGGAGAGGCGGGTGCGCGCAGGTAACATCCACGTACAAAGCGCCCCACTCGCCCCACAACAGGGGCTCTCTCTGGCAGCCCACACCATGACCCAGCACAATTTCCTGCGCCGCAGCGCCGATACCGCCCCGCTTTCCCGTCCTGAACCACGGATTGCGCGCTGGGCCGCCTCGGCCACGCTGGCAGCACTGCTGCTGACAGCCTGCGGCAGCACCCCGCTGCCCCCTTGGCCATCCACCCCCACTGCCCAGCAGCGCAGCGCCCCCGCGCCACTGCCGCGCGTACAACAAGGTACGGTGGTACCCGCACCGCTGGGACAGCAAACGCCCTCGCAGCTGCCGCCACAACGGGCTGCCGTGGTGGCCAGCCCCCTGCCCCCGTCCGCACCGCTCTTGGTGCGCGACGAGGCGCCCATGGCGCCGCCCTATGGCGATGCGGTGGCCGCGCGGTTCCCCAACCCTTCTGTGGTCTACAGCACACCCGGCCTGGGTGCCGACCGCAGGGCCTTCACCACCAATGCCGAGCTGGGCCAATGGCTGCGCGGGCTGAGCGACGGCGTGCCCCGTGGCGGCACACGCGCGCAGTTGCTGCAGATTGGCACCTCGCAACGCGGCGAGCCCATCCAGGGCCTGCTGCTTACCCGTGCCCCAGGCACAGACCCTGCCAGCCTGGACAAGAGCGGCCGCCCCACCGTTGTGCTGATCGGCCAGCAGCATGGCGACGAACCCGCAGGCAGTGAGGCACTGCTGGTCATCGGCCGTGAGCTGGCCCAGGGCCTGCTGGAGCCGCTGCTGGACCGCATCAACGTGGTGGTGGTGCCCCGCGCCAACCCCGATGGCGCCGAGGTGGGCACCCGCGTCACCGCCAATGGCGTGGACCTGAACCGCGACCACCTGTTGCTCAACACGCCCGAGGCCCGCGCCATTGCGCAGGTCATCAACGACTACCGCCCCATCCTGGTCGTGGACGCCCATGAATACACCGTGGTGGGCCGCTACCTGCAGAAGTTCAACGCCATCCAGCGCTACGACGCACTGCTGCAATACACCACCACTGCCAACTATCCGGAGTTCCTCACCAAGGCATCGCAGGAATGGTTTCACCAGCCCATGGTGGCGGCCCTCAAGGCCCAGGGCCTGACGAGTGACTGGTACTACACCACTTCGACCAACCTGCAGGACAAGCGCATCTCCATGGGGGGCACCCAGCCCGACACGGGGCGCAACGTCCATGGCCTCAAGAACACGGTCAGCCTGCTGATCGAGACCCGTGGGGTGGGCATCGGTCGCATGCACATCCAGCGCCGCGTGCATGCCCAGGTCACCGCCATCACCAGCGCGCTGCGGACCACCGCCGAGCGGGCGGCCAACCTGGAGCAGGTACGCTCGTTCGTGGCCCGCGACGTCAGCGCCCTGGCCTGCCGCGACCAGGTGGTTATTGAAGCGGAGGCCACGCCCACCCAGCGCGACCTGGATTTTCTGGACCCCGAGACCGGCGCCGATCGCAGCATTCGCGTGGACTGGAACTCGTCGCTGACGCTGCGCAACACCAAGGTGCGTGCGCGGCCCTGCGGCTATTGGCTTTCGGCAGACGCCAGCGGTGCAGTGGAACGCCTGCGCCAGCTGGGCATCCAGGTCATGCGGGTGGCAGAGCCCGGTTCTGTCCTGGCCGAGAGCTACCGCGAAACCGGGCGCGAAACCGGCAACCGCCAGGACGTGATCGGCACCATTGCCGGTGGTGGCGACATCGTGCGTGTGCAAGTGTCTGCCGTACGGAGCGCCATTGATGCACCTGCTGGCAGCTTCTATGTGCCCCTGAACCAGCCGCGTGCCAATCTGGCTGTGGCAGCGCTGGAGCCCGACACGCAGAACAGCTACTTTGCCAACCACCTGATCCAGGACCTGGGCCAAAGCGCCCGCGTGATGGCCGTGCCATCGCTGGTGTTTGAAGAAACAGATTGATCCGTGCCTTGCGGCAGGTCGCTGCATGGCGCGAGGCTGAGGTCTGCGTTCTTGGCGGGGTCAGGTGGGACGCTCCGTGAGGACGCTGCCCGGATGCTGCGCTGCGACTGTGGCTGCAGACGCACTATTGCTATCAATTTTATAGCTTCCAAGGCATATTCTTCTAGCGCTACAGGCAGATTTCTTTCAAATCATGCCGGTCCATGCAGTGGCGCGGGCAGCGTGGCGCGGGCCTGGCGGTCCCGGGCACGCTCCAGCACATGGCGTGCCATGGCCTGTGCCAAGGCATCTTCTGCCAGGAACACCTGGGCATGGCTGCATTCCTGCACCAGCCGCTGGGCCTCGTCCTCATTGTGGCTGCGCACCACGATGTCGATGCCCGGGTTCAGGGTCTGCGCCGTCTCGATCATCTGGCGCACCTGCAGCGCGTCCGGGGTAGCCACCACCAGCATGGCGGCCCGTGCAATGTGGGCCTGGATCAGCACGGCAGGCTCCACCGCGTCACCAAACACGGCGGCCACGCCATCGGCCCGCAAGGCTTCCACCAGCTCCCGGTTCTGCTCCGCCACCACAAACGGAATATCGTTGGCCGCCAGCGTTGCCGCCACACGCCGCCCTACCCGGCCGTACCCCACCAGAACCACCTGCCGCGCGAGGTAACGCGAATCGGTGCTGGTGGGCAGTTCGGCCAAAGGGTCATCCCGCTGCTCCAGCCGCCGCGCAAGCGCGGATCGGGCGCGCAGCCAGCCCTGCAACGGCGCAATGGCATGGAACAACAACGGGTTGAGCGCCATGGAGAACAGGGCCCCCGCCAATACCAAGCTGGCCCCCTCTGGCGGCAGCAGCCCCAACGAAGAACCCAGTGCGACCAGAATGAACGAGAACTCACCAATCTGCGCGAGGCTGGCCGATACGGTGAGCGCTGTGTTGAGCGGATAACGGAACGCCAGCACCAGGCCCGCAGCGGCCACCGTCTTGCCCAGCATGATGATGGCGACCACTGCCAACACTTGCAGTGGGCGCTCCCACAAGACGGCGGGGTTGAAGAGCATGCCGACCGACACGAAAAAGAGTACGGCAAAGGCATCGCGCAAAGGCAGCGACTCATGCGCAGCGCGGTGGCTGAACTCGGACTCGCGCATCACCATGCCGGCAAAGAAGGCCCCGAGCGCAAACGATACGCCAAACAGCGCAGCCGACCCGAACGCAATGCCCACCGCTGCGGCCACCACGCACAGCGTGAACAACTCACGCGAGCCTGTGCGAGCCACCTGCCATAACAGCCAGGGAAACAGCCGGCGCCCGACCAGCAGCATCAGCACCACAAACGCGCCGACCTGCAGCAGGGTCCAACCCAGCGTGCGCCAGAGCTGCGCAGCATCCAGGTCGGCCCCGGTGCCGCCTCCCAACCATCCCCCCAGCGGTGGTAGCAGCACCAGTATCAGCACCATGGCGAGATCCTCCACCACCAGCCAGCCCACTGCGACGCGTCCGGTGTAGCTGTCCAGAATCCCCAGGGTCTCCAGCGCACGCAACAGCACCACCGTGCTGGCCACCGACAGTGCCAGACCAAAAACCAGGGCGCCACCCATGCCCCAGCCCCACCACAGGGCCAACGCCATACCCAGCGACGTCGCCACGATCATCTGCACCACAGCACCCGGCACGGCAATCTTTCGCACGGCCAGCAGGTCTCCCCACGAAAAATGCAGGCCCACGCCAAACATCAGCAGCATCACACCAATCTCCGCCAGCTGGCTGGCCAGGGCCGCATCTGCGACAAAACCGGGAGTGAACGGGCCGATGGCCACCCCTGCCAGCAAGTACCCCACCAATGCTGGCAGCCGCAGACGGGCGGCCAGAAAGCCCAGCACCAACGCCAGGCCCAAAGCGGCAGCAATGGTGTGGATCAGCGTGACGCTGTGTGGCATGGACAAAAGCTCCAGTGAGGCAGGCAGTCAAGGGGGATAGCCCGGTTATAACCGCATCACCATAACGGCAGCAAAATCGCCCCTGCAGCAGCGCCAAGAGCACGGGCCAGGGCGGGTATGATTAGCGTCCTGCGTTACGCAGATGCGGACACTCCGCAAGCCCGTCCGGCCACACAGCCGGCCAACATCCATCTGCCCGTAGCTCAACTGGATAGAGCAATAGCCTTCTAAGCTATAGGTCGGGGGTTCGAGTCCCTCCGGGCAGGCCAGCAATCACAATAAAATCAACAAGTTAGAGATACACTCAGTGCTTTTCGAGCACTTTCGAGCACTTTCGGATACCCCCGCATCCGCACAAATTCCGCACATTTTTTTGTGGCGCGGACGTTGACACACACTCCTCAATCGAGTCAAACTAACGCTAACCGTTACCAAGCCGACATGGTTTGGCCGGACGTCCAAGGTTAGGATCTTGGACTGCCAGGTGGGATTGGGCACCCACCCGGAAGCACGAGTCACACCACGACGGTGACTCACCCACTCATCCATAGTTGTGCCGCCCGGTCGCGCTCGCGTTGATTCGCGAGCTTTTGGCCCGGTTTTTCGGAACCGGTGTGCCGCTGTGCGACCAAGCGGCGCAACTGCGATCCGCTGCGCGGGTTGCTTGGATGGAGTGGTGCAGCATGGCTGCTAAATCAACTGCGGGCGAGAAGCTCACGTGGGACGTCGGCGATCTCGCCGAAGTCATTAAGAAAAGTCGGCCGGTCGTTCACCGGATTCTGAAAACAGACCCTGACCTCCTGCCTCCGCCCGCGAGGCGAATCGGGCGCGTTTATCTATGGCTCCCCGACGAGGTCATGGCTTGGTTGCGGGGCGAGGAGAGGCCCTCTTCCCCGGCTGTTGTCTGCCCACCAGCTAAACGCGGGCGCGGGCGCCCGCGCAAGGATGCTCAGCAGTCCGCAGGGGGTGCAGCATGAGCGCCACGCCCCGGAAAAGTTATCCACAGCCCGAGGAAGTTGGAGAAACCGGTAAGTTGTTAGTTGTTGTTAATACTAAAAACAACAACAACAACAACAACGCAGCGCGCAGCGCGGCCCCCGTACTCAGCTTTGCCAACGGATCTGGTTTGACACAGGCCGAGCAGGAACATCTTTCCAAGCTGCTCCAGTACCACCCGCATGGCCAGGCCATCGCCGACGAGCTGGCCGGTCAACTGCGGGCGCGCGGGCGCGGCGGCGCGGGCATCAGGAGCCCGCGCGCCCTGGCAGTGCGGTTGGCCAGGGAAGCCACGATCCGTGGCGTAGGGCTGTGGTACTACTGCCTCGATGAAGCGGACCGGCGGGCCTTGCAGCCCGGGGGCACGCACGATGAAGCCCCCGCGCCTGCAAGTCGGGAGACGATTGAACGAGCTAGGGCGGAGGCGCAAGCAATCAGAGAGCGCATGGCAGCAGAGCGGCTGACGAGAGGTGGTAAATGACCACCCCCCGCACTAAAAAAATCGAGGAACTGCAGCAGCGCTTGGCGCGCCTGCAGGCCGAGCAGCGCCAGGCAGCGGCCCGCGCTCGTGCTTCGGCCAGCAAGGCCTGCCGAGCCCAAGAAACGCGCCGCAAGATCCTCCTCGGCGCATTCATGCTGGAGCAGCTCGGCGGCGCGTCGGGCGTGGCTGGCTTGAGCATTCAAGGCAAGCGATTCGACGCTTGGTTGACGCGCGCCGACGACCGTGCGCTGTTCAGCCTGCAGCCGCTCGCTTTGCCCCCGCCTGCCCCCACCTCGCCTGTCGGCTCGGTGGTGTCTGCGGCGGGTACGGCGCACCCTGCTGCCGGAGGTGGATCGTGAGGCGCCGCTGCCGACCCCCGTTCGCTTTTCAAGCGAAGGGCGCACTTACCGGTTTCTCTCCGAGAAACCGTGTGCGACGGAGGCGTGCCGCCTCCTGTACCTCCTGCCTGCCGCACGCCGCGAGGTGAAAAGCATGGCAATTTTTCATCTACGCGCGCGCACGGTGACGCGCGCAAGCGGCGCGTCCGCTGCGGCCGCAGCGGCATACATTTTGCGACTCGGGCGCTTTGCCAAAGCGGACAGCGACCCCTGTGTTTTCAGCCGGTCGGGAAACATGCCGACCTGGGCTGCAGGTCCCGGCAAGCGCCTTGAATATTGGCGGGCGGCCGACCTGCAAGAGCGCTCCAATGGGCGCCTCACAAAGACGGTGGAGCTGGCCTTGCCCTTGGAGCTGAACCACGCACAGCGCGTGGCGTTGGTGCTCGATTTTTGCGAGCGGGTGGCGCGCACCAATTCGGGCGAGCCGCTCCCATACCTCGCCGCAATTCACGCCGGGAAACTCAGCAATCCCCACGCCCATGTGATGGTCAGCGAGCGGGTGGCCGACGGCCACGACCGGACGCCGGAGCTTTGGTTCTCCCGGGCTTCGCCAAAGGGCAAAAACCCGGCGCAGGGGGGCGCCAGGAAAACAGAGGACCTGAAGCCAAAAGCCTGGCTGCTGGCCAAGCGCGAGCTGCTGGCGAGGCTCACCAATGACGCCCTCGCAGCTGCGGGCTTCGCGGCCCACGTGGACCACCGTAGCCTCCGCGAGCAGGGTATTGACCGCCCCCCCGGCGTGCACCTTGGCCCTGTCGGGGCGGCCAGGCTGCGACGGGGCAAGCACTCGCGGCGCGCCCACGATCTCGAGCTGCACCAGTCCGCAGGGCGGGAGGCGCAGCAACTCATGCATGAGCTGCGCCGGGAGGCCCGCGCCGTCGAGCTTGAGTTGGCCTCGTTGATCACTAGCCCCGCCGCGGCGCCTATCAACACGGCAGGCGTGCTGGCGCGCGCACAGCGCCAGGCCGAAGCAGCGAAAAACAGCCCCCCCCAAAGGAGTAAATCAAATGATTCTGAACTCAGACCTTGATTCTGAAGAGAAATGGGTTATTCAACGCCGGGTTTATCGGCGCGGTGAAAAATGTTCGTGGAGAACCATTTCACCGCCGATTAATTACGGCGAGGCGGTAAGTGAACTATTTAAATTCCCAGCCGAAACAACGCGCCTAATGACCGGCATTGAAGAATATTTTCCAATCAACTCAATTCAGCGAGAAATTTAATCATGGATTTTACAATTGAAAAACGAAGCCTAACCAAAGAGCAGCGCATTTCTATCTGGCAGACTGAATTTCAGCCTGGCGCACCGACCGGATTCGAAGTATACGACTGCGACCTAAAACAAGAAAATATCTTGACTCTTAGTCTGGATAAATACTGGTGGGAAGAAAGTATTGTTCACTATTCAGAGTCAGATTTGGTTAAGCGCTGGCTAGATGATGAATATCCCGAGCGGCAGCAGGACATGGAAAACCTTACGAAATATCTACTCCTAACGCGCGATAAATCAAAAACTGAGAGAGCATGCTATCTAGCATGCCTCTGGGCCGAGCGAAGTGGAAAACTAACTCGAATGACGAACTTCAAGTCCGCCAACGATATGCTTCTTGAGAAATATCCCACACTTGATTCTAACGCTCGCGAAGCTATTGTTATTGATTGGCTCTCACCTGGATTTTTTGGTGAGTTGCCAGAGTCAATCTTAAAAATTCTTGCGCTTGCTATCGATGAGGATATGCACAATTTTTCATTGTGGATCAATCAAAATATGGTCTTTGAACTCGATGATATGTTGGGATTCCTTGTGCGTGCGCATCAAGTCGATCCAGACTCTTCAAATAACCTACCGAGCCAGGGCTCTCCAGATGACCATAGCGGAGAAGCAAAGTCGAGCATGGAGATTGAATTATGAGCGTACCAGTGCTCGTTAAGCATTTGGTTCAGGCGGATGAGTGTAAGACTCAATGGCTGAACACCATGCTTGCCACTGCGGTTGAAGCATGTCGTTTCGAGAAGGTGCCAGGCGTCAGAATTGCCCCCCTTTCCGGTCCGCGAACAAGATTTTCAGGCTGCGTGGATCGCTGGAACTATGAATGGGCAATTCAGCTAAGCATTTCTGTTGGATTCTGGAGGAAAGAGGAAATTGCTTCTGTCTATATCCACGAATGCGCCCATTTAATGGTCATCAATGAAGAGAGAGCGCGCGGTGTTTACACCTTAGCTCATGGCCCGGTGTTTTTTCTCACCAATCTCGTTCTTTGCTCAAGAGTGGACGCAGCATGTAATCTGCCCAGGAGTTTAGTAAGGCTAGTTGGCCTATATGACTTCCAAGACTCGCCCTTTGAGAGCTGGCCGGAGGCCAGATGGCGCAGTTCAGTTGTTCATTTTGCGTTTAAAAACTATGCCCGCTTAGCCGACAGCGATCTATCTGCTGAGGCAGTAGCTCGTGAAGCCTGGAATTTGTGGGAAATAGAGCGTGAAGACCTTTTATGCAGGGATCAAGCGAAAATAGCTGAGATCAAGGAAAAAAATCGCCTCGTAGATGAGTGCGATGACCTTAAGGCTAAAGTAAATGAGCTGGAGCGCCAACGGGCTGTGTCATTTGGCTGGAGGTTCCTATTTGGAATTGGGTGGGCCGGATTGATTTTGCCCGGTTTTCTTTTTCTGGCGATTTATACCTCAGGTGTGGCGTCCATTGCGTATACCGCTGGCTTGCACAGGCTCCTGTGATTTGGCATGTCCCCGCGCGAGCGCGGGGCCGGGCTCTGGCCCTGCGGGTAGAGCCCGCCAGCGGTCTCCAACGGCCCGCGGCCGCCTTACGATCCCTCATGCAGGGGGAAGGCCATGGCCATCCCCCTCGAAGACCGCAAGGCGCGTCGCGCCATGCAGAAGTCCTTATTCCCGCCTGGCGGCGGCCCGCGCCGCCAGGCGCGTAGCAGGTGGCCACTGCGTGGCCAGCAGGCTGCTCGCCGCGCGGCGTCTATTGCCCGTCAGTGATTGCGCCCAGCACCGTTCCCCTGAGTTCTTCGCCTCTTCGGCCAACGCTAAGCCAGGACCGCGCCGATGGCGCTTTGGCTTCCTGCGGGGGGAGTCCATAAAGCTACGCTTTACAAACCCTCCCCCCGCAGGAATCCAATCCCGGCATCGCGAATGGCACGGCGACGAACTCAGGGGAACGGTGCAAGCAAAGGCCGCTTGCACGGGCAACAGACAAAAGTTGCTCGGCTTGGAATCTAGGGGCCCGGTGCACAAAGAAAGGCAGATCATGTCGATAAAACAGGTACGCAGCGAAGAGGAAATGCGGATTACATTGCAGACATTGACTTTACAGTTCGGCGCGGACACTACCCCCGCTCGGGGCCTGTGCGGCTCAGAACTGGAAGCATGGCTCAATCAGGCAGAGGATGAGTTGTTTGACCAGCTTTTCTCAAGATTAAATGCGCAATATTGAAATACAAAGGAGTCTCGTATGGGGATGGGTGACGCACTTGCCGATGTAATGCTTGAAGGTCGTGCAAGAGACGCAGAAAGCTCCGCCCGCTTTGCTCAAGCGGAAGCCAGCAGATTAAAGAGCGAAATTCACAATTTAGAACTGGCGAAGATCGCTGCCGCAGCTGTTTCTCAGCGGCTTCAATGGAAATATGTCGGCCAAGGAGAAGGATTCAAGGCACTAATGCTTGGATTCAAAAAGACCGCCGAAAAAATGCTATCCGAAGAGCAAAAAAGGGAGCTTTTTAGAGATTCAATTGTTTTTGCACGCCAGTTCATACAAGAGGAAAGCGGAAAAATCGAGAACCTTCAGGAGAGCACGCACAGTGCATGGACAGACGAACACTTCGGATGGAGTGCAGCGTATCCGTTTTTTGAAATTGATCCTCCATGCCCTGAACCTATTGCTCCAACTCGACCCAAAGATATTGAAACCAGAATAGAAAATTTATTTTTCCTCATTCCGTATCGGGTCCATTTCGTTGGAGAGCAGAAGTTTCATAAACTGCGCAATGCGAAAAGATTCTATGATTCATTAATTGAAACTCATAAAAAGGAGATGACTCACCACCTCTCTTTTCATGCCAGATGGGTCCGCTACAAAGAAAAATATGAAGAACAGCAAGCAAGAATTGCTGAATACTCCCTTTAGTGATAAATCGCTACCCATGGCGCAATACATATATTGAGGTTTAAATATATGAATTTCAATAAGCAAATTGAACTCAGATGTATTGAGGCAGAGATGCCCGATCTGAACGACTCTGAGCTTAGAGCTCGACTTGAAGAATTTTTGAAGGGATATTCCGTTAAAGGCATAGAGCTTCCTTCGGGTACTTTCGTGTACCGTGCGCGTTGCTTAGGAGCGGGGTTTGAAAAGGCGCATGCCAACAATATCAGCCAATTTCATATGCCACCTGCTAACTATGCTTCGAGGCAGAGACTAAATGCTGCGGGTGCGCCTGTTTTCTATTGCAGCACTGCTTGGGAACCTCTGCCATATGAGGTTCGTGCCACTACGGGAATGAATTTAATTATTTCTTCTTGGAAGCTATCCCGGTCTGCGATGGTTGTAGCCTTGGGCTACTCAAAAGCCTCTTTGACCATGCTGGGCGCTGAAAGAGAATTTCCAGAGTGGGGTGTTAGTCCTGGTTTTTCTAGCACTTCAAAGCGTCCGGCAGGGGAAGAGGATTTTTTGGCTGAGCTGCTTATGAGACCTGTCAATGATGATGATCTAAGTCACTATCGCCTCACATCTGCATTAGCTGGAATTCTGCTGGGAAAAGTTAGGGGTGAAGATCGTGTTTTGGCTGGATTAGTATATCCCAGTGTTTCTATGAGTGGGAATGGTGACAATATCGCTTTCGCCCCCTGGTTTGCCAATGACCATTTAATCTGCTTGGGTTCACAAGAGCATGCAATTGTTGACAGAAACGGAATGGAGATTGAAACAAAATGCGTTGATCGCTCAATACTGATTGGTGAAGATGGTAGTGTTTCTTGGAGCGGCACAGGCGGATTCACAATACCTGGGGGAGGCAGTGTTATATGCACTGCGAAGTCTGGCCTTGCCTCGGACGGGTTTTATATGAGACTTGGGGATGGCACGCGTGGTCATTGGGAAATAAAGAACGATGCAGATGGCAGCGTTATAGCAACCCTTGCCTAACAAATACTCGTTTCGCCGGCAATCTATGGAAGATGTCATCGCGTATGCGCGCTGCGCTTGAAGATTTTTCGATCAATGAAAAGGTCAATTTCACTGGCAGCGGCAAATAATTTCAAGCGACAAAACCTTCAGTGCTCCTGGTGCATACGGGGCATAAGATGCTCAATAGGAATTTCTTGCCTCGGAGTACCGCTGATGAAAACTGAAATCCCTATGCCAATGGAGGGCTTCGTTAGCAGCCCGTTTAAAGTTGCTCCATCGCAGACTTTGAAATTGAGTGACCTGTTTGAGGTCGCTAGGTTGAACTTTGACGGTTCAGCGACCTTTTCAAGGTCGTTAGAGCAATAACAAAGGGGCATCAGAATTCGTTCTGATGCCCCTTTTTTCGTGTAAAGCGCCCAACGCAAATGGCCCACGACCTGTTTCGACCTGCCGAGTTCAAACTACGGCGCTTCGACCGACAACCTCACAGCCCCTGCCTCCCACTAAATTCTGGAGCACCAGTCCGTTTTGCTTGGCGCAATATGACAAATACTAACTCGACTGTTTTAAAGCAAAAATCTTGCAAAACCATATTTGCAGATTTTACTTCAAAATAATCTAACGACTGTACAGCATCAATATATTTCAGCATATCGGCATCAAAATGTCCTCCCGCAACATTTCTAACATGACGATATTTTTTTAGAATTTTAAGTGATTTAGAGAAGATTTTTCTGATAGATTGAATATCTTCAATCCGAATCTCCACCTCAAAATCTGCTGCAATTCCCTTAATTTTTCCAACATACTCCCTCGCAAACATTTCATCGAACTCATACATTTTGTGAACTGCATTTTTCAATCCAATTGATCTACTAAAATCATTTGATCCAAGCATCGCACCGTGAAATGAAACAGCAACCTCGTATGCATATGTAGCGACACTAACAATAAACAACCAAGCATTCTTTTCACGTTCGGTTGTTGCCTCTTTCATTTTTTTTAAAGGCAGTAGCAGCATTTCATCTGCTTTCTCTACTCCTTTCATCGAGGCTTCTTTCAACTGGACTCTTACATTCTGCAATTTGCGCAGCGTTTCCAACACGTGCGCTGTTCTTTCATCCAAAAGCGCATCAATGTCGTCGGTTTTTTTCATATTGATTCAATTAAGGAAATCATTAAACGAGAAGAACTTTTCAACCGAGTTTTTTTGCCAATCGCTCCGCATCCATGTGCGTATATTTCCTCAGTTGAGACAGGCTCTTATGTCCTGTCATACTCGCCACCTCCATAATTCCCAAGCCTTTCTCGAATAATCGAGACGTAGCCTCATGACGAAGATCATGAAAGCGCAAATCGCTTAAGAAATTTTGATCGCGAGCTTCAGCGGGTAGTGCATCAGAATAAAGGCGCAATGCGCGGGCCTTGCACCGACGCCAGGCGTTCTCAAACGAGTCAGAGGCCACCCACCCCCATACCCTTCCATCTAAGCGCCTTGGAAGACCCTCAAGTGCCTTTGCTCCGGTACTCGACAAAGCCACCGTCCGAGATTCGCCGTTTTTGCTGGTTGGAAGGTGGACAGTTCGACGGTGTAGATCGACAAGAGGCCAGCGCATCGCCAGCAATTCGCCGAGCCGCATGCTGGTCTCAATCGCAACAGTGATGATGCACGCTAAGTCGGGATGCGGCGACAGCCGAGCAGCTTTCATTAGCCACTCCAACTCATCTCCCCGGAGACGCCGGTCTCGGGCTTTGCCCAGCTTAGGCCGAGCAACCAACCGGACAGGGTTTTCGAGCAGATGCACACCCATCGAGCGGCGCGCATATTCGACCAACCCAGATAGGGTGTTGAGGTGATGATGCACGGTCTGCACGCTTAAATCAGCACCGAGCAGACCTGCTGACCACTCGGTAATCTCGTGCACGCGCAGACTGGTGACGAACTTCCGGCCGAATGCCTCTTCGACTCGATCCAGTTGGGAATTGCGCCCTCTTCCCCCGTTGGCCAAGCCAGGCAGATAGTTTTCCCGATAACTCTGAATGGCCTGACTGACCGTGACTTTCTGAGCGGAGCCTGTGAGCAAATCAACTGTGCCCTGTCCCTTTGCCCGCTTCACTTCGCGCTCAAACGCTTCCGCCTGGGTGCGCAGGTGAAAAGTCCTCGTGACAGGCTTATGGCCCAGAGGCTCATACCGCACCATGTACGAATTTCCGCCGTCTTTTCGCTTGCGCACTGTGATCGCCATGATTGCCTTTCCTGGGGTGTTGATCCGCACATTTTCTGCACATTTCACCCTAAAATTTAGGCACTATCAAGGATTCATGCGGGTCTCAGGCCAGACACATATTCCCTTCTAAGCTATAGGTCGGGGGTTCGAGTCCCTCCGGGGCCAGCCGCCCAGCTGGTAGCTTTCAATCTCCCCATCCATACCAATCAATCCGTTCTGACGAGTGTGGAACAGCCAAGCAATGCGCGCGCGGGCTGGATGACGGATGTGGATCAAGCACCTCGCCGCGTACAGCCCCAACCCTAACGATTGGGCTGCGGCACAGCAGCGTAATTCATGGCAATGGCCTGCACCACGGCGCCAATCAATGCCGCATCGCCAGCGCTCTGCGGCAACACGTCGCGCACGATCTGGACCGCGTATTGAAGTTGCTCTTTGGCCAAGGCCGCAGACATGGCGTTGCCGCGCTTTTCACTGGGCGACGCGTCGCGAATCACAAGGCTCATCAGAAACTCCCAAAAAGTGGAGCATGTAGTATGCGCCGTGTGGGGCTGTGGTGAGCGAGAGGCGGGGCTTTGATGGTGAGAAAACCCCCTTGACGCTCAACGCTGCACAGGGGGGCATGCGCAAGGCGAGATTCCATACAGCCCCAAAGCAAAAAGCGCTGCAACATTTCTGCTGCAGCGCTTTGCTATTTTGGGGTGGCTGATGGGGCTCGAACCCACGACAACAGGAATCACAATCCTGGACTCTACCAACTGAGCTACAGCCACCGTAGCTTTGTATTATAGCCCGGGATTTTGGCCCCGGACATCAAATCGCTTAATTTTCTGCAGTCACTGTTGCCGCTGTCTCAGGACGTGGTGCTTTGATCTGCACCTTGAAGCGCTGCTTGAGCAGTTCATAGTACGCCAGCCCTTCGGCCGTGGCCAACCACTGCACGTATTGTTGGCGCTCCTGCTGCGCACGCTGCGCATCCGGTGCCTGGCGCGGCACGACGCGGTTGACCTTGACCACGGCATAACCCGCAGCGCCCAAATCCACCCCCGTCCAGCCTGGCAGCGTTTCGGAGGGAGCCCGCAGTGCGGCGTCGATCAGGGCACGCGGCAGGTTCTGGGTCTGTTCGCGGGAGACTTCGGTCGCTGCGGCCAAGCCTGTGGCAGAAGATGGGGCAGCCTTCCATGCATTGAGCTTGGCCTCGCCCTCCTTGCGTGCGAGTTCGGCAGATTTCTCAGCCACATACAAGGTGCGAACACGGGCCTTCACTTCGTCGTAGGGCAGTGTCAATGCAGGGGTGTAGGTGGTCACACGACCGGCAGCCATCTGGCTGGGGCCCACTTCCACCGCCTCGGTGTTGCGCTTGTTCTGCAGCGAGTCGGTAGCAAAAAGTGCTTCGAGGAACTTGGCGTTGGCCAGAGGGCCCTTAGCACCTGCGGCAGGGGTCCGGGTCACGCCCTTGGCAGTCTGGATCTTCAGCTTGAGCTTGTCGGCCACGGGCTGGAGGCTGTCTGCCTGCTCATACACACCATTGGTGAAGGACTCTGCCACCTCGGCAAACTTGCGCTGCGCCTGCTGCTGCTTGAGCTCTGCTTCCATGGTGGGGCGCAGTTCTTCAAAGCTGGGCTGGCGGGGTGTCTTGATGTCGGTGAGCTGGATGATGTGATAACCAAACTCGGTTTCCACCAGATCACTGATTTCGCCCTTTTTCAGCGCAAACGCAGCTTCTTCAAAGGGCTTGACCATCGCACCCCGGGCAAAGAAGTTCAGGTCTCCGCCCGCAACGGCCGAACCCTTGTCGTCAGAGGATTTCTTGGCCACATCAGCAAAGCTGCCGGGAGCCTTGCGCACCTGGGCCAGCAGTTCAGTGGCACGGGCCTTGGCCTTCTCGCGGTCCGCGGCGGATGCATCCTTGGGAGCGTTTACCAGGATGTGGCTGGCGCGGCGCTCTTCCTTCGCCGTCATGCGAGCCACATTCTCTTTGTAGTAAGTACGCAGGTCGTCTTCACCCAGGGTGATGGACGCCCGCACGCTGTCGAGATCCAGCACCACGTATTCGATGGCTGCCTGTTCCAGTTGCTGGAACAGGGCGGGATGGGCCTTGTAGTAGGCCTCCAGGTCTGCATCTGTCGGGGTGACTTTGCTGGCGAAGTCGGCAGCGTTGAATCGGGCCACCTGGATCTCACGGCGCTCATACAAAGCGTCGAGCGCAAGTTTGACCTGGGCATCGGCGCCAAATGCAGTGCTCATCACTCCGCCCATCACTTGGTTCACCGAGATGTCGCGGCGCACATTGGCTTCGAAACCTTCGGGCGTCAGGCCTTGAGCAGCGACCAGTGCGCGATAGGCATCGGCGTCCAGCGTACCGTCCGGGCGCTTGAGTCCCGCAATGGCGGGAATCTCCTGCAGGCTGCGGGCCAGGCGCGCATCGCCGGTCACGAGGTGCATCTTTTGCGCGGCAGCCGCCAGCACACGGTCACGCACCAGGCGCTCCAGCGTGGCATACCGGGCGCTGGGAGAGTCCAGCAACTTGGGATCGACCGAGGGAGACTGGGCGCGAATGCGGTCTGTCTCCATGCGATGCGCATTGTCCCAGTCCGTCTGGTTGATGTTGTTACCATCGACACGGGCTACCACAGGGCTCTTTTCAGAGAAATAGTTGCGGTCGATGCCTACCAGCACAAACGAAGGAATGATCAGCAAGAACAAGAAGATCATCACGATCTTGGAGTGCTTGCGGATGGATTCAAACATGGTCGATCTTTCAGAAGGCAAAAAACAAAAGGCGAACTTGCGTTCGCCTTTGTTCGGTGATGGTGGGTCCTGACGGTCTCGAACCGCCGACCTACTCCGTGTAAAGGAGCCGCTCTACCAACTGAGCTAAGGACCCCACCTAAACTGATCCTCAGTTCAAGGCATCTTTCAATGCCTTGCCAGGACGGAACTTCGGAACTTTAGCAGCTTTGATTTTAATCGTAGCGCCAGTACGGGGATTGCGACCGGTACGGGCAGCACGCTTGCCCACAGCGAACGTACCGAAACCGACGAGCGACACGGTGCCGCCCTTCTTGAGAGTCTTCTTGACAGCCTCGATCGTGGATTCCAGGGCACGCGCAGCAGCGGCCTTGGAGATGTCGGCGTTGGTAGCGATGTGCTCAATCAATTCGGTTTTGTTCACAAGAAGCCTCTCGGAAAAGAGTTAATGGAATGTCTCGAGGATATCTGGTCTTCACACGCCTGAAAGCACAGCCGTGGGCTGGTGGAGAACAGGCGGGGGAATGACTGGCATACACAGCAGTGGCTGCTGCATCAGATTAAAGCCATCGAGTTTCAGAGTGTCAATACAACACGCTGTTTTGCGTCAGCGTTGTTTTGAATTCTAGTCGTATTTCACGCTGCGACAGGGCTTGGCGGGGGTTTTTGTCTCAAACACGCCGTATCGGCAGCACTCCGTATTGACACCCCGCAGCCAGCCGTACTCAACGAGCAGCGAGTGCCTGAGCAATGGCTTTGCCCACATCCTGCGTGCTGCCCGTGCCGCCCAGGTCCGGGGTGCGCGGAGCACCACTGCCGGGTTGCAACACGGTTTCGATAGCGGTCAGAACGGCGTCGTGCGCGGCGCGGTAACCCAGGAAGTCCAGCATCATTGCGCCGCACCAGATCTGCCCGATGGGGTTGGCGATGCCCTTGCCCGCTATGTCGGGCGCCGAGCCATGCACCGGCTCAAACAGCGACGGCATGGTGCGCGTGGGGTTGAGGTTGGCGCTGGGCGCGATGCCGATGGTGCCGGTGCACGCAGGCCCCAAGTCCGAGAGGATGTCGCCAAACAGGTTGCTGGCAACCACCACATCAAAGAAGTCGGGCCGCTGCACGAAGTGGGCGGTGAGGATGTCGATGTGGAACTTGTCCACCTTCACATCGGGGTATGCCTTGGCCATCTCGGCCACGCGCTCGTCCCAGTAGGGCATGGTGATGGCGATGCCGTTGGACTTGGTGGCGCTGGTCAGGTGCTTCTTGGGGCGCGACTGGGCCAGTTCAAACGCAAACTTCAGCACACGGTCCACGCCGTGGCGCGACATCACTGTCTCCTGCATCACGATCTCACGCGGAGTGCCTTCGTACATGCGGCCACCGATGCTGGAGTATTCGCCTTCGGTGTTCTCGCGCACGATCAGCATGTCGATCTCGCCGGGCAGGCGCGGGCTGCCGTCACGGCGCACCACAGGGGCGATCACGCCTGGCATGAGGCGTGCGGGCCGAAGGTTGATGTACTGATCGAACTCGCGGCGGAACAGCAGCAGCGAGCCCCAGAGCGAGACATGGTCAGCGATCTTGTCGGGCCAGCCCACCGCGCCGAAGTAAATGGCCTCATGGCCGCCAATCTGGTCCTTCCAGTTATCGGGCAGCATCTTGCCGTGCTTTTCGTAGTAGTCCCAGCTCGAAAAGTCGAAGTGGTCGAAATGCAGGTCAATGCCAAACTTGCGGGCGGCCTCGTCCAGAACGCGGAGGCCCTCGGGCATGACCTCTTTGCCAATGCCGTCACCGGCAATGACTGCAATGCGATGCTTCGCCATTCAGATGCTCCTGAAAATATAGCTGCCTGCGCTTATATATCGAGCGCTTCAGACATCAAAGACTTGAAAACTATTTGACGCGTGCCCGGATCTCGGGCAACGCCTTCTGCAGGTAGTACACCATCGACCAGACGGTGAGCACCGCCGAGGCCCAGATGAGCCAGGTACCCCACACGCCGGTATCGATCACCCCAAACATGCGCCCGTCGTACAG
The DNA here is from genome assembly GCF_052045435.1 of Acidovorax sp. 22279. Lineage (NCBI taxonomy): Bacteria > Pseudomonadati > Pseudomonadota > Betaproteobacteria > Burkholderiales > Comamonadaceae > Acidovorax > Acidovorax sp. 22279. The sequence continues at coordinate 206,632 of NZ_JBQEOV010000008.1, forward strand.
CAGAAAGGGGATGGCCAGCATCTGCACCGTGGTCTTGACCTTGCCGATCATGTGCACGGCCACGCTCTTGCTGGCGCCGATCTGCGCCATCCACTCGCGCAGGGCCGAAATCGCGATCTCGCGGCCGATGATGATGAGGGCCACAAACACGTCGGCACGTTGCAGGTGCACCAGCACCAGGAGCGACGCACACACCAGAAACTTGTCGGCCACCGGGTCCAGGAAAGCACCGAAGGACGAGGTCTGGTTGAGCTTGCGGGCCAAGTAGCCGTCCAGCCAGTCGGTGGCCGCGAACACCACGAACATCACGGTGGCGATGAGATTGCGCGTGGCCGGGTCCAGCGGTGCGTAGAACACCCCCACGATCAAAGGTATCGCGACGATGCGCGTCCAGGTCATCAAGGTGGGGATAGTCCAGAACATGGCGGCGATTGTGTCACGGCGCGGCCGTGGAACGGCACATGGGGCTTATCTCAAGGCCTTGTAAATTTCTTCTGCCAATTCATGCGAGATGCCATCCACGGTGGCCAGGTCCTCCACGCTCGCGGATGCCACCCCACGCACACCGCCAAAACGTTGCAACAGGCGCGCTCGCTTCTTGGGTCCCACCCCCGCAATTTCCTCCAGTTGCCCGCCCCCCACGCGCACCTTGGCCCGTGCCGCGCGCATGCCGGTGATGGCAAAGCGGTGCGCCTCATCACGGATCTGCGCCACCAGCATCAGCGCGGCCGAATCCTTGCCCAGGTAGACCTTTTCGCGCCCGTCGGCAAACACCAGCTCTTCCAGGCCCACCTTGCGGCCCTCGCCCTTCTCTACCCCCACGATGCGGGTCAGGTCCAGCCCCAGTGCCGTGAACACCTCACGCGCCACGCCCACCTGGCCCTTGCCGCCGTCGATGAGCACCAGGTCTGGCAAACGCGCCTGGCCCTTGGGCCGGGCTGCGGCTTGCGCCTCGGGCGATTGCGCATAGTCGATGCCGCCCTCCTCGCGCTGCGCCTCCACCACCTTGCTGTAGCGGCGCGTGAGCACCTGGCGCATGGCAGCATAGTCGTCGCCGCCGGTGATGCCTTCGATCTTGTAGCGGCGGTATTCGCTGCTCTGCATCTTGTGGTGGTGAAACACCACACACGACGCCTGGGTGGATTCGCCTGCCGTGTGCGAGATGTCGAAACACTCGATGGTGAGCTGATCCAGGTCTTCGGGCGGCAGATCCAGCGCCTCGGCCAGCGCCCGCGTGCGGGCCTGCTGCGAGCCCTCCTCGGCCAGCAGACGGGCCAGTTGCAGATCGGCGTTTTTCTGCGCCATGTCCAGCCACGCGCGGCGCTGTTCGCGCGGCTGGTGGATAGCGTTCACGCGCAAGCCACTTTGTTCGGTCAGCGCGTCCAGCAAGGCCTTGTCCACCGGCACACTGGTCACCAGCAGCGGTGGCACGGGCACACCGATGTAGTGCTGGGCAATGAAGGCCTCCAGCACCAGGGCCTCCACAGGGCGAACCGGGCGAGACGGGGTGGCCACCGTTTCATCCGCACCGTCCCCGCCTTCTTCTTCAAACACCGCCGCAGCGTCCTCGACATGGACCGGGAAATACGGCCGGTCTCCCAGGTGGCGGCCACCGCGCACCATGGCGAGGTTCACACAGGCACGACCGCCTTGCACGCGCACCGCCAGGATGTCCACATCCTTGTCATCCACCGTCTCAATGGACTGCTGGTGCAGCACGCGCGACAGCGCCTGGATCTGGTTGCGCACCTCGGCAGCCTGCTCAAACTCCAGCTTGTCCGAATGCGCCATCATCCGCGCCTCCAGCGCCTGCAGCAGCTCCTGCGTTTCGCCGCGCAGCAGCGCCTCCGCGTGCTGCACGTCAGCCGCATAGGCCTCGGGCGAGATCAAGTCCACGCAGGGCCCGGTGCAGCGCTTGATCTGGTACAGCAGGCAGGGCCGTGTGCGGTTGGCAAACACCGTGTCTTCGCAGGTGCGCAGCCGGAACACCTTTTGCAGCAGCTGAATGGTTTCCTTCACCGCCCAGGCGCTGGGGTACGGGCCAAAGTAGCGGTGCTTCTTGTCCACCGCGCCCCGGTAGTAGGCCATGCGCGGAAACACCTGGCCCGGCGCATCGCTCCGCGTGTGGGCGCCCGGTGTGCCGGTGATCTTGAGATAGGGGTAGCTCTTGTCGTCGCGGAACAGGATGTTGAACTTGGGGTTCAACGTCTTGATAAGGTTGTTTTCCAGCAGCAGCGCCTCGGCCTCGGAGCGCACCACCGTGGTCTCCATGCGCACGATCTTGCTGACCATGTGGCCAATGCGGGTGCCACCATGGTTCTTCTGGAAGTAGCTGGACACCCGGCGCTTAAGGTTGAGCGCCTTGCCCACATACAGCAGCGCATCCTGCGCGTCGAAATAGCGGTACACACCCGGCAGCGCGGGCAGCGCAGCCACCTGCGCCAGGAGTTCTTCGGAATGCACATCAGACATGGCGCGTATTGTGGCCCCGTGCGCAGCCTGCCCTATTCACTATCAAAAAAATAGCTACCAGCGCATATTCAACCAGCGCTTGCAGCCATTTTTATCAAAAAATCACCGTACCCCGGTCACTCCGCCTCGATCTTCGAGGTCTTCACCACCTGCGCCCAGTTGGCCAGATCGGCCTTCACCTTGTCACCCAACTGCGCCGGGGTCTGGTAGTCGGCCGTGGCGCCCTGCTCCTGCGCCTTTTGCTGGAAGGCCGCGTTCTGCACCACGGTGCGGATGTCGGCCGTCAGCTTGTCCACCACGGCCTTAGGCACGGTGGCGGGGGCAAACACCGCAAACCATGAGGTGGCATCGACCTTGGGGTAGCCCGCCTCTGCGGTGGTGGGCACATCAGGCAGGCTGGGCAGGCGCTGCTTGCCCGTTACGGCCAGCACGCGCAGCTTGCCGCTGGCGATGTGGGGCATGAACGGCGGTGCAGTGCCAAAGGTCAGGTCCACCTGGCCGCCCAGCAGGTCCTGCAGCGCCGGGCCCGTGCCTTTGTAGGGCACGTGGACCATCTTGATGGCGCCCTGCTGCTCCAGCATGGCACCGGTCACGTGCTGCAGCGACCCGTTGCCCGACGAGGCATAGTTGAGCTTGCCGGGGTGGGCCTTGGCGTAGGCGATCAGCTCGGGCAGCGTTTTCACCGGCAGGTCGGCACGCACCACGATGATCTGCGGGGCCGAGATCACGTTGGCCACGGGTTGGAAGTCACCCTGCTCCCACTGCTTTTGTTTGGTGATGTGGGGCGAGATGACGTGGTAGCCCGAGTACTGCATCAGCAGCGTGTAGCCATCGGCCTCGGCCCGCTTGACGGCGCTGGCGGCAATGTTGCCGTTGCCCCCGCCCTTGTTGTCCACGATGACCGACTGGCCCAGCACCGGCGCCAGCGCTTGCGCCAGCATGCGGGCCGACAGGTCGGTGGTGCCGCCTGCGGCGGTGGGCACCACCATGGTGACGTTCTTGGACGGGTAAGCGCCTTGTGCCGCTGCGTGGCCGATGAAGCCGATGGCCAGTGCGGCCAGGGCGAGGGTGGTGAACTGCTTGCGGGTGGTTTTCATGAAAGGGATGTCTCCGTCGTTGTCGTTGTTGTCAAAAAATCTGAGTTGCGAGAGGCAAAAAAAGGCGCAGAGAAAGCCCCCGATCAATCCACCGTGGCACCCGTGTCCTTGACCACGCGGCTCCACTTGGGCAGGTCAGACTGCACCAGCGCCGCCAGCTGCGCCGCCGTGCCCTTGAAGGGCTCGCAGCCCACGGTGGCCAGCTTGTCCACCACGTCCTTGTGCTCCAGCGCACGGGCCACCTCGGCCTGCAGCTGCGCCACGATGGGCGCGGGCGTGCCAGCCGGGGCAAACAGCGCATACCAGGGCGCCTGGCCAAAGCCCTTGATCGTCTCGCCGATGGTGGGCGCATCGGGCAGTGCGGCCACGCGCTTTTCATTGACCACACCCAGCACCTTGAGCTTGCCTGCCTTGATGAACGCAATGGCTGACGGCAGGCTTTGGACCGACAGCGGCACTTGCCCGCCCACCACGTCTGTGGCTGCAGCGGCGGAACCCTTGTAAGGAATGTGCTGCAGCTGGATGCCTGCCGCCTTTTGCAGCATCTCGCCGATCAGGTGGTTCAGCGTGCCGTTGCCCGCCGAGGCAATCGCATATTTGCCAGGGCTGGCCTTCGCCAAAGCCACCATTTCGGCCACGGTGTTGGCCGGGAAGGACGGATGAGCCACCAGCACATAGCCCGCAGTGGCCACGGGCGCCACGGGTGCAAAGTCCTTCACCGGGTCAAAGCCCGGGTTCTTGTACAGCGCAGGGCCAATCACATGGGCGCTGTCGGCCGTGAGCAGCAGGGTGTAGCCATCGTTGCGCGCACGGGCCGTGGCGCCGGTGGCCAGCGTGCCGCCCGCGCCAGGGCGGTTGTCCACGATCACGCTCTGGCTCAGTTGTTCGCTGAGTTTTTGCGCCACCACGCGCGCAATGGCGTCGTTGGCGCCACCCGCAGCCTGGGGCACCACCACGGTGATGGGCTTGGAGGGGTATTTGTCCTGCGCGCCCGCTGCCAAAGCAGCGGAGCACAGCACGGCCGCCGTGAAAATGCGGCGGGACAGTGGGGCGGGGAAGGTCATGGCTTTTGTCTCCTGGTGTTATGTATGAATGCCGGCTCGCCCGCATTCAGCGGGCCAGCGCTCTTTCGCGAATGGCTTCGAAATCCGCAGGCACCGGGTGCAGCGCCAGGCGAGGGCCCGCCTTGGCAATCTGGCTGGGAATGTCGTGGCCAATGAACGCAGGCAGTTGCTGCGCAGCGGCCACCAGTTGTGCCAGATCCACCCCGGTGTCATAGCCCATCAGCGCCAGCGCATGCACGATCTCTTCGCTGCACACATTGCCGCTGGCGCCGGGTGCATACGGGCAGCCGCCCAGGCCGCCCAGCGAGGCGTCGAACCGGTCTGCGCCTGCGTCAATGGCCGCCAGCACATTGGCCAGCCCCATGCCGCGTGTGTTGTGGAAATGCAGGGTGAACTCCACCCCCGGCCAGCGCGCGCGGGCGGCCGCGGTGAGCTGGTGCACCTGCGTGGCGTAGGCCATGCCCGTGGTATCGCACAGCGTGGTGCCGCGCACGCCGAGGTCCACAAAGCGCTGCACCCAGCCGAACACATCGGCCTGGGCCACATCGCCTTCCATGGGGCAGCCGAACACGCAGGACAGCGACACATTCACCGCCACGTTGGCGCCCTGCGCCAGGGCCACCACCTGCGCCAGCGCCGCGAACGACTGTTCCTGCGTCATGCGCAGGTTGGCCAGGTTGTGCGTGGCGCTGACCGACATGACGAGGTTCAGCTCATCCGTGCGCGACTCGATGGCGCGCTCGGCACCGCGCAGATTGGGCACCAGCGCGGTGTAGACCGTGCCGGGGCGGCGCGTGATCTCGCGCATCACAACCTCGGCATCTTTCAGCGCAGGAATGGCGGTGGGCGAAGTGAACGAAGTCACCTCGATCTTGGCCAGGCCTGCCGCCGACAGCGCATTGCACAGCGCGATCTTGTCGGCCGTGGGCACAAAGGCCTTCTCCATCTGCAGGCCGTCGCGCAGGCCGACTTCCTGCATGTGGATGCGGCGGCCTGCGCCCTGCCACACCGTGTTGGATGCACTCATTGAATCACCCCCTTGCTGCGCAGCAGCGCGATCTGTTCGGCCGTGAGCCCGGCCTCGGCCAGCACCGCATCGGTGTCGTCGCCCAGGTGCGGCGCGCTGCTGCGGATGCTGCCCGGCGTGGCCGAGAGCTTGGGCACGATGCCGGGCACCTCCACGCTGTAGCCGTCGCGTGTCTGCTGGGTCAGCAGCATGTCGCGGGCGCGATAGTGCGGGTCTTCGGCAATGTCTTTGGCGGTGTAGACCTTGCCCGCTGGCACGCGGGCAGCGCCCAATGCATCCAGCACCTGCTGCACAGTGCGCTGCGCGCTCCAGGCGCCAATCGCAGCGTCGATCTCTTCCACCCGGGCCACGCGGCCGGTGTTGTTGGCGAGGTCCGGCGCAGTGCCCAGGTCGGGCCTGCCAATCGCATCCATCAGCCGCTTGAAAATGCTGTCGCCATTGCCCGCCACCAGCACCCAGCCGTCCTGGCAGGGGTAGGCGTTGCTCGGTGCAATGCCCGGCAGCGCGCTGCCTGCGGCCTCGCGCACGGCGCCGAAGGCGCTGTATTCGGGGATCAGGCTTTCCATCACGTTGAACACCGCCTCGTGCAGCGCCACGTCAATCACCTGGCCCTGGCCGCCGTTGACCTTGCGGTGGTACAGCGCCGTCAGCACGCCGATGGTGCCGTGCAGCGCCGCCAGCGTATCGCCAATCGAGACACCGACGCGCACCGGCACGCGGCCGGGCTCGCCCGTCAGGTGGCGCAGGCCGCCCATGGCTTCGCCGATGGCGCCAAAGCCTGGCAGGTCGCGGTACGGCCCCGTCTGGCCGTAGCCAGAGATGCGCAGCATCACGAGGCCGGGGTTGAGTTGGTGCAGCTCATCGGGCGACATGCCCCAGCCTTCCAGCGTGCCGGGGCGGAAGTTCTCGACCAGCACATCGGCTTCTGCAATCAGCTGGCGAGCGATGTCCTGCCCCTCCTTTTGCCGCAGGTCCAGCGCTACCGAGCGCTTGTTGCGCGACTGCACCTGCCACCAGACAGAAGTGCCTTCCTTGATCAGGCGCCAGTTGCGCAGCGGGTCGCCGGTCTCGGGCGCCTCGATCTTGATCACATCGGCGCCAAACTCGCCCAGCGTCTTGCCGCAGAAAGGCCCGGCAATGAGCTGGCCCATTTCGATGACGCGCACGCCTTGCAAAGCGGCGGGGGAAGCAATGGAATCCATGGGTGGGCTTATCTCCTGCGGCCAGCCCCACGCCGGGGCGGCTCGGGGCGAATGATGCGCAGGGTGTGCGGGGCCGTAAATCGCTCAAGCAACAAGATGCCATCGCAAACCGGCATGGCAGCTTGTTACCATCAGGCCCCCATGAAACTTGATCCCGTCTCCCTGCGCCTGTTTGTGGCCGTGATGGAAGAAAGCACCATCGCTGCCGCCGCCGCGCGCGAGCACCTGGCCGCCTCGGCCGTGAGCCGCCGCCTGGCCGACCTGGAAGACGCGTTGCATGTGGCCCTGTTCACCCGCAGCAACAAGGGCACCGAGCCCACGGCCGCCGCATTTGCGCTGCTGAACCTGGCGCGCGGCGTACTGAATGACCTGGACGGCATCGCCACCCAGATGCGCGAATATGGCACCGGAGTGCGCGGCCACGTGCGCGTGGTGGCCAACATCTCGGCCATCACGCAGTTTTTGCCTGGGGAACTGCAGAGCTTTCTGGCACAACACCCGCAGGTGGATGTGCGGCTGCAGGAGCAGATCAGCAGCGCGATTGCGCATTCCGTGGCCGAGAACGCGGCCGACGTGGGCATCCTGAACGAAGGCCACTACGGCGAGCGCGTGACGCTGCTGCCCTACCGCACCGACGAGCTGGTGCTCGTAGTACCCACCGGCCATGCGCTGGCGCGGCGCAAGTCCGTGCGGCTGGCAGACGCCCTGCCCTATGACTTTGTGGGCGCGCACCCCAACAGCGCCATCAACAACCAGCTCACCCGCGCATCCGCCGAAGCTGGCCTGCCGCTTCGACTGCGCATGCAGGTCACCAGCTACGACGCGCTGTGCCTCATGGTCAACGCCGGGCTGGGTGTGGGCGTGATGCCGCGCGGCAGTGCGCGGCTGTACCAGGGCGCGCTGCAGATCCGCACCGTCACCCTGAACGAGCCCTGGGCCCACCGCCGCCTGTCGCTGTGCGTGCGGTCGGAAGAATCCCTCTCCACCGTGGCCCGGCTGCTGGTGGACCACTTGCGCACGCAGCCCGCCACACCATGACCCCCGACCGCCAGCCCCTGCAGTGGGATGTGTTCTGCCGCGTGATCGACAACTTTGGCGACATTGGGGTGTGCTGGCGCCTGGTGGCGCAGCTGGCCGCACTGGGCCACCGCGTGCGCCTGTGGGTGGACGACGCCTCGGCGCTGCAATGGATGGCCCCTGGGGGCTGCCCCGGGGTGGAGGTGCGGCCCTGGGGTGCGCCGCCGCCGGGCCCCAACGAGCCGCCACCCGATGTGATGGTGGAGGCCTTCGGCTGCGATATTGCTCCTGAATTCATAGCGTATAGCGCATATTCCACTAGCGCTTCTGGCCAAAATCGCTCCAAACCTGTCTGGATCAACCTGGAATACCTGTCTGCAGAGGCCTACGTCGCACGCACCCACCGCCTGCCGTCCCCCATCCTGTCCGGCCCGGCATCGGGGTGGACGCGCTGGTTTTTCTACCCCGGCTTCACGACCGGCACCGGCGGCCTCCTACGCGAGCCCCATCTGATGGCGCGGCGCGAGGCTTTTGACCGCAGCGCCTGGCGCACGGAGCACCGGGCACTGTTTGGCAGGGGCGAAGAAATACCGGGCAGCCGCTGGGTGTCGCTGTTCTGCTACGAGCCCCCGGCGCTGGCCCACCTGCTGCAACAGTGTGCGCTGCAACCCACCGAGCTGCTGGTCACGCCTGGCCGCCCGGCCGCTGCGGTGCGGGCGACGCTGGCCGAGCCCTCCGGGAACCAAGGAGGTCCGCAAGCGCATGACCAGCGGGGGCTGCTGTCCTTGTCCTACCTTCCCCACCGCCCCCAGCCAGCGTTTGATGAGATGCTGTGGGCCTGCGACTTCAATGCGGTGCGGGGCGAGGACTCGCTGGTGCGTGCGCTGTGGGCGGGTCAAGCCTTTGTCTGGCAGATCTACCCGCAGCACGACAACGCCCACCACGACAAGCTCTGGGCCTTTCTGGACTGGCTGCAGGCCCCTGCGTCACTGCGGCAGTTCCACGCGACCTGGAACGGGCTGGACGGCGCGCCGCTGCAATGGCCGGACGACAACACACTGGCAGAGTGGACCGCCTGCACCCTGGCTGCCCGTGCGCGCCTGCTGACGCAGGACAACCTCGTCGCACAACTTTTGGGCTTTGTCGCCGAAAAACGGTAAAATCCGAGGCTTTGCGCAAATCAGGTGCGGCATGTCAGTGCCTGCTCCCCGCGCACTTTCGCCGCAGAACATGCACCGGCGCGCAAACCAGATGGTTTGCCAGCCCGCGCGTTGAGCGGCCCCAACCCAAGCAACTTGCTATGAAAATCGCTCAAGAAATCCGCGCCGGCAACGTCATCATGCACGGCAAGGACCCCATGGTGGTCCTGAAGACCGAATACGCCCGCGGCGGCCGCGGTGCAGCCACCGTGCGCATGAAGCTCAAGAGCCTGATCGGCAACTTCGGCACCGAAGTCGTGTTCAAGGCCGACGACAAGATCGACAACGTGATCCTGGACAAGAAGGAGTGCACCTACTCCTACTTTGCCGACCCCATGTACGTGTGCATGGACACCGAGTACAACCAGTACGAAGTGGAAGCCGAAAACATGGGCGACTCGCTGAACTACCTGGAAGACGGCATGACCGTGGAAGTGGTGTTCTATGACGGCAAGGCCATCTCGGTCGAACTGCCCACCAGCGTCGAGCGCGAAATCACCTGGACGGAACCCGCGGTCAAGGGCGACACCTCCGGCAAGGTCATGAAGCCTGCCAAGATCGCCACCGGCTTCGAAGTGCCCGTGCCCCTGTTCGTCAGCCAAGGCGACAAGATCGAAATCGACACCCGCACTGGCGAATACCGCAAGCGCGTCTAAGGGGGCGGCAAGGGCTCGCTGCCCTCTCTCCCTCCCAGGAGATCCCCCAAAGAAAAAGGCTTCCCTCGGGAAGCCTTTTTTTATGATTCAGAGCCAATGCGCCAGTGCTGCACGGGTCTAACGCTATGAATTAAATAGCAATCAGATAGGTTGCGCCACCAGGTCGTGCCCCTGCACGCCCACGATACGTGCCTTGGTGAACTCCCCCACCTTGAGCTGCTTGCTGATCTTCTCGGGCGGCAGCAGCTGCACGGTGCCGTCGATCTCGGGCGCATCCGCATAAGTGCGGCCCACGCCCCCCTTGCGGCCCAGGGCAGGGGCATGGTCCACCAGCACCTGCATGGTGGCACCCACCCGGCGCTGCAGTCTGGCGATCGAGACCTCTTCCGCCACCGCCATGAAGCGGGCACGGCGATCTTCGCGCACGTCCATCGGCAGCATGCCGGGCAGCTCGTTGGCCGCAGCGCCATTCACATCGCTGTAGGCAAAGCATCCCGCACGGTCAATCTGCGCCTCGCGCACGAAGTCGAGCAGGTGCTGGAACTCTTCTTCCGTCTCGCCCGGAAAGCCCGCAATGAAGGTGCTGCGGATGACCAGCTCGGGGCAGGCTTCGCGCCAGCGCAGGATGCGCTCCAGGTTGCGCTCGCCGCTGGCGGGGCGCTTCATGCGCTTCAATACGTCAGGGTGGCTGTGCTGGAAAGGCACGTCCAGGTACGGCAGCACCTTGCCCGTGGCCATGAGTGGGATCACTTCGTCCACGCTAGGGTACGGGTACACATAGTGCAGGCGCACCCAGGCGCCATAGGGCTCGGCAATCTCGCCCAGCGTCTGCACCAGCTCCAGCATGCGGGTCTTGACAGGCTTGCCATCCCAGAAGCCCGTGCGGTACTTCACGTCCACGCCATAGGCCGAGGTGTCCTGGCTGATCACCAGCAACTCTTTCACACCACCTTCAAACAAGGCCTTGGCCTCGCTCAGCACATCGCCAATGGGGCGTGACACCAGATCGCCGCGCATGGACGGGATGATGCAGAAGGTACAACGGTGGTTGCAGCCTTCGCTGATCTTGAGGTAAGCGTAATGCTTGGGCGTGAGCTTGATGCCCGCGATGCCGAAGCTGCCGGGCACCAGGTCCACGAACGGGTCGTGGGGCTTGGGCAGGTTCAGATGGACCGCATCCATCACCTCTTGCGTGGCATGGGGCCCGGTCACGGCCAGCACGCTGGGGTGCATCTGACGCACCATGTTGCCGCCATCGTCACCCGTGCGGGCGCCCAGGCAGCCGGTGACGATGACCTTGCCGTTCTCGGCCAGGGCTTCGCCAATGGTGTCCAGGCTTTCTTTCACGGCATCGTCAATGAAGCCGCAGGTGTTGACGATGACCAGGTCTGCACCCTGGAAGGTCTTGGAGGTTTCGTAACCCTCGGCGCTCAGCTGCGTGAGGATCAGCTCGGAATCGGTCAGCGCCTTGGGGCATCCCAGGCTGACGAATCCGACTTTGGGTGTTTTGGTGGGGGCAATTGCTTCGCTCATATCCCCGTATTGTCCCAGTTCCGGCGTTGAGCGGTCAGGATTGCCGATTCATCGCAAGGATTGCCACCTGCCGCAACCTGCGCAACCGGTGCTGCACCAGCCCGTAGCCACCATTCAAAGGCAGCACCACCGCTCTAGCGGCGCCGCCCGAGGGCAAGGCGCCGCAGGCGCCTCGGGGGTTATCTTTTCAGTCCAAATGCGCCCAGCATCTGCTCCGTCTGCTTTTGCATCTGCTCCTGCATCTGGGCCAGCATGGTCTGCGACTGCTCGACATAGTTGCCCATCATGCCCTTGAGCATGGGCGACTGCAGGCTCATGAACTGCGCCCACATCTCGGGCGTCACGCTTTGGGACTGCTCGGCCAGCTTGGTCTGCACGTCGGTGAAGGCCTGGACGTTCTTCTCCAGGTACGCGCCCATGAACCCCTGCATGGCATGGCCGTAGAACCGGATGATGTTGGCCAGCACCGCCTCGGTGAACATCGGGGCGCCGCCCGCCTCCTCTTCCAAAATGATCTGCAGCAGGATGCTGCGTGTGAGGTCTTCGCCCGTTTTGGCGTCGCGCACCACCACGTTCTGGTGGTCCATCACCAGCTGGCGCACCTCGGCCAGGGTGATGTAGGTGGAGGTGTCTGTGTCATACAGACGGCGGTTGGGGTACTTCTTGATGACGCGCTGGGCCGATTTGGACGCAGCGGTTTTCGGTTCGGACACAACGAACTCCTCGGGCTCAAAACCCATGTATTGCAGTGCAGCACATTCTAGGGAGACTGCTGCGCCGCGGCGGCAAAGGAATACCCTGAGGACGCAGGACAACCGAGTGTCGCGCGTGTGACTGATAGGTCCTGCGCTGTGTGTCGTGGAGCTTCCGGCACCACACACCACAGCCCGGCAACAGCGCGTGAAGCGAAAGAATGAAGCGAAAACAAAAAAGCCACCTTGCGGTGGCTTGCTGCATGAACACCGCTTGCGGTGTTGTTGCCAAGTTTTTTGCACTGAAAGCTGGTGTCTTTCAGAAAAACTTGGTAGGCGCGATTGGACTCGAACCAACGACCCCCACCATGTCAAGGTGGTGCTCTAACCAGCTGAGCTACGCGCCTGTCGTTATCAAGACCACTATTATAGCCATAAAAATCGCCCCCTCGGGCACGGCAGGCTACAAATCACACAACGCGCGCGAAGCGGGCTCACAGGCAAGGCCCGCGCGCGTCTCGCCTCAACGACGGCGGGCAGAACGAACGCCCTGCACCCCAGCCACGATGCCGAGCACCTTGTTCAGGCGGCCTGAGTCAGACACTTCTACCGTGAACGTCATCCACGCCGTGCCTTTGACGGACTGGGTCTGCACACCGATCACATTGGTTTTTTCGCGGGCAAACACTTCCGAGATGTCACGCAGCAGGCCCTGGCGGTCGGCGGCCTCCACCGCGACGTCCACCGGGTACACCGCCGTGGATGCCGATGGCTTGGGCACGCCCCACTCCACCTCGATCACACGCTCGGCATTGCGTGCCGCCATCTCGCGGAAGTTGCTGCAGTCGGCACGGTGCACGCTCACCCCTTTGCCACGCGTGACAAAGCCACGGATGGTGTCCGGGGGTGCGGGCTTGCAGCACTTGGCCAGCTGCGTCATCAGCGAGTCGATGCCCACCACCAGCACACCTCCCTTGGGGGCCGCATCGTTGGTGCGTGTTTTCTTGAGCAGCAGATAGTCGTCGGGCTGCAGCACGGGCTCGGGCGGGCGCAGCACCGTTTCAATGTTGCGCAGCGAAAACTCGTCCTTGCCCACCACCTCAAACAGCGCGTCGGCCGACTTGAAGCCCAGTTGCACCGCCAGATCATCAAGCTTGATGGCGGTCTTGCCCTCGCGCTGCAACAGCTTTTCGACCGCCTCACGGCCCCGGGCCACTGTCTCGTGCGTGGCCTGTGCGTTGAACCAGGCACGCACCTTGGCCTTGGCGCGGTTGCTGGTGAGATAGCCCAGCTCGGCATTGAGCCAGTCGCGCGAGGGGCGCCCTTCCTTGACCGTGGAGATTTCGACCGTCTGCCCGTTCTGCAACGGGGTATTGAGCGGCACCATCACACCATCGACCTTGGCGCCCCGGCAGCGGTGGCCCAGGCTGGTGTGGACGGAGTAGGCAAAGTCCACCGGGGTGGCGCCCTGGGGCAGCTCCACCACGGCGGCATCGGGGGTCAGCACGTAGATGCGGTCCTCGAACAAGCCCCGGTTGGGCAACGCGCCCGCCAGGTCCCGCTCCCACGCCAGCAGCTGGCGCAGCACGGCAATCTTGGCGTCGTACTCGCCCGTTGCGGACACACCCGCATAACCTTTGGCCCCGGCCTCCTTATAGGCCCAGTGCGCTGCCACGCCATGCTCGGCGTGTTCGTGCATGGCCTGGGTGCGGATCTGGATCTCGATGGGCTTGCCGTTGTCGTCCCGCACGATGGTGTGCAGCGACTGGTAGCCGTTGGGTTTGGGCTTGGCGATGTAGTCGTCAAACTCCTCCACGATGGGCTTGAACTGCTCGTGCACCCAGCTCAGGGCGGCGTAGCAGTCCTTCACCGTGGGCACCACCACACGCAGCGCGCGGATGTCGAACACCTGGTCGAAGTTGAGCGACTTGCCACGCATCTTCTTGACGATGCTGTAGATGTGCTTGGGGCGGCCCGCCACGGTAGCGCTGATGCTGCGCGCACGCAGGTCGGATTCGAGCCGCGCGCGCAGCTGCTCCATGTAGACCTCGCGCTCGCCGCGCTTTTCGTCGAGCAGGCGGGCCACTTCCTTGTAGGTGTCGGGCTCCAGGAAGCGGAAGGACAGGTCCTCCAGCTCCCACTTCACCTGCCAGATACCCAGGCGGTTCGCCAGCGGCGCAAAAACCTGCAGCGACTCGCGCGCCAGGCTGGGCGACACGGGGCGCTTGCTGGCCGCATGAAAACGGAGCGTCTGCAAGCGCGAGGCCAGCCGCAGCATCACCACACGCAGGTCGCGCGAGAACGCCAGCAGCATCTTGCGCACGTTCTCCGTCTGCACGGCGGGGTCGTCCAGCGGCGCAGCCGCGCGGGCCTGCTGCTGCACGCGCATCAGCTTGGTGGTCTCCACCGCCAGCGCCGCAAAGTTGGCGCCAAAGGCCTTGGCGATCACCTCCTCGGGTTTGTTCAGATGGATGCAGGCGTGCACCAGATAGCTGGCCGCCTGCATGGCTTCGGAACCGCCAATACCCTTGAGGATGGCGGCCACGGCATCGGCATGGGCCAGCGTGTTCTCGCCGGAGTCGAGCGTTTCGCCCGCCATCAAGGGTTCGGCAAAAGCGCGCGCGCGGGCCAGTGCGTTCACCTGCTCCGGCAGGGTGTGCGCCGTGGCAGCGATGAGCTGGGGGACAGCGTCGGCCTGGGGGGTGAGAGACGCTGGTGCAGGAGGGTTGGTTTTCATCCGGCCACAGCACCTTCTGCCGCCAGCAGGAAATCCGCGACTGCGGCGACCTGATCTTCCGCCACCAGCGTGGGCGCGTGGCCCACACCGTCGAACTCCACCACGCGGGCCCGGGGCCCGCGCTGCGCCATGGCCTGCGCCGTATCGCGTGAGAGCAGGTCGGACTGCGCACCGCGCAACAGCAACGTCTGGGCCGTGATGTGGTCATACAGCTGCCACAGTGCCGCCTCGCCCGCCGCCGCAGCCTCCTGCGTCAACGTCTTGAACGGCACGGCAATCGCCGGGTCATAGTGCAGCGCGAGGCCGCCTCCGGCGGACTGCGGCAGCGCGCGCACCATGGCGCGCGACAGCTCCAGCCACTGGGCGGACGTGTGGGGGCCAAAGCTGGTGGAGATGGCCCACATTGCATCGGCCGCCTGCTGCAGCGATGCAAACCGCGCGGGCTGCCCCAGATACTGTCCGATGCGCTGCAGCGCCTGCCACTGGATGACAGGCCCCACATCGTTCAGCACCAGCCGGCGCACAGGCACCGGCAAGGGCAGAGCGGGCTGGCCGGTGATGCCCATGCCGATGAGCCCGCCCATGCTCGTGCCCACCCAGTCCAGCGTGCTTATGGGGGCTTGCTGGTGCAACTGCGCCAGCAATGCCAGCATGTCCGCCGCGTATTGGGGAATCTGGTAGCCCATGGGGTCGGCCAGCCAGTCGCTGCGCCCCCGGCCCACCACGTCGGTGCAGATCACCCGCGCATGCTGGCTCAGCACGCGGGCCAAGGTATCAAAATCGCGCCCCTGGCGCGACAGGCCGTGCACGCAGACGATGACGTGCGGGTGCGCCGGGTTGCCGGTGGCGTTCCACTCCCAATACGCCATGCGGTGCTGCTGTGCGGGAGCGGGTGCGCGGTCTGGAGTCTCCGGCGAGGCCGCGGGGCCTGGGCACAGTACGTAGTTCAGCGTAGGTTCAATCATGGGTGCGAAATCCGGGGGCAGCGCTCGATAATGCTGTGGTCGTTGGCACCCATCGCTTGCCCCTGAGTGCCGACTTTTTCTTGTCGTCGCATCGTAATTCATTCGGAGAGACTCCCATGCTGAAAGGCAAAACTGCCCTCGTCACCGGCTCCACCAGCGGCATTGGTCTTGGCATCGCCAAGGCCCTGGCGCGCCAGGGTGCCAACATCGTGCTCAACGGCTTTGGCGATGTGGATGGCCCCCGTGCCGAGGTGCTGACGGCCGGCGAGGCTGCGGGCGCCCAGGTGGCTTACCACGGCGCAGACATGAGCCGTGTGGCCGACATCGAAGACATGATGAAGTACAGCGCCAGCCAGTTTGGCCGCGTGGACATCCTGATCAACAACGCAGGCATCCAGCACGTGGCCAATGTGGAGAACTTTCCCGTCGAACGCTGGGACTCCATCATCGCCATCAACCTGACCAGCGCCTTCCACACCTCGCGCCTGGCCCTGCCCGCGATGAAGAGCGCCAACTGGGGCCGCATCATCAATGTGGCGTCGGTGCACGGCCTGGTGGGATCGGCCCAGAAGTCCGCCTATGTGGCCGCCAAGCACGGCATCGTGGGCCTGACCAAGGTCACCGCTCTGGAAAACGCCACCACCGGCGTGACCTGCAACGCCATCTGCCCCGGCTGGGTGCTGACGCCACTGGTGCAAAAGCAGGTGGACGCCAAGGCCGCCGAACACGGCATATCCAATGAAGAAGCCAAGAAGCTGCTGCTGGGGGAGAAGGAGCCTTCGATGCAGTTCACCACGCCCGAAGAGCTGGGCGAGCTGGCCGTGTTTTTCTGCTCCCCCGCCGCCAACAACGTGCGTGGCGTGGCGTGGAACATGGACGGCGGCTGGGCTGCTCAGTAAGCCGGCGCTGAGCAATCGCTCTGCTTTTGATAGCTGCCAGCGCTTATTACACTAGCGCTTGCAGCCGTTTTTATTTCAAACAGGGCACACCCAGCGACTCAGGGGGCTCAGAGGCCTCAGCGCATCTGCACCGAGCCCGACACGTTCACCGTGACCTGGGCCTTGCCCGCTTCCACCGGCACGGCTGAGTCCGAGAACGACGCCGCCTTGGCCTCGGCGGCCATCATGCGGGGCCGGGGGCCGGGCGACATTTCATTGCTATTCACCGCCACTTCGCGCAGGCTGTAGTTCGCGAATCCAAAGCCCTTGGCCAGTTCGGCCGCACGGGCCTTGAATTGCTCGATGGCCTGGGTCTGGGCCTCGGACTCCACCTTGGCGCGGGCCTCGCGCGACAGACCAAACGCCACCTGGCTGATCGCCAAGGTCTGAATCTTGCCGGCGGTGGCCGTGATGCGTGCAAAGTCACGGCCCTCCAGCACCAGTTCGGCCCGGCCCTGCCAGCCGTTGATCTTGCCGTCCTTGCCGTAGCGCGGGTACAGCCCGAACGGACCGGTGCGCACGTCCAGCTGGCCTGGCTGCGCATTGCGCTTGGCCTCGGTCAGTGCAGCATCCAGCGCCTGCTTGAGTTGGGTTTGCACGGTAGCGGCATCGGCGGCCTCTTTGCTGGTGGCAAGGTTGAGCACCAGCAAATCTTGCTGCACCTCCACCGTGCCCGTGGCCGACAGCTGCACCACATTGCGCAGCTCTGGGGCCGGTACACTTTGGGCAAAAGCGGCGCTTGCGCAGGCAATCAATGCACCGGCAGCTATCAGTTTGGTAGTGTTTTTCATCATCACACGGTCCTTGTCATTGGTGCACGCCCCGGTTGCCAGGGGTGCGGGGCACCACCTTAACCGCAGTGCGCTACGCCCTTGACAAAGCCATGTCGCACGAGGTGCGAAGCTGGGCAAAACTTGTAACAGTTGGTCAAACCCGGCCTGCAAACCCGAACTTCGGCGTTCCAACTGGTCAGAATTGGCTCTGTTACAAATTGGACTTGAGATCAACATGGCCACAACACCCAATCGCACCGACAAAGTTCTGGTAGTGGACGACGACGCCCGCATCCGCGACCTGCTGCGCCGCTACCTCACCCAAGAGGGTTTTGAAGTCATGGTTGCCGAAGACGGCAAGGCCCTCAACCGCCTGCTGCTGCGCGAGACGGTGGACATCATCGTGCTGGACCTGATGATGCCCGGCGAAGACGGTTTGTCGATCTGCCGCCGCCTGCGTGCCGCCAACGACCGCACCCCCATCATCATGCTCACTGCAAAGGGCGAGGACGTGGACCGCATCGTGGGCCTGGAAGTGGGCGCCGACGATTACCTGGGCAAGCCCTTCAACCCGCGCGAGCTGCTCGCCCGCATCCACGCCGTGCTGCGCCGCCGCCCCGCCCAGGAAGCCCCGGGCGCCCCATCGGGCGACAACGAAGTCGTCACCTTTGGCCCCTTCACCTTCGACCTGGGCACGCGCGCACTGCAGCGCAATGGCGAAGAACTGCCTTTGACCACCGGCGAATTCGCCATGCTTAAGGCCCTGGTGCGCCACCCGCGCCAGCCCCTGTCGCGCGAAAAGCTGGCTCTGCTGGCCCGCGGCCGCGAGTTCGAGCCCTTCGACCGCAGCCTGGACGTGCAGGTCTCTCGCCTGCGCAAGCTGGTGGAAGTGGACGCAGCAGCGCCCCGCTACATCCAGACCGTCTGGGGCGTGGGCTACGTGTTTGTGCCGGACGGAACGAGCTGATAGTTCATGGCCAACACTGAGGGCAAGCCGAGATCTTCGTCCCGCAAGTCTGTCACCGCCCCCTCCGACGCCACCAGCCCCGCCCCGCTGGAGGCCATTCGGCGGGCGCGGGAACAGCGTGCGCGCGTCGGTCTGAACCTTTTCTGGCGCACGTTTTTTCTGCTGGCCCTGCTGCTGGTGGGCAGCATCCTGGCGTGGCTGCAAACCCTGCGCGCGCTGGAGTTTGAACCGCGCACGCTGCAGACCGCACAGCAGATTGCATCGCTGGTCAACCTGAGCCGCGCGGCGCTGGTGCACTCCGACGCCATCGCGCGCGTGTCGCTCATCAAGACCATGGCCGACCAGGAGGGTGTGCGCATCCTGCCGCGCGAGCCCAAGGACAAGTACGCACTGCTCGATCCGACGGCCCTGGGCAACCGCCTGACCGACGAACTGACCATGCGCCTGGGCCCGGACACCATCGTGGCGCAAAGCGTGAACGGAGAAAACGGTCTGTGGGTCGGCTTCAATATCAACGGCGACCCCAACTGGCTGCTGATGGACCGCTCGCGCTTTAGCCCGGCAGGGGGACGCACCTGGCTGATCTGGCTGATCACGGCGGCTGCGCTGTCGCTGGCCGGCGCTGCGGCCATTGCACGGCTGATCAACCGCCCGCTCAAGCAGCTGTCCTATGCGGCCAACCGCGTCAAAGACGGTGACTTTGCCGCCAGCCACCTCGACGAAGAAGTGGTGACCAGCGAAATCCGCGAGGTGAACATTGGCTTCAACCGCATGGCCCAAAAGCTGGCCAAGCTGGAACAGGATCGCGCCGTGATGCTGGCAGGCATTTCGCACGACCTGCGCACGCCGCTGGCGCGCCTGCGGCTGGAAACGGAAATGAGCGTGACCGACGAAGTGGCCCGCGAGCACATGGTGGCCGACATCGTGCAGCTTGATGCCACCATCGACAAGTTTCTGGACTACGCACGGCCCGACCACGTGACGCTGACCCCGGTGAACCTGCATGCGGTGGTGTCGTCGTGTGTGTACGCGGTGCAGGACCACCGCGAGCTGCAGATCACCATGGCGGTGCCTGAGGACCTGAACGTGCTGGCAGACGAGGTGGAATTGGCCCGTGTGATCTCCAACCTGCTGGAAAACGCCCGGCGCTACGGCAAGAACGAGGACACGGGCATCACCAACGTGGACATCGCCGCCAAGAGCCGCGAAAACTGGGTGCTGATCAAGTTGCGCGACCACGGCGCTGGCGTGCCGCCTGAGCAGCTGTCCAACCTCACCAAGCCGTTCTTCCGGGGCGACTCGGCGCGCACGGCAGCGGCAGGTGCAGGCCTGGGGCTGTCGATTGTGGACAAGACGGTGCAGCGCATGGGCGGCATTTTTGCGCTGGCCAACTCCAGCACCGGAGGCCTGGTGGCCCACCTGCAACTGCAGCGCGCCACCAGCTTGCCCGAGGGCGTGGACCCCAAGCAGCGACTGCAGCGCCCATCCGTCAAGCGCCAGCTGCCCCGGCGACGGGCGGAAGACCGGATGGCCTGATCCCCTGCCCTGCCACCAACACAAAGCCCTCCATTGGAGGGCTTTGTGTTTTTGAACCGCCTCAGCGCACCATGCAAGGTGACTTGTTGTTGAACTTCCAGCCGGGGATCAGGTACTGCATCGCAATCGCGTCGTCGCGTGCACCCAGGCCGTGCTGCAGGTACAGGCGGTGGGCGCGCTCAACCTCGTCCATGTCCAGCTCTACCCCGAGACCGGGCTTCTCGGGCAGGTCAATGAAACCATTCCTGATCTGGAACGGCTGCTTCGTCAGGCGCTCGCCGTCCTGCCAGATCCAGTGCGTGTCGATCGCGGTCACGCGGCCCGGGGCAGCGGCGCCCACGTGGGTGAACATGGCCAGAGAAACATCGAAATGGTTGTTGGAGTGCGAGCCCCAGGTCAGGCCGAAGGCCTGGCACATCTGCGCCACACGCACTGATCCGGCCATGGTCCAGAAATGCGGGTCTGCCAGCGGAATATCCACCGACTGCAGCGCCAGGCTGTGCGCCATTTCGCGCCAGTCAGTAGCCACCATGTTGGTAGCGGTGGGCAGGCCGGTGGCGCGGCGGAACTCGGCCATCACCTCGCGGCCCGAGAACACGCCTTCTGCGCCGCAGGGGTCTTCGGCATAGGCCATCACACCGTGCAGGTCGCGCGTGAGGCGGATGGCGTCTTTCAACAGCCAGCCGCCATTGGGGTCCAGCGTCACGCGCGCTTCGGGGAAGCGCTCGTGCAGCGCGCGGATGGCCTCAAGCTCTTCCTCGCCACGCAGCACACCGCCCTTGAGCTTGAAGTCGGCAAAGCCATAGCGCTGGTAAGCGGCCTCGGCCAGGCGCACGATGCCCTCAGCCGTCATGGCCTTTTCGTTGCGCAGGCGGAACCAGTCGTTGTCGGCGCCGGGCTCGGTGCGGTAGGCCAGATCGGTCTTGGTGCGGTCGCCCACATAGAACAGGTAGCCCAGCATTTGCACCGATGTGCGCTGCACGCCGTCGCCCAGCAGCGCGGCCACGGGCACGCCCAGGTGCTGGCCCAGCAGATCGAGAAAGGCCGACTCCACCGCCGTCACGGCATGGATGGTGATGCGCAGGTCAAAGGTCTGCAGGCCACGCCCGCCCGCATCGCGGTCGGCAAACTGGGCGCGCATGGCATTGAGCACGGCGTTGTGGTGACCCACGGGCTGGCCCACGATGAGCGGTCGCGCATCTTCGATGGTCTGGAGGATCTTCTCGCCGCCGGGTACTTCGCCCACTCCCGTGTTGCCCGCGCTGTCACGCAGGATGAGGAGGTTGCGCGTGAAGAACGGACCGTGCGCACCGCTCAGGTTCATGAGCATGCTGTCGTGGCCCGCCACAGGCACCACGCGCAGCTCGGTGATAACGGGGGTGCTGGTGGCAGAAGGATTGGAAGAGTTGGTCATGGTGGTCAGAAAACGAGGATGAGGCGCGCCCGGCGCCTCGTGGCAGGGCTCAATCAGCGGTGATTTTTCGGGTCTCGATCACGGTCTTCCAACGGGCGAATTCGCGCGCTTGGTAGGCGGTGAAGGCTTCGGGCGTGCTGCCGACAATCTCCAGGCCCTGGTCCAGCATGCGCTTTTTCACGGCAGGGTCGTTGATGGCCGCGATGGCGGCGTCCGCGAGCTTCTTCTTGAGTGCTGGCGGCAGGCCCTTGGGTGCGGCCATGCCCTGCCAGGAGTACACCTCAGCACCGGCCACGCCCGCTTCGGCCAGCGTGGGTACATCCGGCAGCACAGGACTGCGCTTGTCGCCCGTCACAGCGATGGCGTGCAGCTTGCCCGCACGGATGTGCTGCAACACGGCGTTCACGTTCTGGAACGAGAACTCCACCTGCCCGCCCAGCAGGTCGTTGATGGCCGGTGCGCCACCCTTGTAGGGAATGTGCAGGCCTTCGGTGCCACTCTGCTGCCAGAACACTTCGGCAGAAAGGTGGTCTGACGAGCCGTTGCCCGAGCTGGCAAAACTCACCTTGCCCGGGTTGGCCTTGAGCTGGGCGATCACCTCCTTCACGGTGCGCGCCTTCTGTCCGGGGGCTGCGACCAGCACGTTGGGCGCCTGTACCGGCACGGTGATGTAGTCAAAGTCCTTGAGGGCGTCGTATGGCACGCTCTTGAGCAAATGCGGCGCCACGACAAAGGCACCCAGCGACGACACCAGCAGCGTGTAGCCATCGGCTGGCGCGCGCTTGACCATGCCCGCGCCCAGTGTGCCCGTGGCACCCGGGCGGTTGTCCACCACGAAGTTCTGGCCCAACTTGTCGCCCATGTGCAGGGCCATGGCGCGGGCCACCATGTCGGTGGAACCGCCGGCCGGGAACGGCACGACGATGGTCACGGGTTTATCGGGCCAGGTGGCAGCAGCGGGCGCGGCGGGCTGCGCAGATGCGGCAAAGGCAAAGCCACAGGCGGCAGCAACAAGCAACAGTTTCTTGGCAACGAACATGAGGGTGTCTCCGAAAGTAGTGATGGCAGGCCCTCTGCGGGGCCTCGGGGGTGGATGAGGAAAGGAAGGAATCCGCAGGCCGCGCTTACTGCGGCCCGAGCTTGTCAATCAGCGCCTTGAGCTCTTGCATCTCATGGGGCTTGAGGTCCGTCAGCGGCGCCCGCACCGGCCCGCCGTCATGGCCCACGATGCGCGCCCCCGCCTTGATGATCGACACGCCATAGCCCTCCACCCGGTTGCGGATGGCCAGGTACGGCATGAAGAACGACTTGAGCAGCCGGTGCTGCGTGGCCGTGTCATCGCTGGCCACCGCCTGGTAGAACTCCATCGCCGTCTTGGGGATGAAGTTGAACACCGCCGACGAATACACCGGGGTGCCCAGCGCCTTGTAGGCAGCGGCATACACCTCCGCCGTGGGCAGACCGCCCAGGTACGAGAAGCGGTCCCCCATCTTCATGTAGATGGAAGACATGGTCTCGATGTTGCCCACACCGTCCTTGAACCCCACCAGGTTCGGACAACGCTCGGCCAGGATGGCCAGGGACTCGGCCGTCAGCTTGGTGCGGTCGCGGTTGTAGACGATCACACCGAACTTCACGCTCTTGCAGACCTGCTCCACATGGGCGATCAGGCCTTCCTGGCCAGCTTCGGTCAGGTAATGCGGCAACAGCAGGATGCCATGGGCGCCCAGGCGCTCGGCCTCCTGGGCATGGGCAATGGCCGTGCGGGTGGGGCCACCGGCCCCGGCAATGATCGGCACCTTGCCCCGGCAGGTATCCACGGCCGTCTTGATGACCTCGCTGTATTCGGGGCCCGAGAGCGAGAAGTACTCACCCGTGCCACCGGCGGCAAACAGGGCGCTGGCGCCGTAGGGGGCGAGCCACTCCAGGCGCTCGATGTAGGTCTTGGGGCGGAAGTTGCCCTGCTCGTCGAAGTCGGTGATGGGGAACGAGAGCAGGCCGGAGCCCATGATGGTTTTGAGTTCTTGCGGGGTCATGGT
>NZ_JBQEOV010000009.1:0-229342 GCF_052045435.1 Acidovorax sp. 22279
GAACACCAGCGCCACCTGCGCAGCCTTCACCAGCTTGCCCAGGTCGCGCACTTTCTTCGCCAGCTCACGCGCCCAGCTCGGCGTGGTCTTGCGCACTGGATAGGCTACTCGGCCCGCTGCCTTGAAAGCTGCGCCGCGCTCTGCCCTGATCGCCCGCAGCAGCCGCGTCGTCGGCCGCGACGTAGCCCACACCAGCAAGCGCCCGAACTGCAAAGGCATCTGCAGCGCCAGAGCTTCAGGAAATTTGCGGTAGTTGCTTGCGATCATGGTGTTCCCCTTCAGGTGTACCGGGCCCCTAGATTCCGAGCCGGACAACTGTTGTCTGTTGCCCGTGCAAGCTGGCCTTGCTTGCACCGTTCCCCTGAGTTCTTCGCCGTGCCATTAGCGGTGCCGGGATTGAGTTGCGGAGGGGGGAGGGTTTGTAAAGCGCAGCTTTATGGATTCCCCCCGCAGGAACTCAAAGCGCCCTCGGCGCGGTCCTGGCTTAGCGTTGGCCGAAGAGGCGAAGAAATCTGGGGAATGGTGCTGGGCGCTACCTCTCACGGGCAGCGGACGCCGCGCGGCGAGCGCCTCAACGTGCGTAGCAACGTCTAGTTTGGCTGTTCACTTGACGTGCACGTTGCACTGACAAGGCCCTGATTTCCTGCGAGCGATGGGGTCGCTATTTTCGGCTTTTACCACTTGGTAAAAGCTCCTAGATTTCCCACAGAAGGGAAGGAAAAATGGCATTTATTGGATACGCCCGTGTATCAACACAGGATCAGGACAATGCTTTGCAATTGGATGCTCTAGGCAAGGCCGGTTGTCACGTCATCTACCAGGAGAAAGCCAGCGGATCAACAAGACGTGGAAGACAAGAGCTCGCTAGGTGCCTTGCATCACTCGAAAAAGGTGATGTTTTGGTCGTCTACAAAATAGATCGAATAGCACGGAGCCTTTTTGATCTGCTTGAGATTTTGCGACAACTTGAAAGCGTTGGTGCCACTATCAAAAGCGTTACGGAACCTCTTGACACAACAAACAGCATGGGGGTTTTCGTGATACAGATACTTGGTGCAGTGGCTCAGCTTGAACGGTCGATGATTCGAGAACGATCAATAGCTGGCCAGATCGCAGCACGAGAGCGTGGGCGTCTGCCAGGACGAAGTCGCAACCTTTCTAAATCTGACGAGCCCATGTTGGTTTCCGAGTACTTGTCGGGAGCATTCACTTACGAACAGTTAAGTAGGAAATATCAAGTTTCCATATCTACTGTTAAGCGTGCGGTATACCGCATTACAAAGCCATCAGATTATTTAAAGAGGGGCAAATGCTGATCTGCTTCTAACCAAAAAAATTCGTCAAGAGTTTGCTGGCTAAGTACAAACCGAGTCCTTTTAGCGCCCCGTAACATAACGCTGTAATGCCTAATACAATCCATGACTTCTGGTTTTTTGCCAGATATTTTGTCATTTTGTTTTCATCGCCGGCGGTAATTTTAAATATTGGTACGTTATTTATGCGTTGAACTTGCTTGCTAAAAGTTTGGCTGAATATTACGCTTAAATATCGCGCAGCTTCAAAAACTACGGTTCCGCATATTACCCAGGCAACCGCTATTCTGGTCGTCGTTCCTTCTGGGTTTAAGCTAAACCAAATGCCGGCATAGGCGAGTAACGCGAGGCATGGGAATGTAGCAAAAATCCAGTTGTGAATCTCACTTTGATGACTTTGGGCCCATCTCACAATGCCAAATGTGGAAGAACCTTGTGGTAATGACTCAACCCACTGAGTGACAATTGACAGAAGCTCATCACTGAATGTTCCGTCTACAAAATCAATTTTGCACGATACTGGTGAAAAAGCCTCATTGTCCAGGCTCTCTAGGTCATCACTCAGACCGCTCATTGCTTTCTGCAGTATGAGCGCTGGATGCGGCCGCTCCGCTATTCTTATGTATATGGAGTGAAGTTCTGACTTTCCCGATCCATGTAAATCGCAAGGAAAGCTAACGCGAAATGTCACCATTTGCGTAGTTGATGGCACCTGCTGCAAATCGACGCCACTAGACAACTTTTCTGGGGCGTCTAATGTTATTGTCTTGTCGTTTGCAAATTTTATGGATATTGAAAAATTAATTTCGTCTTTCGGCACTCTGTTGAGTGCTAGTTTGCGCTCAATGTTCTGCTTGAGGTCTGCTAGTGCGGCACGTGACACTTGCACCTGTTTCGAGTAGAACTGGCTCAGACTATTGTTTGCGGCGGACGCAACTCTTAGTACCGCGACATCTCCAACATGTGATGAATCATCCAACACCGAAACTTGAAACTGCTTCGCCATAAAACCCTCCACATTGCGATCTCAAGATGTTACGGCGCGAAACTTACAATGCTGTAAGAAACCTCACTTCGGCAAAGCGCAGCATTGCGTTTTCACACATCCAGCGCGCAAGAGGTCTAAAAAGATGTCTGTAACAAAGATTCGAAACTATCCGTTTCCGCCAAGATAAGCCCCAAGCGCTCAAGGCGCTTGGGGCTTTTTCTTTTGAGTTTTTCAGCCGCCTAGTTATATCTGACGCCGCCTGCGAACTGTCCGAACTCCTCGCGCAGTCACTCGTCGATGGACGCACTCCACCGGCTGCCCCAATCGTTTCCCTTGTTGCTCACCTTGTCGATCTCGCGACGGTCGCGTTTGGTTGGGCGACCTTCTTGCAATGTCGCCGCTGGCTCGGGGGCCAAGCGGCGCAGTTCTGCGGCCTTTTCGCGGGCGGCGATGCTGTCAGGGGTTTCTTCGTACAGTTGCTGGGCCACTGGCGCGGGGCCCCGGGCACCGCTCAGGCCCCGTACGAGCACGGTGCGTGCCACGGGGCCCTGGCGCAGCGCTACGGTGTCGCCGCAGCGCAGGTCGCGTGCAGGTTTGGCCAGCTGGCCATTGACAGTGACCCGGCCCTTGCCGATCTCTTCGGTGGCGAGGCTGCGGGTCTTGTAAAAGCGGGCGCACCAGAGCCACTTGTCCAGGCGCATCGTCTCCAAGGTGTTCATGGGCGAGATTGTGCCGTCTAGGCCATGGGTGTGCTGTCGGTCAAGGGCGCAGGCAGAGGCAGGCGAACCACGGCGTTCAGCCCGGTCACCTTGTGGCCTTGCACCTGGTTTGTCAGTGTGATGTTGCCTTCCAGGGCCTGCACGATCTCACGGCAAATGGCCAGGCCCAGGCCGCTGCCGGTGCGCACGTCTCCTGCAGAAAAGGGCTGGAACAGGCGTGCCGCCAGCTCGTCATCAATGCCGGGGCCGTGGTCGCTGATCGTCAGCGCCGCATGCCGCCCGTCGCTGCGCAAGTCCACGGTCAACTCACTGCCGGGCGGTGCGTGGCGCACGGCGTTATGCAGCAGGTTGCGGCTCAGTTCGCGCAGCATCCATTCATGCGATTGCACCAGGGTTGGCTCGGTGTGGATGCCAAAGTCCAGATCGCGCTGAGCAATTAGTGGCGAAATCTCCAGCGCCACGGCACGCAGAATGTCATCAAAGCGGGTGGCTGGTGGAGCGCTTTGTTGGCGCAGCTGCTCCACTTTGGCCAGGGCCAGCATCTGGTTGGCGAGCTGGGTGGCGCGGTCCACGGTGTCGCTGATCTCGTGCAGGGCTTGTTGCGGCTCCACGTCGCCGCGCAGGGCCGATTGCACCTGGGTCTTGAGCACGGCCAGCGGTGTGCGCAGCTGGTGGGAGGCATCGCGCACAAAGCGCTTTTGGTGCCGCAGCAGGTGACGCAGGCGCTGCATGACCTCATTGGTGGCGTCCACCAGCGGCTGCAGCTCGCGTGGGGCGAGCGGGGCCGCGATGGGGCTCAGATCGCCCTCGCGCCGGGCCTGCAGCTGCTGGCTGAGCTGCCGCACGGGCTGGGTGGCGCGCTGCACCACCAACACCACGGTAAAGGCCACCACGGCGATCAACAGCGCCTGTCGCAACAGGGTGTTCCACAGGATCTGCAGTGCCAGGGTTTCGCGCACCTCCAGCGTCTCCGCCACCTGGATCACGGCCATCGCCCGGCCTTCGGAGCTGGCCACCGGTTGCAGCAGCACCGCCACGCGCACATCGCGGTCACGAAATCGGTCATCGTAAAAGTCCACCAGAGCCGCATAGGGAGGGCGGGCAGGGATGCTGCCGTGCCACACCGGCAGGTCCTCAAAGCCCGACACGATCTCGCCCTTGAGGGTCGAAACGCGGTAGAACATCTGGCTCTGGTTGTCGGCCTCAAAGGCCTCCAGGGCCGAATAAGGAACGATGGCGCGCAGCTGCGCTGCGTCGTCAAAGCCTTTCACATCGAGCTGTTCGCTGATGCTTTTGGCGGATGCCAGCAGGGTGCGGTCATACGCGGTGTTGAGCGATGCCAGCGTCTGGTGGTACAGGCTCCAGGTGTTGAAACCGATGAACAGGGCTACAGGCAGCAAGATGCCCAGCAGCAGGCGCCGCCGCAGCGAGTGGTGGCGCACTCCATCCTCGCTCATGCGTCGGCCCGCAGCAGGTAGCCCAGGCCGCGCAGTGTCATCAGGGTCAGGCCTGTGCCTGCTAGCTTCTTGCGCAGCCGGTACACCACGACCTCGATGGCTTCGTACTGCACGTCGAGCTGGCCCGGAAACACCAGCTCATACAGTCGCTCCTTGGTCACGGCATGCCCGGGCTGCGCGAGCAGGGCGTGCATCAGTGCCAGCTCGCGCGGGGTCAGCTCCATCACCTCGCCGTTCAGGTACAGCGCGCCGCTGTCCTTGTCGTAGCGGATGGCTCCGATCTGCACAGTGCTGGGTGCCAGCGGCGCTACGGCGGGATCGGCGCTGCGGCGCACCAGCGCGCGCAGGCGTGCCTCCAGCTCGTCCAAATCGAACGGTTTGGGCAGGTAGTCGTCGGCGCCAGCGTTCAGCCCCACTACGCGGTCGCCCACGGTGCCACGTGCCGTCAGGATCAGTACGGGGGTGCGCAGGCCACGTGATCGCGCCTGCTGCAGCACCTGCAAGCCGTCCAGGCCCGGCAGAGTGAGGTCCAGGATGACGGCGTCGGGCTGCAGGGCAGTCCATTGGCTCAGCGCTGCGCGTCCGTCGCCCACTGCGG
Source organism: Acidovorax sp. 22279 (assembly GCF_052045435.1). Taxonomy (NCBI): domain Bacteria; kingdom Pseudomonadati; phylum Pseudomonadota; class Betaproteobacteria; order Burkholderiales; family Comamonadaceae; genus Acidovorax; species Acidovorax sp. 22279. The sequence continues at coordinate 5,076 of NZ_JBQEOV010000009.1, forward strand.
TCACTTCCATGCCACGCCGGGTCAGTGCGCGGTGCAGCGTGGCCTGCATGGTGGGGTCGTCTTCTACAAGGAGCAATTGCATGCGCGGCACCATAGCACCGTCTCATTGGGCCGGGTGCATGAGTGTTTTCCCTGAGTCTGAGGACAGCCGTTTGACAGGCAGCGCGCGCATCATCGGGCGGTTCGCAAACCTTATCAGGAGACAGACACCATGCGTCGCGATACCTTTCTGAAATCACTGGCCGCCCTGGCCGCTGCGGGTGCGTTGCCCGTGTCGGCCCAGACGGCAGCGGCCCTCAAGATGATGATTCCCGCCAACCCCGGGGGCGGTTGGGATTCCACCGGTCGCGCGCTGGGCAAGGCGATGCAGGATGCGGGCGCCGCATCGTCGGTGTCCTACGACAACAAGGGCGGCGCAGCGGGCGCGATTGGCCTGGCCCAGTTCGTCAACGCCAGCAAGGGCGACCCGAACGCGCTGATGGTGATGGGCGCCGTGATGCTGGGCGGCATCATCACCGGCAAACCACCGGTGGGCCTGGACAAGGTTACGCCCCTGGCGCGCCTGACCAGCGAATACAACGTGTTTGTGCTGCCCGCCAACTCGCCTTTCAAGACCATGAAGGATGTGGTGGAACAGCTCAAGAAGGACCCCGGCAGCGTGAAGTGGGGTGGCGGCTCGCGCGGCTCTACCGAGCATATTGCCGCCGCCATGATCGCCCGTGAAGTGGGCGTGGACCCCGCCAAGATCAACTACGTGGCGTTCCGTGGGGGCGGTGAGGCCACTGCCGCCATCCTGGGTGGCAACGTGACCGTGGGCGGCAGCGGCTACAGCGAGTTCTCCGAGTACATCTCTGCCGGCAAGATGCGCGCAGTGGGCGTGACCTCGGGCACCCGCCTCAAGGGCGTGAACGTGCCAACGCTCAAGGAGCAGGGCATCAACGTGGAAATCGGCAATTGGCGCGGCGTGTACGGCGCGCCTGGCATCACGCCAGAACAGCGCAAGGCCTTGATCGATGCGCTGGCCAAGACCTTCAAGCACAAGGCCTGGCAGGACGCGATGGAAAAGAACGGCTGGACCCCCGCATGGATGGCCGGCGACGAGTTCGGCAATTTCGTGGATGCCGAGTTCGCCAGCATGCGCGCCACGATGGCCAAGTCCGGAATGATCTGATCCCGAAGCAAGGCGCGGCAGCCGTCATTTCTGCCTCTGGGCAGGCGGCCTGGCCGTGCATTGGTTGGTGCGAAGGAAAAAACATGACACAACAACATTCATCGCGCTCCAAGCCCTTGCAGACCCTGATCGGGGTCGGGCTGGTGGTGCTCGCGCTGGGTCTGGCCTGGGGGGCCAGCTCGGTCAGTTCAGAAGCGGGCTATGGTGGCGTGGGACCCAACTTCTTTCCCTGGGTGGTCAGCACTGCCATCCTGATCTGTGGCGTGCTGTGCGTGGCGCATGCGCTGAGCGGCGGGTTTCGGGAGCTGGAAGAGGGCTCCGGCGACGAGCGTGCCCACTGGAAGGGTTTCATCTGGGTGTCGGCAGGGCTGCTGCTCAACGCCCTGCTCATCACCACGCTGGGCTTCATCCTGAGCTGTGCGTTGTGCTTCGTGCTGTCAGTGCGGGGTTTCAAGAGCTCGGAAGGTGAACTCGACCTGCGCCTGCAGGCCTGGATCAAGGATTCCTTCATCGGTATCGCGGTAGCCGCCCCGGTGTACTGGATGTTTACGCAACTGCTGGCCATCAACCTGCCCGGCCTGACCAACACGGGGTGGCTGTAAAGCCTGCGCGCCATGGAAACCTTAAACCTTTTGATGCAGGGTTTTGCCACCGCGGCAACACCCATCAACCTGATGTGGGCCTTTGTGGGCTGCATGATTGGCACCGCCGTGGGTGTGTTGCCAGGCATCGGCCCCGCAGTGGCTGTGGCCATGCTGCTGCCCATCACCGTCAAGGTCGAGGCCACGGCCTCGATGATCTTCTTTGCAGGCATCTACTACGGCGCCATGTATGGCGGTTCCACCACGTCCATCCTGCTCAACACCCCGGGTGAGGCCGGGTCCATGGTCACGGCCATGGAGGGCAACAAGATGGCCAAGCATGGCCGCGCCGGTGCGGCCCTGGCCACGGCCGCCATCGGTTCGTTTGTGGCGGGCACCATCGCCACGGTGCTGGTGACCTTCTGCGCGCCGCTGGTGGCCGAATACGCCATCCGCCTGGGCCCACCTGAGTATTTCATGCTGATGGTGCTGGCCTTCACCACCGTGAGTGCGGTGCTGGGCAAGAGCACGCTGCGTGGCATGGTGGCGCTGTTTGTGGGCCTGGCCATGGGCTTGATCGGCATCGACCAGATCACGGGCCAGGCGCGCTACACCGGGGGTGTGCCTGAGCTGATGGATGGCATCGAAGTGGTGCTGATCGCCGTGGGCCTGTTTGCGGTGGGCGAGGCGCTGTACAACGTGATGTACGAAGGCAAGTCCGACGAAACCCAGAACCGCCTGACCAGCACCCACATGACCAAGGAAGAGTGGAAGCGCTCCTGGCCCGCATGGTTGCGCGCCACGGCCATCGGGTTTCCGTTTGGCACCGTGCCTGCAGGTGGCAGCGAGATTCCAACCTTCCTGAGCTATGCCGCCGAGAAGAAACTGAGCAAGCACAAGGAAGAGTTTGGCACCACGGGCGCCATCGAAGGCGTGGCAGGCCCCGAGGCCGCCAACAACGCGGCCATCACGGCCACGCTGATCCCGCTGCTGACGCTGGGCATCCCCACGTCGAACACCACGGCCATTCTGCTGGGCGCGTTCCAGAACTATGGCATCCAGCCCGGCCCGCAGCTGTTCGACACCAACGGCGCGCTGGTGTGGGCGCTGATCGCGTCGATGTACATCGGCAACGTGATGCTGCTGATCCTGAACCTGCCGCTGGTGGGCCTGTGGGTGAAACTGCTGAACATCCCCAAGTCGTACCTGTACGCGGGCATTTTGGTCTTCTCCACCCTGGGTGTGTATGGCATGCGCCAGAGCGCATTCGACCTGGTGCTGCTGTACGCGATCGGCCTGCTGGGTGTGGTGATGCGCCGCTTTGACTTCCCCGCCGCGCCGGTGGTGGTGGGCATGATCCTGGGCCCCTTGGCTGAGGCTCAGATGCGCAATGCGGTGTCGATTGGTGAAGGCAAGTGGACGATTTTCCTGGAGCGCCCCGGTTCGGTGACCCTGATCGTCATCGTGCTGGCCGTGCTGATCGTTCCGCGCCTGCTGCGCCGTTGGGCTGCCCGCAAGATGGCGCTGGCAGAGGCCTGAAACCGTGGCGAGGCCCCAGGCTCGCACCCGTAAAAAAACCGCGCCATCGGGCGCGGTTTTTTTTCGTCCAGACGGCGCGGGCAGATCCGTGCCGACGATTTTCTTGGCAAGCCAGACCCCCAGGCGCTGTGCTCCCGGAGCCCTCCCCACCAGGTGGCTTGCTGTGAACTCAGGCTGAATCGTACCATAAAATGCGAATAGTTCTTATTTGCAGGATGGCGCATGTCTTCATTTCCGCAGGAGTTTCTGGTGCTTTGTCGTCAGTGGGGCGAAGCCCAGCGGCGTTGCAGCGCGGCCCTGACGGCGCAGGCCGCCGAGATCCAGGCGCTGCAGGCCGAGGTGGTGCGGCTGCGTGGGGCGCTGGTGGTGCGCGATACGCGGCTGGCCATGGCGTACGACGAGCTGGCGCAGCTACGGGCTGCTGTGCCGGGGCTCTCCCGCCGTCAGACCATGGCACGCCATATCGCAGTGCTGGCGGAGCGCATTGCCACCTTGTCGCGGGAATGCCTGCGCTGGCGACTGGCGGCGCAGTCAGACACCAGGGCAGTGAGCCACCCGGAGCTGGGTGGGGCAGCCAGCGCCGCGCCCCCGGATGCTTCGGCACACCCCCGCAGGGTGCGCGTGCCCGTGGTGGTCGAGGCCCATCCGGACGCAGACGCGGGTGCGGCCTTCGACGCCAGCCTGGCCGCCGCTGACCTGGTGATTTGCCAGACGGGCTGCATCAGCCACGACGCCTACTGGCGGGTGCAGGACCAGTGCCGCCGCACGGGCAAGCCCTGCATCTTGGTGGACCAGCCGCTGGCAGCATGTGAGGCGTCCCTGTACACCTCTTTGACTCCTGTTTTGGATAAAAACGCCTGATAGCGCTAGTGCCATTTGCCTAGGTAGCTATCCAATTTGTAGCGTCATGGCTCCATGCCGGGCGTCTGCTGCCTGTGGGGGCAGATCCTGCGCCCCGCCAGCGCGCTACCATCCGCGGATGCCTTTGCTCGCTGATGACGCCCCCGCACTGCCGCTGGATGCCCAGGGCATTCTGGAACTGGCGGCACGCTCCATGTTCCAGCTGTTCTCCAGCGTCAGCCAGGGCATGTTCCTGGTGGATCGCAGCGGGCGCATCGTGTGGGTGAATGAGGGCTACCAGCGCTTTCTGCCGGACCTGGGTTTTTCGTCGGTGGACCAGTTCGTGGGCCGCACGGTGGAAGAGGTCATCCCCAACACACAGATGCGCCGCGTGCTCGAAACGGGCCAGCCCGTGCTGATCGACCTGCTCACCAACAAGGCCGGCACCTTCGTGGTCAGCCGCATCCCGCTGCGCGACGATGCCGACCGCGTGATCGGCGCCATTGGCATCGTGCTGTTCGACCATCCCGAAACCACGCTGCAGCCGCTCATCAGCAAGTTTGCGCTGCTGCAGCGCGACCTGGACGACGCCCGGCGCGAGCTGGCCAGCCAGCGCCGCCGCAGCCTGGCGGTGGCCGGCGACGGCGAGCGGCGGTCCAAGTACACCTTTGCCAGCTTCATCGGTTCCAGCCCCGCGGCGGCCGAGGTCAAGCGCCAGGCGCGCCGTGCAGCGCAGTCGAGCAGCCCTGTGCTGCTGCTGGGCGAGACGGGGACGGGCAAGGAGCTTCTGGCCCATGCGATCCACGCAGCGTCCAGCCGCGCCAGTGGCCCGTTCGTCAGCGTCAACATCGCCGCCGTGCCCGACACGCTGCTCGAGGCCGAGTTCTTCGGCGTGGCGCCTGGCGCCTATACCGGCGCCGACCGCAAGGGCCGCGACGGCAAGTTCAAGCTGGCCGATGGCGGCACGCTGTTCCTCGACGAAATCGGCGACATGCCCCAAAGCTTGCAGGCCAAGCTGCTGCGGGCGCTGCAAGAGGGCGAGATCGAGCCGCTGGGCAGCAACAAGCTCGTGCCCTTCAATGTGCGCATCCTGGCCGCGACGTCGCGCGATTTGGCGTCGCTGGTGCGCGAGGGCAAATTCCGCGAGGATTTGTTCTACCGCCTGCATGTGCTGCCGGTGCGTGTGCCGCCGCTGCGCGTGCGGCGCAGCGACATACCTGCCTTGGTCGAAGCATTGGGCGAAGACCTGGCCCTGCGCAACGGCACCGCGCCGCCCGAGTTGCTGCCCGATGCAATGGCCCTGCTGGCGGGCCAGCCCTGGCGCGGCAACATCCGCGAGCTCCGTAACGTGCTGGAGCAGGCGGTGATGCGCAGCGACTCGCAGTCCATCGACGCCGCGCAGCTCGAACGCATCCTGCGCGAAGCGGGCGTGGAGCCCGCCGCCCCCGCCCCGGTGCAGGACCCGGGCCACGCCGCCGATGCCGAGGACGAAAGCCGATACCTGCGCCCGCTGGCCGAGCAGGTGGCGGAGCTGGAGCGCAAGGCCATCGCGGCTGCGCTCAAAGCCCATGGCGGCAACAAGCTGGCCACTGCTCGCCAGCTGGGCATCTCGCGCGCCACACTCTATGGACGTCTGGAAAACCCTGAATAAAAATCAGGCAAATGTCTAAAAATTAGACATTCAATGTGTATTGAAATCAGGCAGTGTCGCCAGGGTGTCAGCAAAAGTATCTTTGAAATCAAGCACTTGGCTGCTGGCACAGACTGTGCAATAAAGAAGCATCACAACAGGAGACATCGCCATGCACCGTCGCACTCTGGTCGCCCTCGCTTCCGCAGCCGTTACCGCTGCCGCACTTTCTGCCCCCGCGTTCGCGCAGACCGGTGAAATCCGCATTGCCCACGTGTACAGCAAGACGGGTCCGCTGGAGGCCTACGGCAAGCAGACCCAGACCGGCCTGATGATGGGCCTGAACTACGCCACCGGCGGCAGCATGACCGTCAATGGCAAGAAGCTCGTCGTGATCGAGAAGGACGACCAGGGCAAGCCTGACCTGGGCAAGAGCCTGCTGGCTTCGGCCTACTCGGATGACAAGGCCGACATTGCCGTCGGCCCCACCTCCAGCGGCGTTGCCCTGGCCCTGCTGCCCGTGGCTGAGGAATACAAGAAGATCCTGCTGGTGGAGCCCGCCGTGGCCGACGCCATCACCGGCGACAAGTGGAACAAGTACATCTTTCGCACCGGCCGCAACAGCAGCCAGGACGCGATCTCCAACGCCGTGGCCATCGACAAGGCCGGCGTGACGGTGGCGACGCTGGCGCAGGACTATGCCTTCGGCCGCGATGGCGTGAAGGCCTTCAAGGACGCGCTGAAGAACGCCAAGCTGGTGCACGAGGAATACCTGCCCACCACCACCACCGACTTCACCGCCGGTGCCCAGCGCCTGATCGACAAGCTCAAGGACGTGCCCGGCCGCAAGGTCATCTTCATCATCTGGGCCGGTGCAGGCAACCCGTTCAAGATCGCTGACATGGACCTCAAGCGCTATGGCATCGAGATCGCCACCGGCGGCAATATCCTGCCCGCCATGGCTGCCTACAAGAACTTCCCCGGCATGGAAGGCGCCACGTACTACTACTTCGGCATCCCCAAGAACCCCGTGAACGAAGCCATGGTGGCTGCGCACTACAAGGAGTTCAAGACCCCGCCAGACTTCTTCACGGCCGGCGGCTTCAGCTCTGCCATGGCGCTGGTCACCGCCCTCAAGGCCACGAACGGCGACACCAACACCAACAAGCTCATCAAGACCATGGAGGGCATGAGCTTCGAGACGCCCAAGGGCAAGATGACCTTCCGCAAGGAAGACCACCAGGCCATGCAGAGCATGTACCACTTCAAGATCAAAGTGGACCCGGCCTTTGCCTGGGGCGTGCCCGAGCTGGTGCGCGAGATCAAGCCTGAAGAAATGAACGTGCCGATTCGCAACAAGCGATAAGCCGGATTTTCGATTCCGTTAGCGAGTTAGCGAGGCCCGTCGGACAGGATCACCGTCCTGCTCCTTCGGGGTCCATCCCGCAGGGGCGGCCGCCCCTCTTTTTCCAGTGAATTGATGCATGAACCCCCGGGTCTACACGGGGGCTGGGTCGGTTTTTCTCAAAAATTATTTGGAGACAAGACAACATGGCTTTCAATTTCATCCGGGCGGCGGCAGCAGGGGCTGCGATGGCTCTCTGTGGCGTGGGCAGTGTTCACGCTGCCGTCAACCTGCCAGCACTCAAGATCGACAAGACACAGACCACGGTATCGGGCCTGTCCTCGGGCGGCTTCATGGCCGTGCAGCTGCACGTGGCGTATTCGGCAACGTTTGCCAAGGGCGCCGGTGTGGTCGCGGGCGGCCCGTTCTATTGCGCCGAGGGATCGGTCGTCAACGCCACCGGGCGCTGCATGGCCAGCCCGGCAGGCATCCCCACCAGCACGCTGGTCAGCACCACCAACACCTGGGCCAGCCAGGGCGTGATCGACCCCGTGGCCAACCTGCAGAACTCCAAGGTCTACCTGTTCTCGGGCTCGCTCGACAGTGTGGTCAAGACCGGGGTGATGGACGCGCTGCGCACCTACTACAACAGCTTCGTGCCCGCCGCCAATGTGGTCTACAAAAAAGACATTGCGGCCGAACACGCCATGGTGACGGACGACTACGGCAACGCCTGCTCCACCAAGGGCGCGCCCTACATCAGCGACTGCAACTTCGACCTCGCCGGTGCCATGCTGCAGCACCTGTACGGCACGTTGAACGCCCGCAACAACGCCACCCTGCCCACCGGCAATTACATCGAGTTCAACCAGAGCGAATTCATCACCAACCATGGCATGGCCACCACGGGCTGGGCCTATGTGCCCCAGGCCTGCCAGGCGGGCGGCACGGCCACCTGCAAGCTGCATGTGGTGCTGCATGGCTGCAAGCAGAACATCAGCGATGTGCAGCAGCAGTACGTGCGCAACACCGGCTACAACCGCTGGGCTGACACCAACAACATCGTGATGCTGTACCCGCAGACCAGCACCGCAGCCACCAACAGCTGCTGGGACTGGTGGGGCTATGACAGCGCCAACTATTCCAAGAAGTCGGGCCCGCAAATGGCGGCCGTCAAGGCCATGGTGGACCGCGTCTCCAGCGGCACGGGTGGCACCACGCCCCCCGACCCTGTGGCTCTGCCAGCCCCCACGGGCGTGAGCACGTCGGGCGCCACGGCCAGCAGCATGGCCATCGGCTGGGCCGCTGTCACGGGCGCGGCCAGCTACAACGTGTACCGCAACGCCAACAAGGTCAACGCGCTGCCTGTGACTGCCACCAGCTACACGGACACCGGCCTGGCCGCGTCCACCACCTACAGCTGGACGGTGCGCGCGGCCGATGCCAACGGGGCCGAGGGCGCCACATCGGCCGCAGCTTCGGGCACCACGCTGGCCGCATCGGGCGGCGGCACCGCCACCTGCACCACCGCCAGCAACTATGCACACACCCTGGCCGGGCGCGCGTATGCCGCCGGGGGCTACACCTATGCGCTGGGCTCCAACCAGAGCATGGGCCTGTGGAACGTGTTCGTCACCAACACCTTGAAGCAGACCAGCACCAACTACTACGTGATCGGCACCTGCCCCTAAAGTGCCGGGGCGCGCTGCCGCAGGGCAGGGCGCCCCACCCATTCCATCGATTGACTCAGACCGTGAAAGTGAACCCCCACCCATGAGCACCTTGGCCACCAAGGACTTGACCATCCGCTTTGGCGGCCACGTGGCGGTCAACGGCGTGACATGCTCTTTCGAGCCCGGCACGCTGACCGCCATCGTGGGCCCCAACGGCGCTGGCAAGACCACCTACTTCAACCTGATCTCGGGGCAACTCAAGGCCACCAGCGGCAGCGTCACGCTGGGCGGGCACGACCTCACGGGCCAGTCCGTCTCGGCACGCACACACGCGGGTCTGGGCCGTGCTTTCCAGCTCACCAACCTGTTCCCCAACCTCAGCGTGCTGGAGAACGTGCGCTTGGCCGTGCAGGCCACGCAGGAGGGCAAGCACCGCCGGGGCATGAACCTGTGGAGCATCTGGAGCGACCACAGCGCGCTGACCCAGCGCGCCCGCGTGATCCTGCAGGCCGTGGCCATGACCGACCGGGCCGATACGCCCGTGGCCAGCCTGCCGCACGGCGACCAGCGCAAGCTCGAAGTGGCGCTGCTCATGGCGCTGGAGCCGCAGGTCTACATGTTCGACGAGCCCACGGCCGGCATGAGCCACGACGAGGCGCCCGTGATCCTGAACCTGATCCGCGAGCTGAAGAAGGACAAGACCAAGATCATCCTGCTGGTGGAGCACAAGATGGACGTGGTGCGCGAGCTGGCCGACCGCATCATCGTGCTGACCAACGGCACGCTGGTGGCCGATGGACCGCCAGCCGAGGTGATCGCATCGCCCGTGGTGCAAGAGGCTTACCTGGGCGTCTCCAAGGACGCAGAGAAGGAGGCCGCATGAGCACGACGCCAACGACCAACCTGCTCGAACTCAAGGGTGTGCACACGCACATCGGGGCGTACCACATCCTGCACGGCGTTCATCTCGCCGTGCCCAAAGGGCAGCTCACCATGCTGCTGGGCCGCAACGGCGCAGGCAAGACGACCACGCTGCGCACCATCATGGGCCTGTGGCATGCGTCGCAGGGCTCCATCCACTTTGGCGGCAAAGACATCACCGCGATGAATACGCCTGCCATCGCGGGCCTGAACATCGCCTATGTGCCCGAGAACATGGGCATCTTTGCCGACCTCACTGTGAAGGAAAACATGCTGCTGGCCGCACGCAGTGCCCGCAACGCCGCGCAGATGGACGAGGCGCGGCTGCAGTGGATCTTCAAGCTCTTCCCCGCGGTGGAGAAGTTCTGGAACCACCCCGCCGGCAAGCTCAGCGGCGGCCAAAAGCAGATGGTGGCCGTGAGCCGCGCCATCGTCGAGCCGCGCGATCTGCTCATCGTGGATGAGCCCAGCAAGGGCCTCGCGCCCGCCATCATCAACAACATGATCGATGCGTTCGACCAGCTCAAGAAGAGCGGCGTGACCATCCTGCTCGTCGAGCAGAACATCAACTTTGCCAAGCGGCTGGGTGACACCGTAGCCGTGATGGACAACGGCCAGGTGGTGCATGCGGGCAGCATGGCCGCGCTGGCGCAAGACGAAGAACTGCAGCGCTCGCTGCTGGGGTTGGCGCTATGAGTTGTGTGAGTAATTTCAGATGTTTTCGGGCGGTAGCGCAGGTATCTATTGCCCTGTTAGCTATCAAATGTGTAGCTGATGTACGTGGTGCGGCGACTGCCGCTGGAGGTCGGGCATGAGCGTCACCCGCGATTTCGACTGGAAGCCCCTGGCACTGGTGCCGGCGCTTGCGCTGTTGGTGCTGCCGTTCATCGGCTCGCCCAGCACCTGGCTCACGCTCACGGTGGCGGGGCTGGCCATGGGCATGATCATCTTCATCATTGCCTCAGGCCTCACGCTGGTGTTTGGCCTGATGGATGTGCTGAACTTTGGCCATGGCGTGTTCATTGCGCTGGGTGCGTTTGTGGCCACCAGCGTGCTGGGCGCCATGGGCGACTACACCCAGAGTGCCGAGCTGTGGCGCAACCTGATGGCCGTGCTCCCCGCCATGGTGGTGGCCATGGCGGTGGCCGGGGCCGTGGGCCTGGCGTTCGAGCGCTTCATCGTGCGGCCCGTGTACGGCCAGCACCTGAAGCAGATCCTCATCACCATGGGCGGCATGATCATTGGTGAAGAGCTCATCAAGGTCATCTGGGGCCCCGCGCAGATCCCGCTGCCACTGCCCGAGGGCATGCGCGGCTCGCTGCTGGTGGGCGATGCTGCCATCGAAAAATACCGCCTCGTCGCGGTGGCTGTGGGCCTGCTGGTGTTTGGCGTGCTGGCCTGGACGCTGTCGCGCACCAAGGTCGGCCTGCTGATCCGCGCTGGCGTGCAAGACCGCGAGATGGTCGAAAGCCTGGGCTACCGCATCCGCCGCTTGTTTGTGGGCGTGTTCGTGGTGGGCTCGGCTCTGGCGGGCCTGGGCGGTGTGATGTGGGGCCTGTACCAGCAGAACGTGGTGCCCCAGATGGGCGCGCAGGTCAACGTGCTGATCTTCATCGTGATCATCATCGGCGGCCTGGGCAGCACCGGCGGCGCGCTCATCGGTGCGCTGCTGGTGGGGCTGATGGCCAACTACACCGGCTTCCTGGTGCCCAAGGTGGCGCTGTTCTCCAACATCGCGTTGATGGTGGCCATTCTCTTGTGGCGTCCGCAGGGCGTCTATCCCGTGGCCAACCGCTGATGAGGAGCCGACTGACATGCTGAACCGACTTCTCTCTGGCGACTATCCGCGCAGCAAGGTGCTGGCGGTGATTCTGGTGGCCATCTTTGTGGGCCTGGCGTTCGCGCCGTTCCTCTTCCCGGGTGTCAAGGCGCTGTCCGTGGCAGCCAAGGTGCTGATCTTTGTGGTGCTGGTCGCCAGCTTCGATCTGCTCTTGGGCTACACCGGCATCGTGAGCTTTGCGCACACCATGTTCTTTGGCATCGGGGCCTATGGCATTGCCGTGGCCACCACCCGCATGGGGCCCACGTGGTCGGCGCTGCTGGTGGGGCTGGCCGGGGCGCTGGTGCTCTCCCTGCTGCTGTCGCTGGCGGTAGGGCTCTTCTCGTTGCGGGTGCGGGCCATCTTCTTTGCCATGATCACGCTGGCCGTGGCGGTTGCATTCCAGACGCTGGCCTCGCAGCTGTCGGACATCACCGGCGGCGAAGACGGCTTGACTTTCAAGGTGCCCGAGTTCCTGTCGCCCAGCTTCGAGCCCTTTGACGACCCCTTCCTGGGCGTGAGCATCGATGGGCGGCTGATCTGCTACTACCTGCTCTTTGTCACGGCCGTGGCGCTGGTGCTGGCGCTGCTGCGCATCGTCAATTCACCCTTCGGCCGCGTGCTGCAGGCCATCCGCGAGAACGAGTTCCGCGCCGAGGCCATTGGCTACCGCGTGGTGGTGTATCGCACCACGTCCAGCGTGCTGTCGGCGCTGTTTGCCACCATGGCAGGCGCCATGCTCGCGCTCTGGCTGCGTTACAACGGGCCGGATACGTCCCTGAGCTTCGAAATCATGATGGACTGCCTGCTCATCGTGGTGATCGGCGGCATGGGCACCATCTACGGCTCGGCCATTGGCGCCGTGCTCTTTCTGGTGGCGCAAAGCTACCTGCAGGATCTGCTGCGCCTGGGCAGCGAGGCCACGTCGGGCCTGCCCTGGCTGTCGGCGCTGCTGTCGCCCGACCGCTGGCTGCTGTGGCTGGGCGTGCTGTTCGTTCTGTCCGTTTACTACTTCCCCACCGGTGTGGTGGGGCGCCTGCGCGCGGCAGCTGCGCGCAAGGTGGGGTGAGTGGCCCAGCCGCGCCGGGTGACTGGCGTGGCCTGGGTGTGTGGGTGAGCTGTGCAACAAGACGCAAAGAAAAAAACACCAGGAGACAAGCACATGAAGATGAGCATGAAGAACCCGCGTTTTCGTCCCTTTTCTCGTCCGTTCGTTCCCGCCGTGCTGGCTGCAGCCGTGCTGGCCGCCTGCGGCGGCAGTGATGGCGACAGCGCCGCACTCAACATCAAGCCCGCTTACCTGGGTGCGATCAGCGAGGCCATGTACGACGGCACCAGCAACGACCTGCTCACCGCGGGTCTGGGCGCCACGGGGCTAGCGGCGGCCGTGCCACCGGCCTATGCCGACCCGGTCAAGCCCACCGCAGCCGAGCTGCGCCGCACCGCCATCCACACCAACTACCGCGCCATGCTCGACATGACGGCGGCCGGGGGGTACGGCACGCTGTATGGTCCCAACGTGGATGCGCAGGGCAAGGTCACCACCGGCGAAGGCAAGGTGGCAGGCACCGAATACATCGCGTTCGCCGATGACGGCACAGGCCGCAAGAACGTCACCCTCATGGTGCAGGTGCCTGCCAGCTTCGACCCCAAGAAGCCCTGCATGATCACCGCCACGGCTTCGGGGTCGCGCGGTGTGTACGGTGGCATCTCCACGGGCGAGTGGGGCCTGAAGAAGGGCTGCGCCGTGGCGTACTCTGACAAGGGCACGGGCGGTGCTCCGCACGACCTGCAAAACGACACCGTGCCGCTGATGGACGGCACGCGCACCACGGCCACGGCAGCGGGCAAGGCGGCGGCCTTCAATGCAGGGCTCACCGCCACCGAGCTGGCGGCCTTCAACACCGCCACACCCAACCGCTTTGCCTTCAAACACGCGCACTCGGGCCAGAACGCCGAGAAGGACTGGGGCACCACCACCCTGCAGGCGGTGGAGTTTGGCTACTACGTGCTCAACCAGCGCTACGGCGCCACCGATGCGGCGGGCCAGCGCTTGAAGACGCTGACCCCGGCCAACACCATCGTGATTGCATCCAGCATCTCCAACGGTGGTGGCTCCGCGATTGCTGCGGCCGAGCTGGACACCCAGGGCCTCATCAGCGGCGTGGCCGTGTCCGAGCCGGCCATCGAGATGCCGGCCAACCCAGGCGTCACGGTGCGCCGTGGCAGCGCCGATGTGGCCGTCACTGGCAAGACGCTGGTGGACTTCACGACCTACGCCAACCTCTACCAGGCCTGCGCATCGCTGGCGCCATCGGTCAGCACCAGCCCCTACGCAGCCGCTTTTGCCGCGGGCTTCGGCAGTGCGGCCCTGCCCATTGCGCCCAATCGGTGCGCTTCGCTCAAGACCGCGGGCCTGCTCACGGCCTCCACCACGGCCACGCAGGCCGAGGAGGCCTTGCAAAAGCTGCGCGCCTACGGCTGGGAGCCGGAGTCCAACGACCTGCATGCATCGCTGGCTGCTTTTGAAGTCGCTCCGGCGGTGGCCGTCACGTTCGCCAACAGCCTGTCGCGTGCCAGTGTCAAGGACCACCTGTGCGGCTTCAGCTACGCGGCCACAGCGGCTACGGGCGCGGTGACATCACTGGCACCCGCAGCCCTCGCTGGTATGTTTGCCACGGGCAATGGCGTGCCTCCATCGGGCGGCATCAACCTGGTCAACAACCTGGGCAAGCTGGGCCCGGCACGCGACTTCCTGTCGGTGTCGGACGCTGGCGTGGCCGACTGGAACCTGAGCGGTGCGCTGTGCCTGCGCAACCTCGTCACCGGCAACGACGCTGCTGCCAAGAAGCTGCAGGCCGGTGTTCAGGAAACCCGCCGCAACGGCAACCTGCGTGGCAAGCCTGCCGTCATCGTGCATGGCCGTGCCGATGCACTGCTGCCCGTGAGCCACACCTCGCGCCCCTACGCTGCGCTGAACAAGAAGGTCGAAGGCGCCGCCAGCAAGCTCAGCTATGTGGAAGTGGCCAATGCCCAGCACTTCGACAGCTTCATCGGCTTGCCCACCGTGCTGCCGGGTTATGACAGCCGCTACGTACCGCTGCACGTGTACCTGAACCATGCGCTCGACGCCGTGTACGACCACCTCGCCAACGGCAAGGCGCTGCCCGCCAGCCAGGTGGTGCGCACGGTGCCACGTGGCGGCACACCGGGCAGCGCCCCGGCCATCACCGCCGCCAACGTGCCGCCGCTGGCCGCCACGCCCGCTGCCGCCAACGCCATTGCCATCACGGCGGGCGCCATTTCCATCCCCGACTGACCGGGACGCTGAACGACCTATGTGGAAGCCCGGAGGCCCGTGCACCGCTGGTGCCTGGCTCCCCGGGCCATTGAAGGCGCAGTCATCACAAGGATGGAACCAATGAACACTGTGAAGAGTTGGGCACGCCGCGCGTCGGCCGCCCTTAGGTGGAGTGGCGCGCTGATGGTGGCACTGGCCGCAGGCGTTTCGGTGCCAGCGAGGGCTGCCGATGTGGTGGTGGGGCAGGTGGCCCCGCTGTCTGGCGTGCTGGCCAGCACCGGCGCGCAGATGGTGCTGGGCGGCAAGATTTATTTTGACTGGGTCAATGCACAGGGTGGCGTGCACGGCGCCAGCATTCGCCAGGCGGTGGCCGACGATGGCTACAAGGTGGCAGACACGGTGGCCCGCACCCGCGAGCTGCTGGCCAAGCCCGAGGTGGTGGCGCTCTACGGCTTTGCAGGCACGGCCAACATCACCCAGCTGCTGTCCGATGGCGTGCTGGAGCAGGGCGGCGCCGCGCTGGTGGCGCCGTACACCGGTGGCGAGTCGTTGCGCAGCCCGTTCAACCCCTGGATCTTTCATGTGCGTGCGGGTTATGTGGACGAAACCGAGCACATGGTGCAGCAGCTCACCACCCTGGGCATGAACCGCGTGGCGGTGATGTACCAGGACGATGGTTTTGGCAAGGCGGGCCTCGCGGGCGTGGAGGCGGCGCTGGCCAAGCGCGGCCTCAAGCTCGTGGTGTCAGCAGGCTATGAGCGCAATACCGACAAGGTGGATGACGCCGTCAAGGCCATCAAGGCTGCCGATGTGCATGCGGTCATCATGATTGCGGTGAACAAGCCTGCGGCGGCCTTCATCCAGCGCTACCGCGAGCAGGGCGGCGGCGCGCAGCTGTACAACATCTCGGTGGTGGACCCAACGGAGCTGGTGAAGCTCGCGGGCCTGAAGAACGCCCACGGCCTGGGCATCAGTCAGGTGGTGCCGTACCCCTACCGCCCGCAACTGCCCGTGGTGCGCGAGTACCAGACGTTGCTGAAGAAGTACGCGCCTGAGGCCGAGGTCAACTACACCAGCTTCGAGCAGTTTTTGGGCGCCAAGGTGCTGGTCGAGGCTCTGCGCCGCGCCGGGCCTGCGCCCACACGCGCCAAGGTGGTGAAAGCGCTGGAGTCATTGCAAAGCTATGACCTCGGCGGCATCACGCTGGGCTATTCGCCCACCAACCGCATCGGCTCGCGCTATGTCGAGGTTACCGTCATCGGCAGCAACGGCCGCCTCATGAAATGAGCGCGGCTCAAAAAACTCTCCTGGCGTCGTTGTTGCGTCTTGCCGTACTTGCAGTACTGTCTGCGACGCAACGCCTAGCCAGGACCGCTTCGCTGAGTTTTGTGAGCCGCTACCCGTCCTCAGGTTGTTATGTACGCAGCCTGCATCCCTCCACCGACTCACAAGGTTGTCCACCATGACTCCGTTATCGCGCTACGCCACCTGTGCTGGCTATGAAATCCACTATACGGAGTGGGGTGCGCGTGACGCGCCCGTGGTGATTGCATGGCATGGTCTTGCGCGCACCGGGCGCGACATGGACGAGCTGGCCGCGCACCTGGCACCGCGCTACCGCGTGATCTGCCCCGACACCCTGGGCCGAGGCCTTAGCCAGTGGGCGCGCGCGCCGCACGACGAGTACCGCCTGTCGTTCTACGCGCGCCTTGCGGCCGGCCTGTTTGACCAGTTGGGGATCGAGAAAGCGCACTGGGTGGGCACGTCGATGGGTGGAGCCATCGGCACGGTGTGCGCATCGGGTCTGTTCGAGCCGCAGCTCAAGGGCCGCATCACCAGCCTGCTGCTCAACGACAACGCACCGCGCCTGGCCGATGCCGCGCTGGAGCGCATCAAGGCCTACGCGGGTCATCCACCCGCGTTCGATACGGTGATGGAGCTGGAGGCGTTCTTCAGGCAGGTGTACAAGCCCTACGGCTGGCTGAGCGACGCGCAGTGGCGTCTGCTGACCGAGAGCAGCACGCGCCGCCTTGCCGACGGACGTGTGACGCCGCACTACGACCCCGCCATGGTGCAGCAGTTCACGCACCATGCCAATGACTACCTGATCTGGGACCACTACGACGCGCTCAGCATTCCGGTGCTGTGCCTGCGCGGGGCGGAGTCTGACCTGGTGCTCCCCGATGTCACCGCCGAAATGCTCACGCGCGGCCCGGGTGCCCGGGGGCTGGCCCAGGTGGTCGAGGTGCCCGGTTGCGGCCATGCGCCAGCACTGAACGTGCCCGAGCATTACGCACTGGTAGACGGGTTTTTGGCTCGGGCGGGGTGACGCGACTGGCGGTACATTGGCTCCAACTGTTGCCTACCGCCATGAAACCGTTCTTGTTGATCGCCTCGCATTTGCTCACCCTGGCTGTGGGGTTCGCTGCAGGTGTGTACTGGTTGCCGATCCTGATCGCGCCCGCAGCCCCTACGCTGCAGGAGGTGCAGGCAAGCCTGCCCACGGCAGCATGGAAAGCCACCTTTCGCCGCGATCTGAAGGACAGCGACGCCCTGCACTGGGGCGAGGGCGTGGTGTCGATTGGCCCGCAAGCCATCAGCCTGGCAGGCAAGCTGGCACCGGGGCCCGACTACAAGCTGTACCTGTCGCCTGCGTTTGTGGAGACAGAGGCGGACTTTCAGCGCCTCAAGCCACAAATGCTGCGGGTGGGGGATGTGAAGACGTTTAACAACTTCATCGTTCCGGTGCCGCAGGGCGTGGACCCCGCACGGTTCAACACCGTGATCGTGTGGTGTGAGACCTTCGGCCAGTTCATCACGGCCGCGCAGTACCGGTAGAACGACTGTTCAAGGTCATGCCAGGTGTGTGCAAGTGCTCTGCCGGAAGGCGTGGAGCCACGAAGGGGTAATGGGCGCCCCGGCTAGTGGCATGTGCATCAGCCCATGCGGGGCGTCCAGGGCATCCACGCCCCCCGATTGCACTGCCCGCAGATGTCGGAAAAGGCGTTCAGGCGCCCAGCTGCGCCAGCGCGGCTTGCAACCCGGCGAGTCCGCCCACACGCTGGTCATTGATGAAAATTTGTGGCATCTGCCGCACCGATGGCCCGCACTTGGCATAGAACGCCAGGCGCTCGGCTTCGTCATCGATCTTGATTTCCTCGTAGGGCAGGGAGCGGGATTTGAGCAGCATCTTGGCCGACTCGCACTGCGGGCAGGCAGACTTGGAATACACAGTGATTTGAAGGGTCATGGTGCGAGTTTACGGGGCGTGGAGTGGGTCATGAGACCGCGCCGACCTCTGGCTTGTACCGTGGCTGTAGCGGAGTGGTTTACCATTCGGTTTGTTTTGTGACTGATTGGTAATTTATGGCTCTGCTATTTCCTTGGGTCCGCCGTTCGGTTCTGCTTTTAGCGGCGTCTTTTGTTGTGGCCTTGGTGGGCTGCTCATCCACCACGCCGCCTCCCGGTGTCACCCCCGTCACCCCGTTTGATTTGGCCCGGTACGAAGGCCGCTGGTACGAGGTGGCGCGGCTCGACCATTCTTTCGAGCGCGGCATGACGGACGTGAGCGCCACCTACCAGCGCCAGGCAGATGGCAGCGTGCGTGTGCTCAATCGCGGTTTTGATACGGGCAAGGGCGATTGGCGCCAGGCGGAGGGCAAAGCCAAGTTCACCGGCGACACCAACACCGCCTCGCTCAAGGTCTCGTTCTTTGGCCCGTTCTACGGCGGCTACCACGTGGCCGCGCTGGATGCCGATTACCAATGGGCGCTGGTGGTGGGGCCAGACCGCAGTTACTGCTGGATCCTGTCACGGACGAAGCAGCTGCAGCCTGCTGTGCGCGAGCAACTTTTGGCCCGCGCACAGGCAATGGGCATCGATACCCAGGCGCTGATCTGGGTAGCCCAAGAACGCACTGACCCGCAGCCATGAGTGTTTTGACGATGTCACAACCCATCGCCGTCATCGGTGCAGGTCTGGCGGGCCTGTCGTGTGCACAGGCGCTGCTGCAGGCGGGGCACACGGTGCATGTTTTCGACAAGAGCCGGGGGCCGTCGGGCCGCATGAGCACCCGGCGCGCGGAGGACGACAACGGACCCTGGCAGTGCGACCACGGCGCGCAGTATTTCACCGCACGTGATGCCGCTTTTCGCTCAGAAGTTGCCCGGTGGCAGCAGGCCGGTGTGGTCGCCCCATGGGGCGCACGCCTGGCGAGTTTTGACGGCACAGCGTGGACCACCCCGCACACGCTCCTTGAGCGTTTTGTGGGTACACCGCGCATGACATCGCCCGCTGCTTGGCTGGTGCAGGGCCTGGCGCAGGCCGGTGAGCGCGCCCACACCCAGTGGCAGACCACCGTGCAGCGGCTGGAGCGGCACCCCGAAGGATGGACTATCACTTGCGCAGAGCAGGGGCTGCATGCGCCGCGCTACCGCGCTGTGCTGTTGGCTGTGCCCGCGCCTCAGGTGGCGCCGCTGTTGACCCAGGTGGCACCCACTGGCGCTGCGGTAGCAGGCAGCGCCCGCATGCGGGGCAGCTGGGCCGTCATGTTGCGTTATGCCTCGCCTGTGGCCTTGCCGTGGGACGGCGCCTTCGTCAACACCGGCCCGCTGCGCTGGGTGGCACGCGATAGCAGCAAGCCCGGCCGTACGGGGCCAGAAACGTGGCTTTTGCACGCCAGTGCCGAGTGGAGCGAGGCGCATATTGAAGACAGCGCGGACAGCGTCACCGCTGCCTTGCTCGCCGCCTTTGCGGCCCTGGGCGGCCCCACACCCCTGGCTGCCACGGCGCACCGCTGGCGCTATGCGGATACCGAACCCGCACTGACCTTGGGCTGCTGGTGGGACGCCAATGCCCGCCTGGGGCTGTGTGGTGACTGGCTGAATGGCGGGAAGGTCGAGGGCGCCTGGCTCAGCGGCCTGGCGCTGGCGCGACAGGTCGCAGCCGCCTGATCTGTGCGCACAGGGCTTGTGCCATGAGCTACACCGTGGTCTGGTTCAAGCGCGACTTGCGCGTGCACGACCACGCCCCGCTGCAGCACGCCGCCGCCCAGGGCCCGGTGCTGTGTCTGTATGTCGTCGAGCCCAGCCTCTGGGCGCAGCAGCCTGATGCGGCCCTGCAGCACTACCACTTTGTGCAAGAAAGCGTGCACGACCTGGCCCAGGCCCTGCAACGGCGCGGCGCCACGCTGCAGGTGGCCGTGGGCGAGATGGTGGACGTGCTGACCCGCCTGCATGCACTGGCCCCGTTCCACACTCTTGAGGCGCACGAAGAAACCGGCAATGCCCACACCTATTCCCGCGACTTGGCCGTGGGCCGGTGGTGCCGCACGCAGGGCGTGGCATGGCGCGAATGGCCGCAGCACGGCGTGGTGCGCCGCCTGCGCTCACGCGATGATTGGCAGGGACACTGGCAGGCCCACATGCACGCACCGGTGGTGCTCGCCCCCGGGCCTGATCTCTTGCAGGCCCGTACGTTGCCGTGGCCTGCACAGCCCTGGCCCAGCGGGGCTGAACTGGGCCTGCCCGCGCATGACCCAGCCCAGCGCCAGCGCGGGGGGCGCAAAGAAGGCCTGCGCGTGCTGCAAGACTTTTTGGCGGAGCGCAGCCAGGGCTACCGGGGCGGCATCTCGTCGCCGCTGACAGCGCCCAGCGCCTGCTCGCGCCTGTCGCCCTACCTGGCATTGGGTTGCCTGGGCATGCGCGAGGTGGTGAAGGCCACCCAGCGGCGCGAGCAGCAACTCAAGGCCAGCACCGACTTTGGAGCTGCGTGGCAGCGCAAAGGCTTGACGGCCTTTATGAGCCGCCTGCACTGGCATTGCCATTTCATCCAGAAGCTTGAATCGGAACCCGCGCTGGAGCACCACAACCTGCACCGGGGCTATAACGGCCTGCGCGAAGCGGAATGGAACCCCGCTCACTTCGAGGCCCTGGTGGCCGGGCGCACCGGCTGGCCCATGGTGGATGCCTGCGTGGCGATGCTGCGCGAGACGGGATGGGTCAACTTCCGCATGCGCGCCATGCTGGTGTCGGTGGCTTCGTACCCGCTGTGGCTGCACTGGCGGCCCGTGGGCGAATGGCTGGCCCGCCAGTTTCTGGACTATGAGCCCGGCATCCACTGGAGTCAGATGCAAATGCAGGCGGGCACCACCGGCATCAACACCACCCGCGTCTACAACCCCATCAAGCAGGCGCAAGACCACGACCCCCACGGCCACTTTGTGCGCCAGTGGCTGCCCGCCTTGCGCCGCGTGCCCGATGCCTGGCTGCTGGAGCCCTGGCGCATGCCGCCCGATGTGCAGGCCCGCTGCGGCGTGCGTGTAGGCCACGACATTGCCGTGCCGCTAGTGGAGTTGGACACCGCCACCCGCACCGCCAAGGCCCGCGTGCACGGCCTGCGCGCCCAGCCCGCCGTGCGCGCCGCCCAGGCTGCGATTGTGGAAAAGCACGGCTCCCGCCAGTTTCGCGATGGCGGCAGCCCCCAGGCACGCGCCCGGGCTCGCGCACTCAACGCCGCCCAGCATCCCCAGCAGCAAACCCTGGACTTTTGAACCATGCGCATGCGCAAAAAAACCGACCTGCCGCAAAAGACCTGCCAACACTGCGGCCTGCCCTTCACCTGGCGCAAGAAGTGGGAGAAGGTATGGGACGAGGTGAAGTACTGCTCCGACCGCTGCCGCAGCGAACGCAAGCGCACCGACAAGTCCGCAGGGGAGGGCGCAGCATGAGCACCGTGCTGTTCTGGTTTCGTAACGACCTGCGCCTGCACGACCAACCCGCGCTGCGTGCAGCCCTCACCAGCGGTGCCACGCACCTGCTGTCCGTGGTGTGCCTGCCCGCGCCGGATGAATCCACGCCATGGGGCTTTGCTCGTGTAGGCGCGCACCGCCGGGCCTTCACCGCCGCCGCACTGCGCGGGCTGCAAGGGCAGATGAGCACACTGGGCAACCCACTGCTCATCTGCCAGGCCCCGCCTGCCACCGCCTTGCTGCAACTGGCCCAGGCCGTGGGTGCCACCACCGTGGTGTGTGAAGACATTGCCGCCCCCTACGAACAGGCCGAGGTGGCCGCACTGCGCGCAGCAGGTCTGCAGGTGCGCGCTGTGTGGCACAGCAGCTTGCTGCCCCCGGCGCGCATGCCCTGGCCGGTGGACCAGTTGCCCGGCGTGTTCACCAGCTTTCGCCAGAAGATAGAGCGCGCAGGCATCACCCCTGCCGCACCATTGCCGCTACCGACCAAACTGCCCCCGCCACCCAATGTGCCCGCGCATGTGCTGCAGGCCGTGGGGGCAGAGCAGGGCACGGCAGCCATCCTGCAACCCGCGCCGCCGCAGGGCAGCGATGCCCGCTCGTCCTTCCCCTACGGCACGCCTGCGTGTGATGGCAGCGAGGCCGCAGCGCTGGCCCATCTGGCCCAGTATCTGGCCCGCAAGCTGCCCCACAGCTACAAGGACACGCGCAACGGGCTCACGGGGCTTCATTACTCCAGCAAGTTCTCGCCCTGGCTGGCCACGGGTGGGCTGTCTCCGCGCCAGATCTATGCCGATCTGAAAAATTTCGAGCGCGACCATGGCGCCAATGACGGCACCTACTGGCTGTGGTTTGAGCTGCTGTGGCGCGATTACTTCCGGCTGCTGCACCTGCAATACGGCGCAGCGCTGTACCGGGCGCGGGGGCTGTCAGAACTGCCGCCCGCCCCACACAATCCACGCGGTTTTGACCGCTGGTGCCGGGGCGATACCGGCCAGCCTCTGGTCGATGCCGCCATGCGCGAGCTGGCCGCCACCGGCTACCTCAGCAACCGCCTGCGCCAGGTGGTTGCCAGCTACCTCATCTACGACCTGCACAGCGACTGGCGCGCGGGCGCGGCGTGGTTTGAATCGCAACTGGTGGACTACGACGTGTACAGCAACCAGGCCAACTGGCTCTACATCGCCGGGCGCGGCACCGACCCGCGCGGGGGGCGGCGTTTCAACCCCATCAAGCAGGCGCAAGACCACGACGCCGACGGCAGCTACCGCCGCCTATGGGGCACGGCATGAGTACCCCGCAACCGCGCACCCACACCCTGCGCCTGCTGCTGGGTGACCAGCTCAACCCCGCGCATTCATGGTTTGCCACGCCGGACGAGGGCGTGGTCTATGTGCTGATGGAAGTGCGGCAAGAGACCGACTATGTGCTGCACCACGCACAAAAGATCCTCGCCATTTTTGCCGCCATGCGCGACCTGGCCCGCCACCTGCGCGAGGCCGGGCACCGCGTGCGCTACGTGGCGATTGATGACGCCAGCAACCGCCAGTCGATGCCCGACAACCTGGCCGCCCTCATGGCCCACTACGGCGCGCGCACGCTGCAACACCAGCACCCCGACGAATGGCGGCTGGACGAGCAGCTGCGCACCTGGGGTGCAGAGCAAGCCTTTGCCGTGCAGGCCGTCAGCAGCGAGCACTTCTACACCACCCGCACCGAAATGGCCGAGGTGTTCCAAGGCCGTAAGCAATGGCTCATGGAGCACTTCTACCGCCGCATGCGCCAGCGCCACAGCGTGCTGATCGATGAAGCCGGAGAGCCTGAAGGCGGCCAATGGAACTACGACCACGATAACCGCAAGCCTTGGCCTGGCACGCCCGAATTGCCGCCCGACGCGCGCCCCACGCACGACCACAGCGCCCTGTGGGCCACTATCCAGGCCGCGGGCGTGCAAAGCTTTGGCAACCCGCAGGCCCGCGCGCTGCGCTGGCCGCTGAATCGGGCCGAGGCACTGGCGTGGCTCGATCACTTCATCACCACCACGCTGCCGCACTTTGGCGCGTATGAAGACGCCATGAGCACAAAGAGCAGCAGGCTCTTTCACTCCCTGCTGGCCTTTGCCCTCAACACCAAAATGCTGCGCCCGCAAGAGGTGGTGCAACGCGCCGCTGCTGCGTACCACGCAGGCGCTGCGCCCCTGCCTGCGGTGGAGGGCTTTGTCCGCCAGATCCTTGGCTGGCGCGAATATGTGCGCGGCATCTACTGGGCCCACATGCCCGGTTACGACGAGCGCAATGCCCTGGGCCACAGCACGCCGCTGCCAGAGTGGTTTTGGACGGGCAACACTCGCATGCGCTGCATGCAGCACGCCGTGGGCCAGTCGCTGGAGCATGCGTATGCCCACCACATCCAGCGCCTCATGGTCATCGGCAACTTTGCGCTGCTGGCGGGGCTCGACCCCACTGCCGTGCACCGCTGGTACCTGGGTGTGTATGTCGATGCCTTTGAATGGGTGGAAGTGCCCAACACCGTGGGCATGAGCCAGTTTGCCGACGGCGGCCTGCTCGCTACCAAACCCTATGTGAGTAGCGCTGCCTACATCGACCGCATGAGCGACTACTGCAGCGGATGCCACTACGACAAAAAACAAAAAGTGGGTGAGCGCGCCTGCCCGTACAACGCGCTGTACTGGGACTTCTTCGCACGCAACGAGGGCACGCTGGGCAACAACTTCCGCTTGGGCATGGTGTACCGCCAGTTGCAGAAGATGCAGGGCTCGCAGCTCGATGCGCTGCGCGAGCATGCGGCCAGCCTGCGCACGCGGCTGGATGCGCTGTAGCCCGCTTGCCGAACCACCCCACGACACCCTCACCGCAGGACCGCGCCATGTCTCAAGCACAACCCACCGCAACGCCGTTCACCTCTTTGCAGTCGCTGCCTGATGGCTACCACGCCCTGGTCATCGGCTCCACGGGTGGCATCGGCAGTGCCTTCCTCGCCCACCTGCAGACCGATCCGCGCTGCGCCTTGGCCGTGGGCCTGGGCCGCCACACCCAGCCGGCCGTCGATTTGGACGACGAGGCCACCATCGCCGCAGCAGCCCAGCAGCTCAAGGCACAGGGACCATGGCACTGCATCATCCACGCCGCAGGCCTGCTGCACGGTCCCCACGGCATGCCTGAAAAGCGCCTGGGCCAGTTGAACTACGCGCAGATGGAAGCCACCTTCCGCACCAACACTTTCGGCCCCGCGCTGGTGCTGGCCCACTTTGCACCGCTGCTGCCCAAGCAGGAGCGAGGCCTGCTGGCGGTGCTCTCGGCCAAGGTGGGCAGCATTGGCGACAACCGCCTGGGCGGCTGGTACAGCTACCGCGCCAGCAAGGCCGCGCTCAACATGCTGGTCAAAACGGCGTCCATCGAAGTGGCCCGCACCCACCCGCAGGCCGTGCTGGTGGCGCTGCACCCGGGCACCGTCAACTCGGCCTTGTCGGCCCCTTTCAATGGCGCAGAAATAGGCCGTCCGGCGGCGGATGCGGCGGGCGACATGCTGCGGGTGCTGGATGGGCTCGCGCCCGAGGAGACGGGCAGCTTCTACGCCTACAGTGGCGCGCCACTCCCCTGGTAAGCGTGCCGCGCGGTGTTATGGTTTTGATACTGCTTGCGTACCAGCAGTAAGCGCTGGCAGGCCATTTGCTCCAAGGCGCGCCATGTGCCACTGTCCGTGCGCGACCGCCGTATGGCTTGCATGCAGAATGCCGCATGCATTCCACCCCATCGCCCGACACGATCCTGTTTGCCTCCCACACCACGGCCTCAGCCGCGTCCGTGACGCAGTGGGTAGAACGCCACTACGGCCTGCCCGTGCAGCAGTGCTACCTGATCCGCCGCAACCTCAATGACAACTACGCTGTGCGAACAGCGGACGGCAGCCGCTACGTGGCAAGGCTCTGCGCCATCCGACCGCGCGGTCCGTTCAACGTAGATTTTGAGGTCGCACTGCTGGCACATCTGGAAGCGCAGGGCGTGGGTGTGGCCTCTCCGGTGTTGGCTGCGAACGGCACGATCAGCGTGACCCTTTCGTTCCCGGAGGGCCCTCGTGTGCTGGTCCTCTTCCGTCACTGCGATGGCGCTGTGCCGGATACCCCCGAAGACCTGCACCTGACCGGCGCCACGCTGGCCCAGATTCACAGAGCCGCGCAAAGCTACACCGGCCCCGCAAGCCTCTACGTACTGGACGGCCACCATCTGGCGGGCCGCACGCTGGAGTACCTTGCCGCCCATCCTGAGGTGGCCCCCACCGTGCTGGATGCCTACCGCGAACTGATCCACCGCCTTCTGGGTGAGCTGGCGGATGTTGAAAGCACCTTGACCCGTGTGATGTGCCACGGCGACACGCATGGTTTCAACAACCATGTGTACACCGATGCCGAGGGTGTGCGCCGTGCCGCCTTCTTCGACTTTGATGACGCCGGGCCGGGGTTCCTGGCTTATGACCTGTGTGT
This sequence comes from Acidovorax sp. 22279, assembly GCF_052045435.1. Classification (NCBI taxonomy): domain Bacteria; kingdom Pseudomonadati; phylum Pseudomonadota; class Betaproteobacteria; order Burkholderiales; family Comamonadaceae; genus Acidovorax; species Acidovorax sp. 22279. The sequence continues at coordinate 31,145 of NZ_JBQEOV010000009.1, forward strand.
ATGGCTGTGGTCGAACCTGCCGCGCAAGGCCCCCATGGAGCCCGACGAAGCCTTGCTGAAGCGTTGGCAGCAGTACCTGGCTGGCTACCGCGCAGGTGGCGGTCATGTCACCGATGCCGACCTCGCCGCCCTGCCGCTCTTCGTGCAATTGAGGCACCTGTGGAACATGGGGGAGGGCGTGGCGCGCATCCACCACTGGGGCGCCAACATGATGTCTGCCGACTGGATCAAGAAGCAGCCGGATGTGATGGCCGCCTGGGCCCGCCTGGATTTGCCCGCTTGATGGGCCTTGGCCGAGCCCCGATGGGTTGCGCTGGCACCCAGGCTCAGGTCATGTGGCGTGGGGCCACTGGATGCGTCAGTTGCTGCGCATCGCTGGGGTCTTGCTCCAGGCTGTACGGGACCGAGAGAAAGGCCACGCTGAACACAAAAAACAGCGTGGCGGACACGGCCCGGGCGATGGGGAGCACAAAGTTCTTGAGGTCGGTGTTCATGGTGGTTCCTGCAGCGGCTAGAGGTGGAGAAGGGTCGGGGTCAGATGCCGCCTTGACCCTTGCCGCCATGTTGCCGGTACCAGGCTGAACAGGTGCTGAACAGGTGCTGGGCGGCGCTTGCCCACCGCCTACTTGTAGTTCTCCCGGCGCTCTCCAAACTCCCTCACCCGCTTGCGCCACGCCCTGTAGCTGCCCGGCGCCAGGTGCGTGCGCATCAGCACCTTGACTTGATCGTGGTGCAGGCCGTGGACGGCGCGGATCTGCGCAAAGCTCACGTGGTCGCTCAGCGCCATCTGGATGATCTCGCCCACGGTGGCGGCGTCCAGCGGCGCGCTCGGGTGGGTGCTCGGCAAGTCGGCGGCGCGCGGTGTGGTCATGGTCAGATTGTTCAGGTGGTGGCGCGAGGGTAGTGCGCCTGCTTTCACCTTGCGCTGCGGTGGCCCTTTCACCCTTGCCATGCAAGCCCTCCCCGACCCCTTGGTGCGTGCGTTCAGCGATCTAACGCCAGCCCCTCGGCCAGCGCCTCAAACACCACCCGAATCCGCCGTGATGTGCGCAGCTCGCGGTGCGACACCAGCCAGACGGGAAAACGCACCGGCGCCACATCGTCCAGCACGCGGACGATGCCCGGCGTTTCGCGGGCGATCTCGTCCATCATGGCGCCAATGCCCATGCCCTGGCGCACCAGCGCCCAGTGGGCGGCGGTGTGGTCGGCGTAGCAGGTGAAGTTGTCTTCGCTCAGGCTCAAACCGTACTGACGCAGATACGCAAGGTACTGGCCGTTGCGGTCTGAACCCACAAACTCCGCATTCACAGCGTCCTCCGCGCTGCGGGGGTGGCCGTGGGCCTGAACCCAGCTCTCCGACGCGTAAAAGCAAGCCCGGGCCTCGCGCACCAGGCGCGCGATCAGCTCGGGCTGCTCGGGCTGAACGTGGCGGATGGCAATGTCGGCCTCGCGGCGCAGCAGGTCGCTCAGCGCGTTGGAGGCGATGACTTCCACTGCAATGCCTGGCTCCCGTGCCCGCAAGCGTTGCAAGATCGGGGGCAGCAAGTGCGTCGCCACTACATCGGTGGCTGACACCGACACCACGCCCCCCACCGCCTGCGACCGCCCGCTGGCGGCAAGGCCCAGGGCCTCTGCAGCAGTGCCCATGGCGCGGGCGTGTTCCAGCAGGTCCAGCCCGGTGGGCGTGAGCACCATGGATTTGCCCACGCGCTCAAACAGGGTCACGCCCATCTGCTGCTCAATGGCCGCCACCTGCCGGCTCAGGGTGGGCTGGGTCAGGCCCAGCTTGCGCGCGGCGGCAGACAGCGAGCCGGTCTGCGCCGTTTGCAAAAACGCCTTCAGTTGGTTCCAGTCGAGGTTATCCATGCGTAAACGTATATGTTCACTGCAATTTACCGCAGTTTCCTGAGCTTCAATGCATGGATAGCATCTGGGTGTTGCTCATTGCACTTGCCTCCACAAACTGCCTCTTTACCTCGCCGCTTCAGCACTTCACCCGGTCTGCACACCATGTCGTCTTCTGCCATTGCTCCCGTCTCCCGCGCATTGCCCTCCGCCGCCACCCCGCCGGCTGCGTCAGCCAAAGCGCGCTTCTGGGACCGCATTGCACCCAAGTACGCCGCCGACCCCATTGCCGACCTGGCAGGGTACGAGGCCACCTTGCAGCGCGTGCAAGGCCTGCTGTCGCCCCAGCATGACGTGCTGGAGATTGGCTGCGGCACCGGCAGCACGGCGCTGCGGCTGGCGCCATTCACCCGCAGCCTGCTGGCCACCGATGTGTCGTCGCAGATGATCGCCATCGCCCACCAGCGGCTGGCCGCGCAACCGTCAGCAGCCTTACGCTTCGCCGTGGCCGACGCAGAGGCCATGGCCCCAGGGCCAGAGGTGTACGACGCGGTGCTGGCCTTCAACGTGCTGCACCTGATGAGCGATCTGGACGACGCGCTCAGGCAACTGGTGAAGGTGCTGCGCCCGGGTGGGCTGCTGATCTCCAAGACCGCCTGCATCGCAGAGATGAACCCGCTAATCCCCTACCTGGCCGTGCCCCTGATGCGCGCCATCGGCAAGGCCCCGCCGGTGCTGTCCTTTGACGAACAGCGGCTCCGCTCGGCCATGGTGCAGCAGGGCCTGCAAATCGTCTGCACCGAGCGGCACGGCACGCGCGGCAAGGACATCCGCGCCTTCATCGTGGCCCGCAAACCGGGCTGAGTTTTACCCATCCACTTCAGCACAGCCTGGCGACTTTGCAAGGCCGCCGGGCGGAGCCTTGCCCACGGATGTGCTGCCAGTCCCCTGCGTTCATCCCATGCGCCGCAGAAGGGTCCCCAGATATTCGATTTGCTGCGGCCCTGCCGTCATCACCCACCTCTTGCCCCCACGGCTCCGCTCGCTCACCCACAACCCCCCATCAATGCCACTCACACCATGAACCATCGCAACCACCCCCTGTCTCTCACCTCCGCCGCTGGCCTCGTCGCCGCTGTGGCGTTCCTCACCGGCTGCGCGTCCACCCTCGACCAGGCAGGCCTGGAGCAGCGCACGGGGCAAGCCATCGGGCGCACGGCAGGCCAGTTCACCATCACCGACCGGCAGGAGGAAACCGGTGGCCGCATCAACTACACCGTCAACACCCGCGACGGCGCCAGCTACCGGTGCTATCTGTACGGCGCAACGGGCTTTCAGAAAGCCATGAGCTTCGGCCAGACACCCCATTCCGACGCCATCTGCACCGCCATGGTGGGCGGCGCGGGCACTGGTGGCGCCCAGGCACCGGCAACGGCCGCTCAGCCACAGGGCCGCGCTGCGCCCAAGGAATGCAATGCGCTGCTGCGCACGGCGGGCCGCTGCTAAGAGCGGCTGACAAAACTCTTCTGGCGTCGTTGCTGTGTCTTGTCGTACTGCTCGTACTGCCTGCGACACAGCGCCTAGCCAGAACCGCTTCGCTGAGCTTTGTTAGCCGCTCTCAATGGCAGCGCGCTGCTTTGGCCTGCGGGCCACGAACCCGAATGCAAAGGACTTGAGACCATGAACCGATGGCACTGGGCCAGCCTGCTGCTGGCAGTCTGCTTGAGCGGTTGCGCAAGCTTGCCCGGCGCCACCACCGACACGGTGGACGGGCGCACGGTGGAATATGTGCAGGCGGGGCAGGGCACCCCCGTGGTGGTGTTTGAGAACGGGCTGGGCGCCCGGCTGGACTGGTGGTCCAAGGTCTGGCCCGACACCGTGGCAGAAACCCGCGCGCTGGCCTACAACCGCGCGGGTTACGGCCGCAGCGATGCGTCCTCCCAGCCGCGCGATGGGGCGCAGGTAGTGCAAGAGCTGCGGGCATTGCTCAGGGCCCGCCAGCTACCGCCGCCCTATGTGCTGGTCGGTCACTCGCTGGGCGGCCTGTACATGCAGCTGTACGCGCGCCAATACCCCGCAGAGGTGGCGGCGCTGGTGCTGGTGGACTCCACCCACCCCGAGCAGATGCGGGGGGCTGGCAACCCCGACCTGTGGCCGACCTGGCTGAAAGTGGCCTTCCGCCTGGGCACCTCTGACGTGGTCAAACAAGAGCTGGCAGCGCTGGACGCCACAGGGCAGCGCGTTGTCAGCCTGCCGGTGGACCCAACCCTGCCCGTGTTTGTGCTCAGCGCACTGCAAACCCCGGGGGCGTCATCTGCGCTGGCCGAAGAGGTGCGCCAAAAACGCGCCGACTTCGCCCACCTCTACCCCGGCTCCACCCAGGTGTGGGTGGACAGCGGGCACGGCATCCCCCTGGAGAAGCCCGAAGCTGTGGTCAGCGCAATTCGCGCAGCACTGCAAGCGGCCCGCGCGCTTCGCTGAAGGCGGAGGCGGCCACGCCTGTGGCAATTTCATCGTGGCGTGGCAACCAAACCCCATGCCAGAATGAAACGATGAGCACCACCACCTCCTCCTTCCAATCCAACGCAGACGGCACCCAGGTCACCACCTACACCTGGGCCCAAACCCTGGGTCAACCAGTGGGCGTCGTTCAAATCTCCCACGGCCTTGCCGAGCATGGCGAGCGCTACGACCGCTTTGCGCGGGCCCTCAACGCCGCAGGCTTCATCGTCCACGCCGTGGACCATCGCGGCCACGGGCGCACTGCTGGTGGGCGGCTGGGGCACTTTGGCAGCGCAGGGTTCAGCGGCCTCATTGCCGACGTGGCGCAGTTCGGCGCACTGCTGCGCGCGCAGCATGGGCCGCAGCAGCTCCCGCTCTTTTTGTTCGGCCACTCCATGGGCTCGTTCGCAGCGCAGGCGGCCATCCTGGACCATTCATCCACCTGGTCCGGCGTCATCCTGTCAGGCTCCACCGCCCTCGATCTGCTCGCCGCCGCCATGGCCAACGCCCCCGCCGATGCGCCCGCTGGGCTCGCCGCTTTTAACGCAGGCTTTGAGCACCGCACCGGCTACGAATGGCTGTCGCGCGACGCTGCGGAGGTCGATGCCTACGTGGCCGACCCGTGGTGCGGCTGGGACGTACCGCTCGACGTGATTCCCTCACTCTTCGCCCCCGCCCCCCGGCTGGCCGACCCTGCGCAACTCGCGCGCATTCGCAGCGACCTGCCCGTCCTCATCGCGTCTGGCGATGCGGACCCGCTGGCCGCAGGCGGGGTATTGATTCAGCAACTGGGGCAGCGGTATCGGGACGCCGGTGTGGCCGATGTCACGGTCAAGCTGTACCCGGCGGCGCGACATGAAATCTTGAATGAGACGAATCGGGATGAGGTGACGGGGGATGTCGTTGCGTGGCTGCGGGAGCGCGTTGACTTCGCGTAGTCGATGCTCGACGCCGTGGTGGCGATCTGGTCGATGCCTGTTTTCGGCCAAGAGCAGTCGGTTGCGGCAACTTAAAGACAAGGCCAGCAGTGACCTAAGCGAGCGCATGCTCTTGGAGCATCCGTGTCGACTTACATGTAAGACATCACGCCTCGGCCAGCGCGCTTCTGCTGGCATGCGCCAGCACAAGAACAAGGATGAACGGCAGCGAAAAGATCGGGGAGAGGAACATGAGTATCACTACAGCTGGCCAAAGCAGGAGCAGTAGGAAAAAAGAAGTCCACCTGACTAACACGTGCACGTCTGTGTGCCCCGTCCAGAGTCCTCTAGAAATTACCAAACTCAAGAACGCGAGGAGAGCTTCTAGTCCAGCCGGCCAGCCGAGATGCCCAAAGCCGCCTATCGAGTTGGCCTGAAAGGCAACTAGCCCAGCCATTGCGCAGGCCAACATTGCCCAGCCGATTGACAAATGCTTGCGGGCCGGTCTTGTCATAGTGTTCAACGTGATGCCTCCCACAACACCTGCGAGATAAACTGGATTTTGAGGGGTATTCTCAAATCTGACTCCCCCTGGAGTTGGCTTGCAGATTGAGCTTGCGGTCAGTGGTACCGTTCAAAAGCACAGGCATGAGTTTCCTACAAACCGGCAAGCATCAATTCAGCAAGCAATAGCTTGCCAATACGAAGGCTGCGAGCACTGCGATCCCGCGGTTTGGACTACTAGGCAGCGGGTGCTGAACGAACGGCAGCTTGGGGCAGTTTCGCCCAACGGCTGCTCAGGGCCCAAAGCGGAACTGCGAATCGTCCTAAAGACTAAGAGAAAACTCGATCCCAATCCGGTCGGTAGTCGCTACCACGCACTCGCCTCCAAAGTCTTGTGTGGTGTCTCGAATCAGCACTCCAGACTGGAGGAGCTGAGCGTCATGCTCGCTAAACACAATCTGTACTGACTGTTGACCTAAAACCACTCTGGAATCTTCGAGGAAATGTCGGTAGGCTGGATGTCGGTCAAACGCAACCTCCTCGTCTAAGTAGTAATCAACACCCACAACATCTCCGCTGGCATCCCTTAGGTAGTCATAGAAGGTGCCCCCAAGTTGATTTTCAGCTTCTACTGCTGAAGCCAGATCTGCGGCGCCACAAGCTTTGCGGGACCAAATGACATGCTTCATGGTTTCTCCAAGGTCCGCTTGTGGCCGATAGTACGTGTTCGATGGCAATCGTCGGATGATGGCAACCACTGCCAAGCAGCCAGAACCCCGAGCATTCAATTTCGTCGGCCACTGAGCTATATCTACCGACCCCGCACCGCTCGCCCCCTCCGCGCACCCCCCGCCACCTGACAAGCCCTCCGATACGCCCGCAGCGTCACCTCCGCCCGCTGCATCACCGTGTCCTCCACCGTGGCCGCTCCCCCGGCCAGTTCATCGGCCTGCGCCTGCAGCAGCTCCGCCGGGCTCATGCCCGATGCCTCGCCCGTCAGCAGCGCAATGCCTTCGCTCACATGCCCCATGGTGTAGACATGGAACAGCCCGCGCTCCACCGCGTCCAGCACGCTGCGGTCCAGCATCAGGTGGCGCTGGTTGCGGGCGGGGATCAGCACGCCGTGGGTGCCGTCCAGCCCGGCCGTTGTGCAGGCGCGGAACCAGCCTTCGATCTTTTCATTGATGCCGCCCACGGGCAGCACCTCGCCGTGTTGGTTGAGCGCGCCGGTCACTGCAATGCCCTGGCGCAGGGGCAGGCCTGACAGGCTGGACAGCAGCGCGTACAGCTCGGCGCACGAGGCCGAGTCGCCTTCCACGCCGCTGTATTCCTGCTCGAACACGATGGACGCATTCAGCGCCAGCGGGGCCACGTGGCTGAACAGGGCCGTCAGGTAGCTGTGCAGGATCAGCACGCCCTTGTCGTGGATGGGGCCGGACATATCGACCTCGCGCTCGATGTTGAGCAGGCCCTCTTGCCCGGCAAAGGTGCGCGCGGTGATGCGCACCGGAAAGCCAAACCGGTAGTCGCCCAGGTCAATCTGCGTCATGGCGTTGATCTGGCCGGTGATGGAGCCTGCCAGCGAGATCAGGCGCTCACCTTCGGTGATGGACTCGTGCAGTTCTTCTTCGGGCTGGTTGTGGCGCAGGGTGCGGGCGGCCAGGGCGGCTTGCACGTCGGCGGCTTGCACCAGGGTGCCTGTGCGGGCCTGGCACAGGGCGGCGCTTTCGATGGCGAGTGCCTCGGTGTGGGCAAAGCGCGCGCTTTGGCGGCCTTGGTCGTCGGCCTCGCGGTGTGATTGCTCCAACAGCAGGGCCACGGCGCCGGCGGCAAAGTGGGGCAGGCCGCGCTTTTTGCAGACTTGCGCGACCAGGATGGCTGAGGACTGGTGGGTGCCGGGGGTGGCGATGAACCGGTCTGAAAAGTCCACCTTGACGCGAAAGCGGCGCGCGGCGTCGGGGTCGGCATCTTGCAGGGCGTAGTACTCCTCTACCGACCCGATCAGCACGATCTTCACATCCACGTCCACCGGCTCGGGCTGCAGTGCCACGGCGCCGCCGGGCGCATGGGCGGGGCCGCCACCGCCGCCGTCCTCGATCTGCAAACGCCCGCAGCGCAGAAAGCGGCGCAGGCGCGGCCACAGGCCTTCTTCGGCGGCCAGGTCGTGCAGGTGCAGCAGGATGAAGCCGCCATGGGCCTTGAGCAGGCTGCCCGCGTGAATGCTGGCGTGGTCGGCCTGCACGGTGTCGGCGTCTGCGCCGTGTTCGATGCTGCCGAACAGGGTGCGGGCCGTGGGGTTGTCTTCCACCACCACCGGGGCGCTGGTGCGGCCGTGGTTGTCCACCACCACGTTCACCTGGCAGCGGGCCAGCAGGTCGTCCAGCGCGTCCTTGCGGTCGTCCTCTGCGTCCTGGCCTTGGTCGGTGTCGCCAGGCTCGAACAGGTCGATGTGGTCCAGCACGGCGCGCTCCACCTGGTCCAGCCACTGCGTGAGCTTGACGGCGTCTTTGATCTGCTTGCGCAGGCCTTGGCGGATGCCGTGCAGCGCGTGCTCCACCAGGGGCTTGATGGTCTGGCGGCGCAGGGCGGCCAGGGCATCGTCGCGCGCGCGCTCCAGCGGGCGGGTGGTTTCCAGAAACTTGGCGATCTCTGCGCGCAGCTCCAGCTCGGCGGCGTCGATCTCGGCGCGGCGCTCGCGGGGCAGGGCGCGTGCTTCACCCTCGGTCAGCGGCTGGCCCTTGGGGCCGGTGAGGGTGAACACCATGTGCCCGGCCTCGCGGCTCAGGCGGAACTGGCGCGCCTCGGCAAATGCGTCCAGCGCTGCAAAGGCTTCGTTCTCTTGGGTTTGCCAGGTCTTCTCGATGCGCTCGGCCTCGGCCTTGAAGTCGGGGCTGGTCAGGCGCTTGGGGATGTCGGCCTGCAGGCTGCGTGCCATGTCGGCCAGGCCCTGGCGCAGCAGGCGGCCCTCGCCTGCGGGCAGGCGCAGCGCGCGGGGGCGGTCGGGCTGGTCAAAGTGGTGCAGGTAGCACAGGTCGGGCGGCACCGCGCGTTTTGCGGCCTCGGCCTGCATGGCCTGGCGCAACAGTGACGCCCGCCCGCTGCCCACTTCGCCCAGCACAAACAGGTGGTAGTCCGGCTGCTGCATTGCCAGACCAAATTGCGCAGCGGCCTGGGCACGCTCTTGCCCGATCCAGGGCAGGGGCAGGTCTTGCAGCTCGGCGGTGCTGGCAAAGCCCAGCGTGGCGGGGTCTATGGTCAGACGCAACTGGTGGGGGGCAAGGGCAAATGCGGGCATTGATGTGGGTGTGGGACGGCGAAAGGGCGTAAGGGCAGAAGGACGGTGCGGAGGGCGTGGCAGGCAGCCGTGTAGCACCTGGCGACCAAAATATGAGCCAAAACGGGCAGATGCGCTAGTGCAATATGCCCTGGTTGCTATCAATAATGTAGTGAATGAAGCCGGGCGTGCAGGCCGCCCGGAGCCATTCGCTTTCCCGTTCGGATGCGCGATGGCATGGGCGTCTGCAGCGGCAACTGCATCAATGCGCCACCGGGCATACCCCGGCGGGCGCACCACCGGCCAGCGCGTGGCTGCGCGCATCGGCCAGTGCGGCGGCGGTGGGGGCCTCGGTGGGCCAGCCCGCCAGATGCTGTTGGGCCACGCGACTCAGCGCGGTGATCCAGTGGTGGTTGTCGTTCAAGCAGGGGATGTAGTGAAACTCTTTGCCCCCCGCGTGCAAGAAGGCCTCGCGCACTTCCATGTTGATTTCTTCCAGCGTCTCCAGGCAGTCACTGGTGAAGCCGGGGCACACCACGTCCACCCGCCGCGTCCCCGCCTTACCCAGCGCCTCGATGGTGGGCTGGGTGTAGGGCTCCAGCCACTTGGCCTTGCCAAAGCGCGACTGAAAGGTGATGCGGTAGCGCTCCTCGCGCAGGCCCAGGCGCTCGGCCAGCAGGCGGCCGGTTTTGCGGGCCTCGCAGTGGTAGGGGTCGCCCAGGTGCAGGGTGCGCTCGGGCACACCATGAAAGCTCATCACCAGCTGGTCGGGCTGGCCGTGGTGCTTCCAGTGCGTTTCGATGGTGCGGGCCAGGGCGTCGATGTAGCCGGGGGCGTCGTGGTAGTGGTTGACGAAGCGCAGCTCGGGCACGTTGCGTGTGGCGGCGGCCCAGGTGTAGACGGCGTCAAACACGCTGGCTGTGGTGGTGGCCGAGTACTGCGGGTACAGCGGCAGGATGAGGATACGCGTGGCGCCTTCGGCCTTGAGCGCATCGAGCTGGCTGGCGATGGACGGGTTGCCGTAGCGCATGGCGTGGCGCACCAGCACCGCGTGGCCTGCCTCGCCCAGCCAGCCGCGCAGCAGCGTGGCCTGCTTGGCCGTCCAGTGCGCCAGGGGCGAGCCCTCGGGCGTCCAGATGCTGGCGTATTTGGCGGCCGACTTGGCCGGGCGCGTGCGCAGGATGATGCCGTGCAGGATGGGCATCCACAGCAGCCTGGGGATCTCCACCACGCGGTGGTCACCCAGGAACTGCGCCAGATAGCGGCGCACGGCCGGGGCCGTGGGTTCGTCGGGCGTGCCCAGGTTGCACAGCAGCACAGCGGTGCGGTCGGCCTGGCCGTGGGTGAAAGGGGGTTCGGGGTGGAAGGAAGGCATGCGGCATTTTCACCCACGCGCCGGGCCAGTGCGGGCTGGGAGCCTATTTGCCGCCCGGCACACAGCCGCCTGCGAGATCAGTGCCGGGCATGGCGTCTTCAGGTGTTTTCAGCCCCTTTTTGGGGTGCATCGGGTATTCCCTGATGTGGTTATGAAACCGGTTTCATAAACTGGCGCCACTTTGGAATAACGACTGTCCACCGTGAATTACCAGTTCCAGTTCGATGCCGTGTTTGCCGCGTGGCCCTTGCTGCTCAAGGGCACCTGGATCACCGTGCAGCTGTCGCTCACCGCCACTTTGCTGGGGCTGGTGGTGGCCATCTTTTGCGCCTGGGGCAAGACCGGCGGGCCGGGCTGGCTGCGGTTTTTGATCAATGCGTACATCGAGGTCATCCGCAACACGCCGTTTCTGGTGCAGCTGTTTTTCTTCTTCTTTGCGCTGCCATCCATCGGCCTGCGCTGGTCGCCCTACACGGCGGCGCTGACAGCCATGGTGGTCAACCTGGGGGCGTATGCGGCCGAGATCGTGCGGGCGGGCATCGAGTCCATTCCCAAGGGGCAGATCGAGGCGGGCAAGGCCCTCAACCTCAAGCCGTGGGAGATCTTTCGGTTTGTCATCCTCAAGCCCGCGCTCAAGGCCATCTACCCGGCGCTCACCAGCCAGTTCATCTTGCTGATGCTCAGCTCGGCCGTGGTGTCGGTGATCTCGGCGGACGACCTGACCTCGGTGGCGGCCAACCTGCAGTCGCAGACCTTCCGCAGCTTTGAGATCTACATCGTGGTGACGGCCATCTACCTGGCGCTGGCGCTGAGTTTCTCGGCGCTGTTCAAGCTGATCTATCAGCGCGTCCTTAACTACCCAGACCGCCGATAAGGAGACCGACCATGCGTACCTTCGGACTCTCCGAGTTTCTTTTCATCGTGCAGGCCGCGCAGTGGACGCTGGCGCTGTCGGCCATTGCCTTCGTGGGCGGTGCGCTGCTGGGGCTGGTGGTGGCGCTGTCGCGCACCTCAGAGAACGCTGCGGCACGCAATGCATCGCGCGTGTTCATCCAGGTGTTCCAGGGCACGCCGCTGCTGCTGCAACTGTTCCTCATCTTCTTTGGTGCGCCCGTGCTGGGGTTTGACATCAACCCCTGGGTGGCGGCGGGCGTGGCGCTGGTGCTCAACAGCGCGGCGTTTCTGGCCGAGATCTGGCGCGGGTGTATCGAGGCTGTGCCACGCGGCCAGTGGGAGGCCGCCCAGGCCCTGAACCTCAAGTACGTGGCCCGCATGCGGTTTGTGGTGCTGCCCCAGGCTTTCAAGATTGCACTGCCGCCCACGGTGGGCTACGTGGTGCAGATCATCAAGGGCACATCGCTGGCGGCCATCATCGGCTTCACCGAGATCACGCGGGCAGGGCAGATCATCAACAACGCCACCTTTCAGCCGCTGCATGTGTTCACCACTGTGGCCGCGCTGTACTTCGTGATCTGCTGGCCGCTGTCGCTGCTGGCCGCAGGCATGGAGCGCAAGCGCGCCCGCGCTCTGGCGCGCTGACCCGCGCGCCGCCATCCTCTTTTCTTTCTGTTCTCGTTCACACCAACCACCAGGAGACATGCGATGACTTTTTCTTTGCAACGCCGCACTGCCACCGCCGCTTTGGCCGCCTTGGGCCTGGGTGCCGCGCTCACGGCCTTTGCGCCGCTGGCCTCGGCCCAGTCCGTGGCGGACATCAAGAAGAAGGGTGAGATCACCATCGGCATGCTGGTGGACTTTCCGCCCTACGGCACCACCAACGCCCAAAACCAGCCCGACGGCTACGACGCCGACGTGGCCAAGCTGCTGGCCAAGGACCTGGGCGTAAAGGCCAACATCGTGCCCGTCACTGGCCCCAACCGCATCCCGTTTTTGCTGACCAACAAGGTCGACGTGCTGGTGGCGTCGCTCGCCATCACGCCCGAGCGTTCCAAGCAGGTGCAGTTCTCGCAGCCCTATGCGGCCGCGACCATTGTGTTGTACGGCAAGACGGGCGCCAACATCAAGAGCGCGGCAGACCTGAAGACCGTGCGTGTGGGCGTGGCCCGCGCCAGCACGCAGGACGTGGCCGTGACCAAGGCCGCGCCTGAGGGTACCGAGATCCGCCGCTTTGACGACGACGCGTCGGCCATGCAGGCGCTGATCTCGGGCCAGGTCGATGCCATTGGCTGCTCGGTCACCGTGGCGGCGCAGATCGCCAAGCGCGTGCCCGCCAACACCTTCGAGAACAAGTTCAACCTGCTGCAGCAAGCCATGGGCATTGCCCTGCGCCCCGGCCAGGACGAGCTGACCAAGGCCGTGAACGACTTTGTGGCACGCAACACTGCCAATGGCGAGCTGAACAAGCTGTACCAGAAGTGGCTGGGCGCTGACCTGCCCAAGCTGCAGTAAGCCTGCCTGAACGATAAGGAGCCATTGATGAGCGACGCAGTCACGACCGCCCCCGGCACGCCGCCGATCATCCGCATGGAAGGGGTCAACAAGTGGTACGACAGCTTCCAGGTGCTCACCGACATCAACCTGTCGGTGCGGCCCGGCGAGCGAATCGTGATCTGCGGGCCGTCGGGCTCAGGCAAGTCCACGCTGATTCGCTGCATCAACCGGCTGGAGACGGTGCAAAAGGGCCGCATCGAGGTCGATGGCATCGACCTGACCGCTGGCGGCAAGAACGTGGATGCCGTGCGCGCCGAAGTGGGCATGGTGTTCCAGCAGTTCAACCTGTTCCCGCACCTCACCATTCTGGAAAACTGCACGCTGGCCCCCATGCGATCGCGCGGCATGAGCAAGGCGCAGGCCGAAGAAGTGGCCATGAAGTACCTGACCCGCGTGCGCATCCCCGAGCAGGCGCACAAGCACCCCAGCCAGTTGTCGGGCGGGCAGCAGCAGCGCGTGGCCATTGCGCGGGCGCTGTGCATGGCGCCCAAGGTGATGCTGTTTGACGAGCCCACCTCGGCGCTCGACCCCGAGATGGTCAAGGAAGTGCTGGACACCATGATCAGCCTGGCCGAAGACGGCATGACCATGCTCTGCGTGACGCACGAGATGGGCTTTGCCCGCAGCGTGGCCGACCGGGTGATCTTCATGGCCGACGGCAAGATCCTGGAGCAGGCGCCGCCGCAGCAGTTCTTCGGCCAGCCGCAGCACGACAAGACGCGGCAGTTCCTGGGCCAGATCCTGAGTTCCCACCACGCACATTGAGACCCACGCACAGACCCACGCACATTGAGACCTGACAGGTCGTGCGGTTGATGGACTTCGCCCCGTGGGGGCGCGGCCTGAAAGAAACACATGAAGGTATTGATTTCCCTGTCCTCCTTCGGCGCGGCCGAAACAGGACGCCACGGCCAGCTGTGGTGCACCGACCTGGCCCAGCAAGCGGGCGCGGACGGCGTGGAGGTGCGTGGCGAGCTGCTGCGCGATGCGGCCACCGAGCTGCCAGCGCTGGCGGGCCGGGCGGCGGTGTACTCCAGCCCCGAAGGCCTGTGGACCGCGCAGGGCGAGCTGGATGAAGCTGCCCTGGCGCGCGGCGTGCAGGCCGCCCAGGTGCTGCGCGCGCCGCGCCTGAAGATGTCGATTGGTGGCTTTGGTCCTTCGTCGCATGCCTCGCTGCATCGCCTCAAGGCCCTGCTGCAGGCCGCCCCGCAGGTGGAGCTGGTGATCGAGAACGACCAGACCGCCACCGCCGGCACGCTGGCGGCCATGCAGGCGTTTTTTGCAGCCCAGGCGCAGGCGGGGCTCGACCTGGGCATGACCTTTGACATGGGCAACTGGCACTGGCAGGGCGAATGCCCGCTGCAGGCCGCGCAGGCACTGGCACCCTATGTGCGCTATGTGCACTGCAAGGGCGTGCAGCGGCTGCCCGCCAAGTGGGTGGCGGTGCCGCTGGCCGATTCGGTGGCGCCCTGGCGCGCCGTGCTGCGCGCCTTGCCTGCCGATGTGCCGCATGCCATTGAATACCCACTGGTGGGTGACGACCTGGTGGCTGTCACGCGCGAACAGGTGGCCTTTATCCGCGCTGCACGGGAGGCTGCATGAGTGATTCAGTCTTCGACGTGGCACTGTTTGGCGAGGCCATGCTGCTGCTGGTGGCCAACGAGCCCGGCCCGCTGGAGAACGCCACCGGCTTCCACAAGCGCACGGCCGGGGCTGAGACCAATGTGGCCATCGGCCTCGCGCGCCTGGGCCTGAAGGTGGGCTGGGCCAGCCGCCTGGGCACCGACTCCATGGGCCGCGCGCTGCTGGCCGCCATGCAGGGCGAGGGCATCGATTGCTCGCACGTGGTGTGTGATGCCACGCAGCGCACGGGCTTCCAGTTCAAGGAGCGCGTGATGGATGGCCGCGACCCGCAGGTGGAATACCACCGCAAGGGCTCTGCCGCCAGCCAGATGGGGCCTGCCGATGTGGACGAGCCCTGGCTGCAGTCCGCGCGCCACCTGCATGCCACAGGCGTGTTTGCCGCCATCTCCGACACCAGCCTGCAGGCCGCCATCCGCACGCTGGAGGTGATGCGCGCTGCAGGCCGCACCATCTCCTTCGACCCCAACCTGCGCCCCACTTTGTGGTCGTCACCCGAGACCATGCGCCACTGGATCAACACCCTGGCCACCTATGCCGACTGGGTGCTGCCGGGCATGGAAGAGGGCGTGTTTTTGACCGGCGAAACCACCCCTGAGGGTGTGGCACGTTTTTACCGCGAGCGCGGCGCCAAGCTGGTGGTGGTCAAGCTCGGGCCCGAGGGCGCGTACTACGACAGCGACGTGGCCGGCACCGGCCGCGTGCCCGGCGTGCCCGTGGCCCAGGTGGTGGACACCGTGGGCGCGGGCGATGGCTTTGCGGTGGGCGTGATCAGCGCTTTGCTGGAAGGCCTGACTGTGCCCGCCGCCGTGCGCCGTGGCGCCTGGATTGGTGCCCGCGCCGTGCAGGTGCTGGGCGACACCGAGGGGCTGCCCACCCGCGCCCAGCTGCAGGAGGCGGGCCTGTGAGCCTGCCGCTACCTTCAACAGACGGCAGCACAAGCCCAGCGCGCAAGCAAGTGCTGGTGTTTCGCGAGCTGCCGCCCGACCAGCTCGCGCGGTTGACTGTCGTGCACGACGTGACAGTGGCCGACCCGCGCAAGCCCGACGAGCGCGCGCGGTTTGACGCAGCGCTGGCGCAGGCGCATGGGCTCATCGGCTCCAGCTTTCCCATCGATGCCGCCGTGCTGGCACGTGCGCCCCGGCTGCAGGCGGTGTCCAGCATTTCGGTGGGCGTGGACAACTACGCGCTGGACGTGCTGCAGGCGCGCGGCATCATGCTGTGCCACACCCCCGGAGTGCTCGACGAAACGGTGGCAGACTCGGTGTTTGCCCTCCTCATGGCCACCAGCCGCAGGCTGGTGGAGCTGTCGCAGCTGGTGCGCGAGGGCCGGTGGACCAAGAATATTGGAGAAGACCTGTTTGGCAGCGATGTGCATGGCAAGACGCTGGGCCTGCTCGGATTTGGCCGCATTGGCCAGGCCGTGGCGCGCCGCGCCGCACTGGGGTTCGGCATGCCGGTGATGTACCACGCCCGCCGCCCGGTGGACCTGGCGACCCAGGCCCCTGAGTTACAGGGCAAGGCCATCCACACGCCGCTGCCTGCGCTGCTGGCGCAGTCGGACTTTGTGGTGGCCATGCTGCCCTTGTCGGACAGCACACGGGGCATGGTCAACGCCGAACTGTTTGCAGCCATGAAGCCCGGCGCCATCTTCATCAACGGCGGCCGGGGTGCCACCGTGGTGGAGCAAGACCTGCTGCACGCGCTGGACCATGGCCCGCTGCGCGCAGCGGGGCTGGATGTGTTTGCCACCGAGCCGCTGCAGCTGGCGTCCCCCCTGCGCACCCACCCGCGCGTGACCCCGCTGCCGCACATTGGATCGGCCACGCACGACACGCGCCATGCCATGGCCGCGTTGGCCACCACCAACCTGCTGCAGGCCCTGGCGGGCGAACGGCCCGCTGCTGTGTACAACGCCGTGCCCGCATGAGCCCGCCGACACCCGCGCCCTCCACCGCGCCGCGCGTCCGTCCCACCATCGCCGATGTGGCGGCCGAGGCCGGTGTGTCCAAGGCCACGGTGTCGCGTTACTTCAACCACCGCGAACGCCTGCTCAGCCCCGACATTGCCGCGCGGGTCGAGGCGGCCATCGCCAAGCTGGCTTATGTGCCCAGCCCCATGGCCCAGGCGCTGAGCCATGGCCGCTCGCGGCTCATTGGCCTGGTGGTGGCCGACATCACCAACCCCTATTCGGTGGCTGTGCTGCGCGGGGCCGAGAAAGCCTGCCAGGACGCGGGCTACCTGGTCATGCTGTTCAACCTGGGCAACGACCGCGAGCGCGAGCGCGCGGCCATCGACGCGCTGGCCAGCTACCAGGTGGATGGCTTCATCCTCAATACGCTGGGGCAGGGCGAGGGGCAGGCGGATGTGAACACCTTGCACGGCAAGCCCGCCGTGCTGGTGGACCGGCGCCATGCCGGGCTGGCTGCAGACTTCGTCTCGCTGGACAACCAGGGCGCCATGCGCGAAGCCTGCGCCCATCTGCAGCAGCAAGGCTGGCAGCGCCTGCTCTACATCACCCAGCCCTTGCTGGGTGTGAGTTCCCGCATCGAGCGCACGGAGGCCTTTCGTGCGCTGGTGTCCTCCAAGGGCTCGGCGGTGCGCGGCACAGTGCTGGAGCTGGCGGCCGAACAGGGCGACGACGTACTGGACCAGGCACTCACCGATCTGCTGCGGCAGGCCCGGCCCGGTGAGCGCTGCGCGGTGGTGGCGGGCAATTCGGTGGTCACGCTGCGGGTGGCAGCGTCCGTCTCGCGCCTGGGGTGGACGTTTGGGCAACAGCTGGGTTTCGTAGGCTTTGACGACCCCGAATGGGCGTCGCTGATCCGGCCCGGCCTGAGCGCGGTGGCCCAGCCCACCGATGCCATCGGGCAACGCGCAGCGCAGTGCCTGCTGGAGCGCATCAACGGCCTGGAAGGCCCTGCGCGCGAGAGCCTGCTGCCCGGGCTGCTGGTGGTGCGCGGATCTTCGTTGGGGCCTGGGGGCCCGCCAGACCCGGGTTGAACGCACTGCATTCCGCAAAGGCCTGCGGTATGCTTTGCGGCCCTCGCCCTGGTGCATCGCCGGGGCCTCTTTTTTCGCCTTCATCCTTCAGGTGCGCCCTGTGCCAAATCCCTCTCTGGACACCTCCCGCATCCGCGCCATCTCCATCGATCTGGACGACACGCTCTGGCCCATCTGGCCCACCATCACGCGGGCCGAAAGTGTGCTGCTGGACTGGCTGACCCACCACGCGCCCGCCACAGCGGCACTCTTCTCGGACACCGAGGCCCTGCGCGCCATCCGCAACCAGATGGTGACCCTGCGCCCTGACCTGAAGGGCGACCTGAGCGCGTTGCGGCGCGAGTCCATCCGGCTGGCGCTGACGCAGGCCGGTGACGAGCCCGCGCTGGCCGAACCGGCGTTTGATTTGTTCTTTGCCGAGCGCCAGCGGGTGGAGCTGTTTGACGATGCGCACGACACGCTGGCTTTCTTGTCAGCGCGCTACCCGGTGGTGGCGGTGTCCAACGGCAATGCCGATATCCACCGCATTGGCATCGGCCACTACTTTCGCCACAGCATCAGCGCGTCGGACTTTGGCATCGCCAAGCCCGATGTGCGCATCTTCCATGCGGCCGCCACGGCCGTGGACGTGCTGCCCCACGAGGTGCTGCACGTGGGCGACGACGCCACGCTGGATGCGCAGGGCGCGCTGAACGCAGGCATGCAGGCGGTGTGGATCAACAGTGCCAACCACCCCTGGCCGCACGACGACACACCGCCCCATGCCACGGTGGACAGCCTTACGGCGCTGTGCCGGCTGTTGGCCTGACGGGTTCTACAGGGTTCGGTTTCTTGCCTCAGGTCAAGGTTTGGGCGCGCGGCGGTTGATGCCGCAGCCCGATCGAGTCACACTCCATCGTCGCTCAGCGACCCCTCCCACCATGCCCCGTACTCCCCCCCCGTTGCCCGCCATCCGCACCATCGGCATGATGCAGCCCATGACCTGGCTGGTGCTGGCCTGGCGCGACATGGCGCGGGCGGGCTGGATCAGTTTTGCGCATGGCCTGGCGCTCACCCTGTTTGGCGCCGCCATCTTTGCAGTGGCACACCACCGCTTCTGGCTGCTGGCGGGGGCTCTGTCGGGCTTTCTGGTGGTGGCGCCGGTGTTGGCCACCAGCCTGTATGCGCTGAGCCGTGCGCTGGAGCGTGGCGAAGCCGCCAACCTGGGCGTGGTGCTCAAGACCTGGCTCAACTGGCAGAACAGCCATGTGAACAAATGGGGCAGCGACTACTGGTGCATGCTGCAGTTCGGGGCCCTGCTGGCGCTGGCCGCCTCGGGCTGGGTCATGACATCTGCGGCGCTCATCACGCTGCTGGCGCCCGTGCCCATCGAGACACCGCTCGACTTTTTGCGCCACGTGGTCATGGCGCGTGACGGCTGGTTGTTTGAAATCTGGCTGGCGCTGGGCAGCCTGATGGCCGCGCCCATTTTTGCGTCCAGCGTGGTGGCCATGCCGCTGCTGCTGGACCGCCGCGCCACGCTGCTGCAGGCGGTGCTCACGGGCTGGCAGGCGGTCATCACCAACCCGGTGCCGATGGCGTTCTGGGCAGCGATCATCCTGGGCTTTACCTTGCTGGGCCTGGGTTCCCTGCTGCTGGGCCTGATCGCTGTGATGCCCATGCTGGGGCATGCCAGCTGGCACGCATACCGCGACCTGGTGGATGCATCCAGCCTGCCCGAGCGTGACCTGGTGGCCTCCGCAGTGCCAGCTGCCCCTGTGCGCCGGCCTGGAGGGACATCGTGATTTTTGGATTTACCGAGGCGCAGATCTCGGGCTTCTTCCTCACCTACGGGGTGGGGGCGTTCATCGCCTACATGCTGTTCATCATCGGGCAGCTCGCGTGGGAATCGAAGGCCGGACGCTTTGGCACCTTCGTGCTCTTCCTGGGCCTGGGCGTGGGTTTTCTGGGGTTCTTGGCCAAGGTGGTGATCCAGTGGTGGCTGGAACGGTAGCGGGCCACACGGCCCGTTGCTCAACGCCAGGCGCACCCAACCGCGATCTGTCCGGGGTCTGGCACTGAGGCCTGCGCATTCATTTCTTTCCGTTGTGTTTTGTTTCCTGTAGAAACTAATTGCAATGGCTGGAGGTGGTTGTGATGCTTCGTAACTCCCTGATCGTCGTCGTCCTGGCGCTGCTGGCCGAGGCGGCGGAAGCCCTGTCCCTGGGCGCGCCGCAAGGCAAGGTGTGGCTGGGACAGCCCATCGACCTGGGCTTTGAAGTCCAGCTGGACCCCGGCATGTCGGTGGATGCCTTGTGCCCGCAAGCGCGGCTGGTGTCCGGCGATGTGGCCGTGCCGGCAGGCCGTGTCCAGGTGAGCGTGCGGCCGAGCGAACCGGAGCGCAACCCGGTGCTGCGGGTGCAGTCCTCCCATCTGGCCGACGAGCCGGTGCTGACGGCCCAGGTCTCCGTGCATTGCACGGGCCGGGTGACGCGCGAATACACCTTTCTGGCCGATCTGCCCGCCACCGTTGCGGCCGGGCTGAAGCCAGTGGCGATTCCCTGGGAGGTGCCGTTGGCAGATGCCTCCCCCTCACGGGCGGCTGGGGTGGCTGCCGGAGAAGCGTCGTCTGTACCCGCAATGGGCCCCTCGCGGCCGCGCAAGGCGTCGGCCGCCAGCCGGGTAGCCCGCAAGGGCACGAAACTGGCCGCAAAGTCTGCGGGGGCTCCCGTTGCGCGCGGCCCGTCCGCTGACACAGCGGCAGTGGCTTCCGCGACCAGCACTGCGCAGACGGCGCCTCAGGAGCCACCCAGCACCGCGCCCAGCATGGCGCCTGAGGCCGCAGCAGCGCCCCCCGCACAGGCGTCGGCATCGTCCACCGCCTCGGTGGCTCCAGCAGCGGCATCTGTTGCGCCTGGACCTTCCAAGCCCCGGCTGGTGATGGAGCCGTTGACGGCGCTGGTCACGCCACCCGCCTCGGGCGAAGGGGCTCCGTCCGACGGCGCAACATTGATGCCGGTGGCGGCTTCGGCTGCGGAGGTCAACGCGCCGGACGGCGCGGGATCCCCCGGCGCGCGCATGCAGGCCTTGCAGGTGGAAGTGGATCGCATGCGCGCGCAGGCCGAGCAAGACCATCAGGCCACGCTCGCATTGCTGGCCCGTGTGGAACAGCTGAATGCGGGGCATTTCCCGGCGTCCTTGGTGTATGGGCTTCTGGCTATGCTGGCCTTGACGGTCGGGGCAGCAGGCTGGCTGCTGGCGCGCATGCGACACGCCATGGACGCATCGAACGAAGAGTGGCGCAGCACCCTGACGGCCTATGTGGCGCAGTCTTCCTTGCCCGCAGCGGGAGACGCTGAGGCCGAGCGCCGCACAGCAGTGCTACCGGCCGATGACCGGCCTGCTGGGTTGCCCGGACTACAAGGAGTGGGTGCCTTGCCCGCGTAGGGACGGTCAGCGGACCAATCGCTCAGGAGGTGGTGCGCAGCGCAGATCAACGCGGCCAGGACCGCAGCCCCAGATCCTGCGCCAGGCGGCGATAGTCGGCCAGGCTGCGCTGCACATAGTCATCCAGCGCCGCGCCGCTCAGCGCGAAGGGGTACAGCCCATGGCGGGCGCACAGGGCCGCGTAGCCAGGCGCTGCCTGGGCTTCCTGCAGGGCGGTCGTCCAGGCGTGGGCGTCGGCATCGGGCACGCTGGCAGCCATGTAAAGGCCGCGCACTGTGGTCCATTGCAGGTCAATGCCCTGCTCGCGTGCGGTGGGCAGGGCGGCCAGGGCTCCGGGTAGCCGCGCGGGGGCCAGCACTGCCAGGATTCGTACCGGCAGGCCTTCTGCAGCGGCCCGGGTGGCCTCGGCCGCATCGCCGGTGAAGATGTCGATGTGCCTGCCGCCCAGAGCCTTGAGCGCTTCGCCACCGCCTTCGAACGACACAAAGCGCATGCGCTTGTGGTCTTGCCCCGCCGCGCGCACCAGCAGCGCGGCCTTGACCCAGTCCTGGCTGCCCAGCGTGCCGCCGGCACCAAACACCACGCGGCCTGTATCTTTTTGCAGCGCGGCGACTACGTCTTGCAAGCGTTGGTAGGGGGCGTCGCGGTGCACAGCCACCACTCCATAGTCGTTGCCCAGCGTCGCTATCCAGCGCACGGCGCTCACCGGGTGTGGGCCGAAGCGGCCCTGCGCCATGTTGAGCAGTGAGCCACTGGAGAACGCCACCAGTGTGCCGGGTCCCCCCAGGCGGCCTGTGGCCACCTGGTCAAATGCCACCGCGCCGATGCCGCCGGGCAGGTAGCGGGTGCGCAGCGGCGTGCGGCCAGGGCGCACGGCCTGAATTGCCTGCGAGGCCAGACCACAGGTCAGGTCAAATCCACCGCCGGGGCGTGAGGGCGCAATGCACTCTGCTGGCTCACGCGATGCGTCTGCAGCCGCCGGAAAAGGGGCGAGGCCTGCGCCAGCGGTGGTGTATGCGGCGAGCGTCTGCAGCAGCTGGCGGCGGCTGCAAGGCGCGTTCAGCGGGCGGTCTGTGGTGGGCAAGGGCTGCGTCATGGGGTATGGAGCGTTCACTTGTTCAGCAGACTGTGTCAGGCGCGGGGCCACCAGAGTATCGCCAGGAGCCCTGGCCCTTCAGCGCGCGCCTGCAGCCGCAGGCTGCCCCGGTGCCGCTCGGCAATCGACCGCGCAATGGCCAGCCCCAGGCCGGAGCCGCCCGCCGTAGCCTGCGAGCCGCGGCGGTAGCGCTGGCCCAGTGCGTCGCGCTCCTCGGCGGGCAGACCGGGGCCGTTGTCCTCCACGCAGATGCTCCAGCCCAGGCTGTCACCCGCGGCCGACACGGTGACGGTGCCCAGCGCCGGGGTGTAGGCGATGGCATTGGCGGCCAGATTGGTCAGGGCCTCGCGCAGCAAGCCACTGTCGCCCACGGCCTCGATGCCAGCGGAGGGCGTATGGATGCCAAAGTCGATCTGCTTGGCGCGCGCCTGGGGCAGCAGTTCCAGCGCCACCGTGCGCAGAAGCGCGGCCAGGTCAAACGGTGTCAGCTCCACCGCCGCTGTGTCGCTGCGGCCCAGCGCTAGTAGTTGCTGGGTGCTGTGGGTGGCGCGGGCGATCTCGCCCCCGATGGCAGCCAGCGTGTGCTGCACCTGCGCGGTGTCGCCCTCGCGGCGCGCGTAGTCGATCTGCATCTGCAGCGTGGTGAGGTGGGTGCGCAGCTGGTGCGAGGCGTCGTCCAGAAATTGCCGCTGCTGCGCCACCAGGTCTTGCGTGCGCGCCATCTGCTGGTTGACCGCGTCCACCAGCGGGCGGATGTCGGCGGGCAGGTCGTTGGATGCCAGTGGGGTCATGTCGTCGCCGTTGCGGGCCTGCACCTCGCGCGCCAGCCGCGCCAGCGGGCGCAGTGCCACGGCCAGCAGCGCGGCGGTGCCCAGCACCATCAGGGCCAACACCAGCGCATCGCGTTGCACCGCGCGGCGTACAAAGCGGACGGTGAAATCCTGCCGCGACCGGGTGCTTTCGGCCACCTGCACCAGTACGGTGGATGCGGGCTCCGCACGATCCAGCGCGCGGCGGTAGGCCGCCAGCCGCACGGATTCGCCAAAGTAGGTGGCGTCATAAAAACGCGGCACGCCGGGCTCCAGAGGGCCGTCGGGCAGGGGAAGGTCGGCATTGCCCAGCTCCACCAGCCCGTCGGACGACGCCACGCGAAAGTACACGTTGCCGCTGGCCGTGAGCTCAAAGAATTCGAGCATGCTGTACGGCAGCTCGGCCGACAGGCCGCCCGAGGCGGTGGATATGTTGGCGTCGATGGACTTGAGCGCGCCCAGCAGCGAGCGGTCGTAGGCCGCGTTGGCGGCCTCCAGCGCATCGTGCCGGGTCATCCACAGCTCCACGCCCGTCACCAGGGCCAGCAGCGGCAGCAACAGCATGGCCAGCAGGCGCCACAGGCTGGCGCGGCGAAGGCGCGCGGTCAGGCCCATTGCCATTGGTCAGTCGGCCTCTAGCGCGTAGCCCAGGCCGCGCAGCGTGGTGATGCGCACACCGCTGCCATCCAGCCGCTTACGCAGGCGGTGCACAAACACCTCCACGGCTTCGGGGTGCACATCGTCATCGTCGGTGAACACGCGGTCCAGGATCTGCTGCTTGGAAAACGGCTCGCCACTGCGCTGCACCAGCACGCGCAGCACCGCATGTTCGCGCGGGGATAGGGCCAGGGGCTCGCCGCGCAGGGTGAACTGCTTGCGGGCGCTGTCGTATACCAGCGCACCGCAGGCCTGGCGCTGGTGCTCGTTGCCACGCGCGCGGCGCACAAGGGCGTGCAGGCGTGCCTCCAGCTCGGCCAGCTCGAAAGGCTTGGCCAGAAAGTCGTCGGCCCCCGCGTTGAGCGAGCGCACGCGCTCGTCCAGCGAGTCGCGTGCTGTGAGGATCAGCGCGGGAAGGCGCTGGTCGCGGTCGCGCAGGCGTTGCAGCACCGCCTGCCCGTCCAGCCCGGGCAGGCCCAGGTCCAGCACCAGTGCGTCGTAGTTGTCGTGCTGCTGCAGCGCGCGGTCGGCCAGGCGGCCGTCGTTCACCCATTCGACCTGGATGCCCGCATGCTCCAGTGCACGGCTCAGCCAGGTGCCCAGGTTGTGGTCGTCTTCGGCCAGAAGGATGCGCATGGAGGGATGCTACCGTTTGTGAGGATGACGCAGGGCTTGCCTTCAGCATTGAGCCATTCAACGCGGAGCGGTCACGGCGCGCAAGCGCCAGCAGTCTGCTTGCGAGCACGCACTGCCCAGGCCAGGCCAGGCCAGGCAGCCGTGCAAGGGCCGCCCCGCCGCACTGGCTGCGTCCCCCTTCCCGACCCGCGCAGCGGGGCGAGAGAAAGGGGGAAGACGCGAAGCGGCTCAGGGGGTTAGTCTGGCTTCACCTTCGCGCGCAGCAGCACCTTCTTCCAGCGCTCTTGTTCGGACGCGATGAACTGCGCGAACTGCGCTGGCGTGCCGCCAATGGCCTCGGCAGCATCCGCGTTCAGGCGCTCCAGCGAGCCGGGGGCCTTGACGGCCTTGGCGGTTTCGGCTGCCAGCTTGTCGAGGTTGGCCGGGGCCAGGTTGGCGGGCGCCAGCATGCCGTACCACTGCGTCATCTCAAAGCCCGGAAAGCCCTGTTCGGCCACCGTGGCCACGTCGGGCAGCTGGGGCAGGCGCTTGGCCGAGCCGGTGGCAATGCAGCGCACCTTGCCGGCCTTGATGAAAGGCAGCAGGGCGGCAGCGCCCACGGCAGCGGCATCAAGGCGGCCCGAGAGCAGGTCGGTCATCATGGGGCCGGTGCCACGGTAGGGCACGTGCAGCATGAAGATCTCGGCGGTCATCTTGAGGTATTCAAACGCTAGGTGGCCTGCGCTGCCGTTGCCCGCCGAGCCATAGCTGAGCTTGGCCGGGTTCTTCTTTGCGTAGGCGATGAACTCCTTGAGGTTCTTGGCGGGCACGTCGGGGTGCACCACGTAAAGGCTGGGCACCTTGGCCAGCAGGCTCACGGGCTTGAAGTCCTTGTTGGCGTCGTAGGGCAGCTTGTCGAAGATGAAGGGGTTGACGGCCAGCGTGCCGATGTGGCCCAGGATCAACGTGTGCTGGTCGTCCGAGCGTGCCACTTCACCCATGGCGATGTTGCCTGCGGCGCCCGGCTTGTTGTCCACATACACGCTCTGGCCCAGCGTCTTGCCCAGCTCGGCAGCGGTGGAGCGGGCCACGATCTCCGAGCTGCCGCCCGGCGCGAACGGCACCACAAACCGCACCGACTTGGACGGCCAGGCCGCCTGGGCCGATGCACCGGTGGGCAGCAGGCCGCCCAGGGCCAAGGCGCCGCTGGCTCCCAGCAGATGGCGACGGCTGGGGGACCAGAGGGCGGGGTGTTCGTGTGAAAGCATGGGGGGTGTCTCCGTCAAAACAAAAGGCCGAAAGGCCAGCGCGCCCAAAGGCGAACAAGGCGCATGCGGCATGCGAGTGGCGCCATGGTGCCTGGGTCGTGCTTTCGGAATGCTGTCAGCGGGCTTGGTAGTTACCCGGGGGTGGCCTGCTGGCCCGGGTGGTGTTGTGTCAGCCCGCTGCTGCGCAGGCCGCCACGGCGGTGCCGCTGAGCACCGCGCCTTCCAGCGTCGCCGGGTAGGGGCCCTCCACATAGTCGCCGCAGGCCGTCAGCCCCGGCAGCACCTGCATGGCGGGCCGCTGTAGGCCGGGGGTGCACGCAAACGTGGCGCGCTTTTCGACCACGGTCTGCACAGGGCGCAGGCCGGGCAGGCCCAGCTGCGCGGCAGCCTGCTGCAGCACCTGTTGCTCGATGAGCGCCCGGTCGCCATCGCTGGCGCTCACCACAAAGGCCAGCAAGCCCTGCTGGCCGTCAAGCTGGCCCCGGTCGAACACGAACTGCGCCGGGTGCTCGGCCGTGTTGCGCAGCGCCAGCATGGGCAGGGGCAAGCGCGCGCCGCTGGCGTGGGCGTATACGGTGGTGATGGCTTCAAACCGAAGGGCACTGGCGGTGGCGCTCCAGCGGGCGGCAGCGGCCAGGCCCGCCGTGCTGGCAAGGCTATCGACCAGGCGCGCGGCCTCCCACGAGGGGCACGCCAGGGTGATGTGGTCGAAGGAGTCGGCTGCTTCGGCGCCCTGCGCTGTACCGACGGCGTCCACAGCCCCGACCAATTGCCAGCGCCCGCTGGGCAGGGGCACAAGCCGCTGGATGCGTTGGCCGGTGACCACCTGGCCGCCTTGCTGCACCAGCCAGCGCACCGCAGCCTCGGGGAACAGCGCGCCCAGGTCGGTGCGTGGCAGCAACAGGTTGGAGCCGCCGCGTCCGCTGAACAGGCTGTCCTGCAGCACCCGCAAAAACACCTGGCCGCTGGCCTCGCGTGCGGGGGTGTTGAGTGCAGACACGCACAGCGGGTCGATGAACTCGGCCATCAGCCGGGGCGTGAGCGGGGCACACAGGTCTGCCACCGAGGTGTGGGGCGCGCAGCGAAAGCCGCGCAGTTGCCAGGCCGTGGCCGTGCGCAGCAGAGCGATCTTGTCCTGCCAGCCCCAGCCTTTGGCGCGCGCGATGCCCAGCAGCGCATCGAGCGGCGGGGGCAGGTCGGGCAGTTGCAGGCCCTGGCCATCGGGAAACTGCAGGGTCAGCGGCAGACGCAGCAGCGCGGTGGCAGGGTCCATGCCCACCAGGCGCATCAGGCGCAGGCTCTCGGTGTAGGCACCGATCAGGATGTGCTGGCCGTTGTCCAGCGTGGCCACTGTGCCATCGGGCAGCACGCCCGGCACGGCGCGGGCGCGGCCGCCCACCGTGCGCGCGGCCTCTAACACGGTGACCTGGCGGCCGGCCTGCCGGTGGGCGATGGCTGCAGCCATGCCGGCCCAGCCAGCCCCGATGACGGCGACTTTCTGCGGTGCCACGCCGGGCTACATCCTGCCCAGGGCTTGCATCTTCCAGGCCAGCCAGAACTTGCGCAGCGGCGTGAGGCGGATGCGCTGGTGCAGCACCTGGAAGTTTTCGTGCTCGATCTCGCGCAGCAAGGTGCGGTAGATGCTGGCCATCATCAGGCCGGGCTTTTGGGTGCGGCGGTCCGCGTCGGGCAGCAGGGCAAAGGCCTCGTCGTACAGCCGGTGCGCACGCTCGGCCTGAAAACGCATGAGTGCGGTGAACCGGTCGGAGTACTGGCGCTTCAAGATCTCGTGCGCTTTCACGTCGAACTGCTGCAGCTCGCTGACCGGCAGGTAAATGCGGCCCAGCATGGCGTCTTCGCCCACGTCGCGGATGATGTTGGTGAGCTGGAACGCCAGGCCCAGCCGGTGGGCGTATTCGGTGGTGCGCGGGTCGGTCTGGCCGAAGATGCGCGCCGCGACTTCGCCCACGATGCCCGCCACCAGGTGGCAGTAGCCCTGGAGGCCTGCAAAGTCGAGGTAGCGCGTCTGCTCCAGGTCCATCTGGCAGCCGTCGATCACGGCCTGCAGGTGGCGCTGTTCGATGCCGTAGTCGGCCGCCAGCGGCATCAGCGCCAGCATCACGGGGTGCGTGGGCTGGCCCGCGTAGGCCTTGGTCACTTCGGCCTGCCACCAGGCCAGCTTGGTGCGGGCCACGCCAGGGTCGCTCACTTCGTCGACCACATCGTCCACTTCGCGGCAAAACGCATAGAACGCCGTGATGGCCGCGCGGCGCGGGGCAGGCAGAAAGAGAAAGGCGTAATAGAAGCTGCTGCCCGAGGCCACGGCTTTTTGCTGTACGTACTGCTGCGGTGTCATGGGGCGAGATTGTCCCATGGCGCACCGGGGCGGGCCGGTTGTCGGGGTTTGAGGTGTTTTCGGGCGGATGCGCTAGTGCCGCATGCCCTGGTTGCTATTCAAATGATAGCTTCAGGGAGGTGTTGCGGAGGCGGCGGGTGCAGGGGCTGGCGCCTCGGGTTGCGACATCTCGCGCATCAGCGCGTCCAGGTCGTCGCCCTGGATCGACATCTCGGGCAGCGTGGCGGGCGTGCTGCGCAGCCACTGCGTGGTGGCGGGCACGGCCATCACGAGGACGATCACGCCAGCCAGGCAGAGCAGGTAGGGCGCCAGTGCACGCGCCACCGCGCCCATGGCGGGCCGGGGCGCCACCTGGGCGCGGGACAGCACCAGCGCGTAGCCCAGCGGCGGCAGCAGGAACCCCGCCTGCAGCACCAGCAAGGTGAGCGCAGCCACCCAGGCCGCGTCGTCCACCAGCGCCAGCAAAGGGGGCATGACGATGGGGATGATCAGAAAGATCAGCTCGAACGCATCGAGCACAAACGCCGAGCCCAGCAGCACGGCCAGCACCACACCCATGGCCAGCAGGGGCTGGCCCTGCAGGGCACGCATCCATTCGGCCACCAGCACATCGGTGCCGTAGGCGCGCAGCACCAGCGAGAACGTGACCGCCGCCACCAGCAGCGCAAACAGCGCACCGGTGAGCGCCATCGCGTCGTCCAGCACCTGCGCCAGCCGCCGCAGCGTGAGCTGGCGCGACACCACGCCCCACGCCAGCAGCAGCACCCCGGCGGTGGCGGCCGCCTCTACCGCCCGCACGCGGCCGGTGGTGACCAGTGCCAGCAGGGCCACGATGAGCGTGGGCACCACGCCCAGCGTCCAGCGCTCGCTGCGGGTGAGGGACACCGGTGCTGAGGATGTGGCCCCCTGATCTGCGGTGCCGCCAGTGCGGCGCTGGGCGAGCCACCAGGTCACGCCCATCCACAGCACCAGCAGCAGAGCACCCGGTGCCAGGGAGGCCTGCAGCACATCCTGGGTATTGATGATGCGGGTGCCTGCGCGGGCGCTGGCCAGCCCCAGCTGCGTGGCCAGGGTCAGGCCCTCGGTGTGGGCGCGCAGCATGGCATCGCCCAGCAGCAACAGCACGAGCGACGGCGGCACGATGATGCCCAGTGTGCTGGCCACGGCGACCAGGGCGGTACGGCGGGCGGGCGGCATGCCTTCATGGGCCCAGGCCTGCCCGGCGGTGTGCGACAGGGTCACCAGACTGGCCCCCACCGATCCGTTCATGGGCGCCATCAGCATGCCCACGCCCAGACCCGCCATGTCGGGCGCGGCCCGTAGCCCCACCACACGCGCCAGCAGCTTGCGCAGCCCGCTGTACAGGCCGTTGACCAGTGCCAGGTGGTTGAGCAGCGCACCCACCACGGCATACAGCACCAGTGCCTGCAGCAGGTCGTGTTCGAGCAGGCCGACCACCCGTTCGGGCAGGCTGCGCAGCACCGCGCCATCGAACGCGCCCAGCGCCAGGCCCGCCACCGCGCCCAGGGTGCTGACGCCCAGCAGCACGGCGTAGGTGGCCCAGCCGGTCGTCATCATCAGCACCAGGGCCAGCACCAGCAGCAACAGGCCGATGGCGTTCATGGGATGGCGCTCATGCGTGGTCAGCCGGTGCGCTATTTGGCGTGCGCAGCGTGTGCACGGCCCGCCACAGGTCGGCCAGTGCTTGCAGGGCCAGCAGCACGGCCAGCAGCAGCAAGGCCAGCTTGATGGCGAAGTAGCCAGGGTTGGCGGTTTCAGGAAAACTCTCCAGCCCCCGCACCGACCGCCATACCGTAGGCGCGGCGTTGATGCACACGAACACCGCCCAAGGCAGCACGGCCAGGGGTGCGCCCAGCAGGCGCATGGCGCGCACCGGGCCCCAGCCCGCATGGGCAAGGTCGGGGCGGCTGACCAGGTGGGCGCCGCGCCGGTCCGCGTGGCGCAGGGCCACGGCCACATACAGCGCAAACAGTACCTGCGCGAGGTCGTTGGCCTGGCTGGACCCCGCGCCCCACCCGTCGCGCAACGGCCATTGCAAAAACAGCAGCAGCACGACCAGCAGCGCCAGCGGCATCACCAGCGCGCCCAGGCGGTTGAGCCAGCGCTCCAGTGGCAAGGGCGTGGGCAGGTCAGGCGGCAAATGCATGCAGATGAAGGGGCGGCGGAATGGGCTGCGAAACAGGCTGCACAATGGGCCGCTGGGCGGCTCGGTTCAGCATTCGACCACATTCACCGCCAGCCCGCCGCGCGATGTCTCCTTGTATTTCACCTTCATGTCCGCGCCAGTCTGCATCATGGTCTTGATGACCTTGTCGAGGGAGACCACGTGCTGCCCGTCGCCACGCAGCGCCATGCGGGCGGCGTTGATGGCCTTGATAGCGCCCATGGCGTTGCGCTCGATGCAGGGGATCTGCACCAGCCCGCCCACGGGGTCGCAGGTCATGCCCAGGTTGTGCTCCATGCCGATCTCGGCCGCGTTCTCCACCTGCTCGGGCGTGCCGCCCATCACGGCGGCCAGCGCGCCAGCGGCCATGGAGCAGGCCACGCCCACTTCGCCCTGGCAGCCCACCTCAGCGCCGGAGAGCGATGCGTTTTCCTTGTAGATGATGCCGATGGCACCTGCGGTGAGCAAAAAGGTGGCAATGCCGTCGTCGTTGGCCGGGATGGGGCCCTGCAGAAAGTTGACGTAGTAGTGCAGCACGGCCGGGATCACGCCTGCCGCACCGTTGGTGGGCGCCGTCACCACGCGGCCGCCGGCGGCGTTCTCTTCGTTCACGGCCATGGCGTACAGGTTCACCCAGTCCAGCATGGAGAGCGGGTCGCGCAGGGCGGCCTCGGGCGAGCGGCTCAGGTTCTTGTGCAGCTCGGCCGCACGCCGGCGCACATGCATGGGGCCGGGCAGCGTACCGGTGCTGGCGCAGCCGCGCTGCACGGCGCCCGCCATGGTCTGCCAGATGGCCAGCAGCTGGCGCCGCACCTCGGCCGGGCTGCGCCAGTGCTGTTCGTTGGCGGCCATGAGCTGGGCCATGCTCAGGCCCGTAGTGCGGCACTGCGCCAGCAGCTCGGCCCCGGTGCGGAACGGGTGCGGCAGGCCCTGGCCATGGCCTGCGGTATCGGCGCCGGCGCTGGCGGGCGTGTTGAGCACGCGCTGGCCCGCCGCATCGACCACAAAGCCACCGCCCACAGAGTAGTACTCACGCATGGCGATGTCGTTGCCCTGCGCATCCAGTGCATGGAACGCCATGCCGTTGGGGTGCAGCGGCAGGCTTTTGCGGCGAAACAGCAGGTGGTCCTTTTCGACAAACGGCACGGCATGCTCGCCCAGCAACGCCAACGTGCCGCTCTGGCGGATCTGTGCGATGGCGGGGGCGATCTGGTCGGGGTCGATGTGGTCAGGCTCGTGCCCGGCCAGACCGAGCAGCACGGCGCGGTCGGTGCCGTGGCCCACGCCGGTGGCCGAGAGGGAGCCGAACAGCTCCACGTTCACCTGGTGCACCGCCGCCAGGCCGACAGAGTCGCGCACATGGCAGGCGAACTGCCGCGCCGCAATCATGGGCCCCACGGTGTGGGAGCTGGACGGCCCGATGCCGATCTTGAAGAGGTCGAAAACGCTGACAGACATGGTGGGGGTGACCCTGGGCTCTGAGAACCAGTTTTAAAGGTGCCCCAGCGCTTGTGGCGCGCGGGCACGGGCCAGCAGGGTGGGGTGTTGGCCGCCGCCCTGCCACGGTGGCCGCGAGGCTAACCGGGTGCGGTGGCCGGGGCATGCTCGCAATCCCTGCCCCTGCCGGGTCAAGGGCGAGAGGCATCCCAACAATTTGCTATCAATTAAGTAGCTATTGGTGCTAATGAATCATGCGCTATAGGCCGTTTGGGCACTGCGTGGTGCGCTGGCAGGCCAATGTGTGAGCCTGCCTTGTGGCCCATGAATCTTTCTTACATCACCAGCGCGCGGCCCAGCATCACGCACCAGTCCCACCCACGGAGCTTGGGCCGGGTGTGCAGGCTGCCCCCTTTGAGCACATCGACCTTGTCGAGGATGCGCAGGCCGCCTTGCACCACCAGCCGCAGCTCCCAGCCGGCGCGGCCGGGCAGGCGGTGCACCAAGGGGGCGCCGCTTTGCATCGTGGTGCGCGCCCAGTGGGCGCAGTCGGCGATCAGGCGGGCGTTCTCGCGGGTGCTTTGCAGCGCCAGCAACTCAGACTGGCAGGCGCCATACGCTACGCAGTCGGAGCGCGGCAGGTAGTGGCGGCCCCGGGGAATGTCCACGGACAGGTCCTGCCAGAAGTTGATGAGCTGCAGCGCCGTGCAGATGGCGTCGCTCTGGCGCAGCGCCTCGGCGTCGTGCACGCCATACAGGTGCAGCAGCAGCCGGCCCACCGGGTTGGCCGAGCGGCGGCAGTAGTCCAGCAGCTCGTCGCGGTCGGCGTAGCCCTCGCCGTCACGGGTTTTTTCGACGTCCTGGGCAAACGCGCTCAGCAGGTCTTCCAGCAGCGGCACGGGCAGCTGATGGCTGCGCAAGACGCCTTGCAGCGGCAAAAACACGCTGGCCCAGCGGGGCGAGGGCGCCTGGCCTTGGGCAATCGCGCGCAAATCGGCCAGGTAAGCGGCCAGGTCAGCCAGCCGGGCGGCGGGCAGGGCATCGCCTTCGTCGGCAATGTCGTCGGCCGTGCGCGCAAAGCCGTAGATGGCGGCAATCGGCTGGCGCAGGTGGGGCGGGCACAGCAGGGATGCTACGGGGAAGTTTTCGTAATGGGTGACAGGAGGCGCCACCGCATCAGTCGCAGTGGGCTGTGGCGCGGAGGCTGCGCCGGGGTGGGGAGAGGGGCTGGGACGGTCGTTCACACCCCGGATTGTCGCTTGACAAGCTCAAGGGCTTCTCATAGATTACTAACCGGTCAGTCAGTAATCATAAGAACCAATCCAGTGGGGGACAAGGCGGCTGGCCCCTGCATCTGTTCACAAGCGCCCTGCATGGCTGCGGGTGGCTGGTTGGCGGGTGTCTGGTGTACTGTCGCTGCGCGGGCACTCCGGCCTGCGTCTTGCTTGCTGATCCTTGTGGCCCCTTCTTTTTTCACCGGATTTCCCATGCGCACATCCTCCGCCCTGCGGCCCTCTTCACGGCATTCCAGGCTTTTGCTGGTGCTGGCCACCGCTACCGTGCTGGCCGCCTGTTCGCGTCCCGCACCGCCTGAGGAGCCCGTGCGCTCCGTCAAGTTGATGACGGTGGGCGTGGGCGCGCTGCAGTCCAGCCTGGAGTATTCGGGCGAGGTGCGCGCGCGGGTGGAGTCGCGCCTGGGCTTTCGCGTGGCGGGCAAGATCGTGCAGCGCCAGGCCGAGCTGGGCCAGCGCGTGAAGGCCGGGCAGGTGCTGGCGCAACTGGACCCCAAGGACTACCAGCTGGCGGCTGATGCGGCGCGCGCGCAACTGGCATCGGCCACCACGCAGCGTGATCTGGCGGCGGCGGACCTCAAGCGCTACCAGGCGCTCAAGGACCAGAACTTCGTCAGCGGTGCCGAGCTGGAACGCCGCGAGGCCACGCTCAAGGCGGCCCAGGCCACGCTGGACCAGGCGCGCGCGCAGCTGTCGTCGCAGGGCAACCAGGCGGCCTACACCACGCTGGTGGCCGACGTGTCGGGCGTGGTGACGGGCATCGATGCCGAGCCGGGCCAGGTGGTGTCGGCCGGTGCGCCGGTGGTGCGTATTGCGCAGGACGGCCCGCGCGACGTGGTGTTTGCTGTGCCCGAGGACAAGGTGGCGCAGATCACGACGGGCTCCGAGGTGGCTGTGCGCGGCTGGTCTGGCGGCGCGACCCTGACGGGCCGCGTGCGCGAAGTGGCTGCGAGCGCCGACGCTGCGACCCGTACCTTCCAGGTCAAGGTGGCCATTGACGCTGCGGACGCCCCAGCGCTGGGCGCCACCGTGTACGCCACGCCCAAGGCACTGAGCCATGCCGGCATTGCCGCCATCAAGCTGCCCACGAGCGCGCTGCGGCAGGAGGGCCAGTCCACCGCCGTGTGGGTGTACGACCCCGCGACCAGCACCGTCAAGTCGCAGGTGGTGCAGATCGCCACGGCCGACGGCAACGATGCGGTGGTGGCAGGGGGCCTGACCCCCGGCATGCAGGTGGTGGCCACTGGCGTGCACGTGCTGTCTCCCGGCCAGAAAGTGACGGTATACCAGCCAAAAGTGGCCCAGGCGCCAGTGAATAAAGCGCAGACAGCTCCTGAATCTGTAGCAATGCCGGCGGTGCCATCGGCTCCGGCGGCCGCTGCTGCACCCGCCACCGCCACGGCCTCTGCCGCCAACTGAGGCCCGCAATGACGCAAATCCAACCCAAAGAGGGGTTCAACCTCTCCAAATGGGCGCTCGACCATCCTGCGCTCACCCGCTACCTCATGGTGGTGTTGATGCTGCTGGGCTTTGCCGCCTACTTTCAGCTGGGGCAGGACGAAGACCCTCCGTTCACCTTCCGTGCCATGGTGGTGCGCACCTACTGGCCCGGTGCCACGGCCCAGCAGGTGGCCGAGCAGGTCACCGACAAGATCGAGCGCACGCTGCAGGAAGTGCCGTACGCCGACAAGATCCGCAGCTATTCCAAGCCCGGCGAGTCGCAGATCATTTTCCAGATCAAGGACTCCTCCAAGCCTGGCGACGTGGCCAACGTCTGGTACAGCGTGCGCAAGAAGGTGGGCGACATGCGCTACACCTTGCCCCAGGGCATTCAGGGCCCGTTCTTCAATGACGACTTTGGTGATGTGTATGGCGTGATCTACGCGCTGGAGTCCGAGGGATTCAGCTACGCAGAGCTCAAGCAGTTTGCCGATGACGCGCGCCAGCAGCTGCTGCGCGTACCCGATGTGGCGAAGGTCGAGCTGTTTGGCGTGCAGGACGAAAAGCTCTTCATCGAGATCTCGCAAAAGCGCCTGTCGCAACTGGGCCTGGACATGAACCAGGTGCTGGCCCAGCTGGGCCAGCAGAACGCAGTGGAAAGCGCGGGCACCATCCAGACCCCGCAAGACCAGGTGCAGGTGCGCGTGCAAGGCCAGTTCAACGCCATCGAGGACCTGCGCGCGATGCCGATCCGTGGCCCCTCGGGCGCGCAACTGCGCCTGGGCGATATTGCCGAAGTGCAGCGCGGCTACGTGGACCCACCGGGCGTGAAGGTGCGCCATCAGGGGCGCGAGGTGATTGCGCTGGGCGTCTCCATGTCCAAGGGCGGCGACATCATTGCGCTGGGCAAGGCCCTGCACACCACCACCGACCGCATCGCTGGCACGTTGCCGGCGGGCGTGAAACTGGTCAACGTGCAAGACCAGCCCAAGGCGGTGTCCACCTCGGTGAACGAGTTTGTCAAGGTGCTGATCGAGGCCGTGGTCATCGTGCTGGCGGTGAGCTTCGTCAGCCTGGGCGTCCACAAGCGGCCCGGCAACAACCCGCTGTGGAAGCGCTGGTACATCGACCCCCGCCCGGGGCTGGTGGTGGGCATCACGATCCCGCTGGTGCTGGCCGTCACGTTCCTGGCCATGTGGTACTGGGGCATCGGGCTGCACAAGATTTCGCTTGGCTCGCTCATCATCGCGCTGGGCCTGCTGGTGGACGACGCCATCATTGCGGTGGAGATGATGGTGCTCAAGCTCGAAGAGGGCTATGACAAGGTGCGCGCCGCCACCTTTGCCTACGAGATCACGGCCATGCCCATGCTCACGGGCACGCTGATCACGGCGGCGGGCTTCCTGCCCATCGGCCTGGCCAAGTCCACCACGGGTGAATACACCTTTGCCATCTTTGCCGTGACGGTGATTGCGCTGGTGCTCAGCTGGTTCGTGTCGGTCTACTTCGTTCCTTACCTCGGCACACTGCTGCTCAAGGTGCCGCCGCACGTCTTGGCCGCTCAGGCCAACAAGGGCATCACGGACGACCCGCACGAGGTTTTTGACAGCCCGTTCTACCGCAGCTTCCGCCGTCTGGTGGACTGGTGCGTGCAGCACCGCTGGCTGACCATTGGCGCCACGGTGCTGACCTTTGCGCTGGGCATTGTCGGCATGGGCAAGGTGCAGCAGCAGTTCTTCCCTGATTCCAGCCGGCCTGAGATTCTGGTGGACATCTGGTTCCCCGAAGGCACGTCGTTCGCAGGCAACGAGGCCGTCACCAAGCGCGTGGAGCAGCGCCTGCTGTCTGAGCCAGGCGTGAACACGGTGAGCACCTGGGTAGGCTCTGGCGTGCCGCGTTTTTATCTGCCGCTCGATCAGGTGTTCCCGCAGAGCAACGTGTCGCAGTTCATCGTGGTGCCCCAAGACCTGAAGGTGCGCGAATCGCTGCGTGTGAAGCTGCCTGCGCTGCTGGCGCAGGAGTTCCCGGAAGTGCGCGGGCGCGTCAAGCTGCTGCCCAACGGGCCGCCCGTGCCTTATCCCGTTCAGTTCCGCGTGGTGGGACCCGATCCGCTGGTGCTGCGCGAGCGTGCGGACGAGGTCAAGGCCCAGCTGCGCCAGAACCCCAACATGCGCGGGGTGAACGACAACTGGAACGAGTCCGTGAAGGTGCTCCGCCTGGAAGTCGACCAGGCCAAGGCACGCGCCCTGGGCGTGACCAGCCAGTCCATCGCACAGGCGTCCAAGACCATTCTGTCGGGCACGCAGGTCGGCCAGTACCGCGAGGGCGACAAGCTCATCGACATACTGCTGCGCCAGCCGCTGGATGAGCGAAACGCCATCACCGACATTGCCAACGCCTATCTGCCCACGGCCTCGGGCAAGTCGATCCCGCTCACGCAGATCGCCAAGCCCGTGTTCACCTGGGAGCCCGGCGTGATGTGGCGCGAAAACCGCGACTACGCCATCACCGTGCAAGGCGACGTGACCGAGGGCCTGCAGGGCGCCACGGTGACGGCGGCGCTGCTGCCATCCCTCAAGGAGATTGAGGCCAAGTGGCGGTCGGCGGGCCAGACGGGCTACCGCATCGAGGTGGCGGGCGCCGTGGAGGAAAGCTCCAAGGGCTCGGCGTCCATCGCGGCGGGTCTTCCCATCATGCTGTTCATCACCTTCACGCTGCTCATGCTGCAACTGCACAGCTTCAGCCGTGCCATGCTGGTGTTCCTGACCGGGCCGCTGGGGCTGGCGGGTGTGGCGGCGGCGCTGTTGCTGCTCAATCGTCCCTTTGGTTTTGTGGCGCTGCTGGGGGTGATCGCGCTCATGGGCATGATCCAGCGCAATTCGGTGATCCTGATCGATCAGATCGAGCAGGACCGCGCCCGTGGCGTGCCCGCCTGGGATGCCATTGTGGAATCCGCCGTACGCCGTTTGCGCCCCATCGTGCTTACCGCCGCTGCCGCCGTGCTGGCCATGATCCCGCTGTCGCGCAGCGTGTTCTGGGGCCCGATGGCTGTTGCCATCATGGGCGGGCTGGTGGTGGCCACGGTGCTGACGCTGCTGGCACTGCCTGCAATGTATGCGGCCTGGTTCCGTGTCAAACGACCTGCGCCAGAGGTTCCTGGTGCTGCTTGACCGACAGGGCGTCCGCATCAGGTAAAATAGAAGGTTGACCGATTTCACACAGGCGGCAGCCGAGGTTGCCGCCTGTTTGTTTGTAGAACCGCGCGGGTGGCGAAATTGGTAGACGCACCAGGTTTAGGTCCTGACGCCAGCAATGGTGTGGGGGTTCGAGTCCCCCCCCGCGCACCACCCATGTGAGACTTTGCGGAACACGGCGCTGCTGCGCTGCAGCCAGCACGATCCACATTCATAAGAGGAATAGCCATGGCCGTTACTGTTGAAACCCTTGAGAAGCTCGAGCGCAAGATCACGCTGAGCGTGCCCGTCACCCTGATCCAGTCCGAAGTGGACACGCGCCTCAAGCGCCTGGCCCGCACGGTCAAGATGGACGGTTTCCGTCCCGGCAAGGTGCCCATGAATGTGGTGGCCCAGCGTTATGGCTACTCGGTGCAGTACGAAGTGCTGAACGACAAGGTGGGTGAGGCCTTTGCCGTGGCTGCGAATGAAGCCAACCTGCGTGTTGCTGGCCAGCCCCGCATCACTGAAAAGGAAGGCGCTCCCGAAGGCCAGGTGACTTTTGACGCCATCTTCGAAGTGTTCCCCGAAGTCAAGATTGCTGACCTGTCTGACGCCGAAGTTGAAAAACTGTCGTCCGAAGTGACCGACAGCGCCATCGACAAGACCATCGACATCCTGCGCAAGCAGCGCCGTAGCTTCGCCCAGCGCGCCATTGACGCCGCTGCGCAAGACGGTGACCGCGTGACCGTGGACTTCGAAGGCAAGATCGACGGCGAACCCTTTGACGGCGGCAAGGCCGAAGACTTCCAGTTCCTGGTCGGCGAAGGCCAGATGCTCAAGGAGTTCGAAGACGCGGTGCGTGGCATGAAGTCCGGCGAAAGCAAGACTTTCCCCTTGGCGTTCCCCGCCGAGTACCATGGCAAGGATGTCGCTGGCAAGACCGCCGACTTCCTGGTGACGATCAAGAAGATCGAAGCGGCCCACCTGCCCGAAGTGAATGATGCTCTGGCCAAGTCGCTGGGCATTGCCGACGGTTCCGTGGATGGCCTGCGCGCCGACATCAAGAAGAACCTGGAGCGCGAAGTCAAGTTCCGCTTGCTGGCCCGCAACAAGGCTGCCGTGATGG
This sequence comes from Acidovorax sp. 22279, assembly GCF_052045435.1. Lineage (NCBI taxonomy): Bacteria > Pseudomonadati > Pseudomonadota > Betaproteobacteria > Burkholderiales > Comamonadaceae > Acidovorax > Acidovorax sp. 22279. The sequence continues at coordinate 69,540 of NZ_JBQEOV010000009.1, forward strand.
ACGCCCTGGTGTCCAAGGCTGAGTTGGACCTGCCCAATTCCAGCATCCAGGCTGAAATCGCCCGCCTGATGGAAAGCGCCCGCGCTGAACTCAAGCAACGCGGCATCAAGGACGCCGACAAGGCCGAGATCCCTGAAGACGTGTTCCGTCCCCAGGCAGAGCGCCGTGTGCGCCTGGGCCTGGTGCTGGCCGAGCTGGTGCGTGCCAATGAGCTGCAGGCCAAGCCCGAGCAGCTCAAGGCCCACATCGACGAGCTGGCCGCCAGCTACGAGAAGCCCGAAGACGTGGTGCGTTGGTACTTCGGTGATCGCCAGCGTCTGGCCGAAGTCGAAGCCGTTGTCATCGAAAACAACGTGACCGAATTCGTGCTGTCCAAGGCCAAGGTGGTCGAAAAGGCCATTTCCTTCGACGACCTGATGGCGCAGCAGGGCTGATAGGCCCTCGGGCCGGGTGGCCTGCCTCGTGCAACTCCCGGTTCTGGTTGTCAAGACACACCAGGGGCTTGTGCTTTCGTGCACAAGCCCCAATTCATTTCTGGGTACAGTACCTGCTTGACTGGAGAAATACATGAGCGCATTGGAAACACAAGGCCTGGGCATGGTCCCCATGGTCATCGAGCAGTCGGGCCGTGGCGAACGGTCCTATGACATCTACTCGCGCCTGCTCAAGGAGCGCGTGATTTTTCTGGTGGGCCCGGTCAATGACCAGACCGCCAACCTGGTGGTGGCACAGCTGCTGTTCCTGGAAAGTGAAAACCCGGACAAGGACATCTCGTTCTACATCAACTCGCCCGGTGGTTCAGTGAGCGCCGGTATGGCGATTTTTGACACCATGAACTTCATCAAGCCCGATGTCTCGACCCTTTGCACGGGCATGGCGGCCAGCATGGGTGCTTTCCTGCTGGCGGCGGGCGCCAAGGGCAAGCGTTTTGCGCTGCCCAACTCCAAGGTCATGATCCATCAGCCATTGGGCGGCATGCAGGGCCAAGCCACCGAGATCGAGATCCACGCCCGCGAGATCCTCAAGACCCGCGAGCAGCTCAACAAGATCCTTGCTGAGCGCACCGGACAGCCGCTGGAGAAGATCCAGCGCGACACCGAGCGTGACTATTTCCTCTCGGCCGATGAGGCCAAGGACTATGGTTTGGTCGATCAAGTGATCCGCCAACGCGCCTGATCGCCCGAGGGCGACGAAGCGGCGTTTTCCCGAGGGGAAGACGCCGTTTTTTATTTGGTTATCATCCCGACAACTTTCCGAAACAAGCAAGGCATTGCCCCCATGGCCGAGAAAAAAGGCTCTTCCAGCGAAAAAACCCTTTACTGCTCTTTTTGCGGCAAAAGCCAGCATGAAGTGAAGAAGCTGATCGCCGGTCCGTCGGTCTTTATCTGCGACGAGTGCATTGACCTGTGCAACGAGATCATCCGCGACGAACTGCCTGCTGGGGACTTGGCACGCGAAGGCCGCAGTGACCTGCCCACGCCGGTCGAGATCAAGGCCAATCTGGACAACTATGTGATTGGTCAGGATGTTGCCAAGCGCACGCTGGCGGTTGCGGTGTACAACCACTACAAGCGCCTGCGCCATAAGGACAAGGCCCACAAGGACGATGTGGAGCTGTCCAAAAGCAACATCCTGCTGATCGGCCCTACGGGCTCGGGCAAGACCTTGCTGGCGCAGACCCTGGCACGCATGCTGGATGTTCCCTTTGTGATGGCCGACGCCACCACGCTGACCGAAGCCGGCTATGTGGGCGAGGATGTGGAAAACATCGTCCAGAAGCTGCTGCAAAGTTGCAACTACGAAGTCGAGCGCGCCCAGCGCGGTATTGTCTATATCGATGAAATCGACAAGATTTCGCGCAAATCTGACAACCCCAGCATCACGCGCGATGTGTCGGGCGAGGGTGTGCAGCAGGCGCTGCTCAAGCTCATCGAGGGCACCATGGCCAGCGTGCCGCCCCAGGGCGGGCGCAAGCACCCGAACCAGGACTTCCTGCAGATCGACACAACCAACATCCTGTTCATCTGCGGTGGCGCGTTTGCAGGGCTGGAAAAGGTCATCGAGAACCGGACCGAGGCCTCAGGCATCGGCTTTGGCGCATCGGTCAAAAGCAAGAAGCAGCGCTCGCTGACCGAAGTGTTCACCGAGATCGAGCCCGAAGACCTGATCAAGTTCGGGCTGATTCCTGAACTGGTGGGCCGTATGCCTGTGGTGACTGCCTTGGCTGAACTGAGTGAAGATGCGTTGGTGCAGATCCTGACCGAGCCGAAGAACGCGCTGGTCAAGCAGTACAGCAAGCTCCTGGCCATGGAAGGCGTGGATTTGGAAATTCGCCCCGCTGCCCTGAAAGCCATTGCCCGCAAGGCGCTGGCCCGCAAGACGGGCGCGCGAGGTCTGCGTTCCATCCTGGAGCAATCGCTGATCGGCACGATGTTCGACCTGCCCAACACCAGCAACGTCGAAAAGGTGGTGGTGGACGAATCCACCATCGAAGAAAACAAGCCGCCGCTGCTCGTGTACCGCGAAGCGGCCAAGAAGGCCTGAGAAGACCGGAGCGGGCGCCATGTTGTCGCCCTTTGAACCATCAACCCTCGCGCCAGTACGGCTGCGTGCAAGGGTTGAAAATCCCCACATGTGGACCCACTTCCACAGAGCACTTTGAGGATTTCCATGTCCGGACATACCCCCCTGCCAGCCACCCCTATTGACCTGCCGCTGTTGCCTTTGCGCGATGTGGTGGTGTTCCCTCACATGGTGATCCCGCTTTTTGTGGGCCGCCCCAAGAGCATCAAGGCCCTTGAGATGGCCATGGAGGCTGATCGCCGCATCATGCTGGTGGCCCAAAAAGCTGCCGCCAAAGATGAGCCCTCGGTGGCTGACATGTTCGATGTGGGCTGTGTCTCCACCATCTTGCAGATGCTCAAGCTGCCCGACGGCACCGTGAAGGTGCTGGTGGAAGGCCAGCAGCGTGCTCTGGTGGCTTCCATTGAAGATGCCGAGACGCATTTCATGGCCACCGTGACTCCGGTGGAGGCGACCCCCGACGCCAATAAGCCCAGCGAAATCGAGGCCCTGCGTCGCGCAGTGATGCAGCAGTTTGACCAGTACGTCAAACTCAACAAGAAGATCCCGCCCGAGATCCTGACTTCCATCTCCAGCATTGACGACCCAGGTCGACTGGCAGACACCATTGCTGCACACCTGCCCCTCAAGCTCGAGAACAAGCAGGTGGTGCTGGATCTTTCGGATGTCAAGGCGCGCCTCGAAAACCTGTTCGAGCAGCTCGACCGCGAAGTGGACATCCTGAACGTCGACAAAAAGATCCGTGGCCGCGTAAAGCGCCAGATGGAGAAGAACCAGCGCGACTTCTATCTGAACGAGCAAGTCAAGGCCATCCAGAAGGAACTGGGTGAGGGCGACGAAGGCGCCGACATCGAGGAGATCGAGAAAAAGATCAAGCTCGCCAAGATGCCGGCCGAGGCACGCAAGAAGGCTGACGCCGAACTCAAGAAGCTCAAGCTGATGTCGCCCATGTCGGCCGAGGCGACGGTGGTGCGCAACTACATCGACGTGCTCACCGCGCTGCCTTGGAGCAAGAAGACCAAGATCAAACACGACCTCGTGAATGCCGAGGGCGTCCTCAACGAAGACCATTACGGCCTCGACAAGGTCAAGGACCGCATCCTTGAATACCTCGCGGTACAGCAGCGCGTGGACAAGGTGAAAGCGCCCATCCTGTGCCTGGTGGGCCCTCCTGGCGTGGGCAAGACCTCACTGGGGCAATCGATCGCCAAGGCCACCGGCCGCAAGTACGTGCGCATGGCCCTGGGCGGCATGCGCGACGAGGCCGAGATCCGCGGGCATCGCCGCACCTACATCGGTGCGCTGCCGGGCAAGGTGCTGCAGAGCCTCTCGAAGGTGGGTACGCGCAATCCGCTGTTCCTGCTGGACGAGATCGACAAGCTGGGTACTGACTTCCGGGGCGATCCGTCGAGCGCTCTGTTGGAGGTCCTGGACCCCGAGCAGAACCACACCTTTGGCGACCACTACGTCGAGGTGGACTTCGACCTGAGCGATGTAATGTTCGTCGCCACGTCGAATTCGATGAACATCCCGCCTGCATTGCTCGACCGCATGGAGGTGATTCGCCTGTCGGGCTACACCGAAGACGAGAAAACCAGCATCGCCATGAAGTATTTGCTGCCCAAGCAGCTCAAGAACAATGGTGTGAAGGACGAAGAACTGCTCATCACCGAGCCTGCAGTGCGCGACATGGTGCGTTACTACACCCGTGAAGCGGGTGTGCGTTCGCTCGAGCGCGAGCTGTCCAAAATTTGCCGCAAGGTGGTCAAGGGCCTGCAGCTCAAGAAACTGGAGCCGCAGGTGGTGGTCACGGCTGACAACCTGCCGGACTTTTTGGGCGTGCGCAAGTACACCTATGGCCGTGCGGAGCTGCAAAACCAGGTGGGCCAGGTAGTAGGCCTGGCCTGGACCGAGGTGGGGGGAGATCTGTTGACCATCGAGGCGGCCATCATGCCGGGCAAGGGTGTGATTACGCGCACGGGTTCGCTGGGTGATGTGATGAAGGAATCCGTGGAGGCTGCCCGTACGGTGGTACGCAGCCGCGCGCGCATGCTGGGTATCAAGGATGAAACGTTCGAAAAGCGCGACATCCACATTCACGTGCCAGACGGTGCCACCCCCAAGGACGGCCCCAGCGCGGGGGCTGCGATGACTACCGCGTTTGTTTCTGCGCTCACGGGTATCCCTGTGCGCGGCGATGTGGCCATGACAGGCGAGATCACGCTGCGTGGCGAGGTGACGGCCATTGGTGGCCTTAAGGAAAAGCTGCTGGCCGCATTGCGCGGTGGCATCAAGACCGTGCTGATCCCTGAAGAGAACGTGAAGGACCTCGCCGAGATTCCGGACAACGTGAAGAGCGGCCTGGAGATCGTGCCCGTGCGGTGGATCGACAAGGTGCTGGAAGTTGCTTTGGAGAGCAAGCCCGTGCCGCTGACGGATGAAGAGGTTGCAGTGGCTGCTGCGGTGCCTGTGTCGACGGACAAGGCAGCGGTGTCATCCGCCACGGCCGATGGATTGAAACATTGACGCAATTTTTTTGGGAACTCCCAAAAAATGCGCTACAATTCATTCCATCGCAGCAAACGTTGTACAATGTAAGGCTTCGGTAAATGCGGGAATAGCTCAGTTGGTAGAGCGCAACCTTGCCAAGGTTGAGGTCGAGAGTTCGAGACTCTTTTCCCGCTCCAATTTCCACAAAAAGGGAAGCAGTTGCTTCCCTTTTTTGTCAGAGGAATGAGAGTTCCTGGCGCGGTAGCAAAGCGGTTATGCCCCGGATTGCAAATCCGGTTAGTCCGGTTCGACTCCGGACCGCGCCTCCAAAAAAATACAGTCAAATCAACGACTTACGAACGGACCTTAGCGGTCCGTTTTTGTTTTCCGGCTCTGGAATCGCTCCAAATCGTTCTCAACCGCGCACGATCTGCGGGAGAACCACGCGTTAAGTCTCGTTTTGTCCGAGCACGCCAGTACACTCGCGGCCAATCAAACTGACGCGGGTGGAGCTGTGGCAAGTGTGAGGAAGACCCCCACGGGGCGTTATGAGCTGTGCGTGCGCAACAAGCTGTTGCCCAAACCCTTTTACCGGACCTTTGACGTTGAAGCCGAGGCGCTTGCCTTTGGCGAGCAGCTCGACCTGCTGCTGGCCGCTGGCGTGGTTCCTGCGGACCTGCTCACGCCCCAGACCACCACGCCGCAGGAAAAGCTGCGCTTTGTGCTGACGGCCTGGATCAACTCGGGCCACCCGGCCAGCACCGATGTGCCGGTGCTGGAGCTGCTGGTGGGCGAGGTGGGCGAGGTGAGGATCAACCAGGTGACCTATCAGTGGGCAGAGTCCTGGGTGCAGTCGCTCAAGATCGAGCGCAACTTCGCGCCAGGCACGATTCGCAAGCGGGTGGGCTCACTGTCCAGGGCGCTCGATTGGTGGCTGCGTAAGCACCCGGATGCGCTGGTGGGCAACCCCCTCAAGCTGCTGCCCCGAGGCGCCGCCAGCTACAACGAGCGTGATGCCGAGATGCTCGCCAAGCTGGCCGCCAACGCCAAGCCAGATGAAAAGATCAAGGTGGTGAAGGAGGACGTGGTGCGGGACCGGCGCCTGCTGCCTGGCGAGCTGGAACAGATCCTGGCTGTGATCGACGGCTTCAAGCGAGATGACCGTGAGCGGCCGCTGGAGCTGCGCCACCAGGCAGCGCTGCGCGTGCTGTTTCTGCTGATCTACAACACGGGGATGCGGCTGCGTGAGGCCTACACGTTGACGCGCGGCCAGGTGGACCTAGAGCGCCGAACCGTACGCGTGCGATCAGGCAAACAGTGGCGGGGCAAGGTGAAGTTCAGAGACGTGCCTATGCGGCGCGAGCTGCACCAGGTGCTGCAGGACTACCTCGCCACGTTGCCTGCCGACCCGGAGGGCCTGATCTTCCCGTGGTGGAATGGTGAGCGCACCAATGAGGAAATGGACCGTGTGTCGTCGCGCCTGGCCACGCAGTTCGGGCGGATCTTCGAGTACGCTAAATGCGAGGGACTGACCGAGCACGACTTGCGCCATGAGGCCACCTGCAGGTGGTACGAGCTGCGAGACCCAAAGACGGGGGCCTGGGTGTTCCGCGAGGCTGAGATCGACAAGATCATGGGCTGGGCGCCGGGGAGTCGGATGGGGGCGCGCTATGCGAGTTTTAGGGCAGAGGATTTTGCAGATCGGCTGCGATAAGAGAGGGCTGTGAATGTTCGACGACACACCAGATAAGGTTAGAAGAAACCTTTTGGTTTATTGCGCGGCTTTGCTGATGGGGTGGTATTTAGGCATCGATGCAAAGACTCTGCTTGCTCTTGCCAGTATTCAGCTTCCCTCAATTGATCCGTTTAAAACTACGGTGCTCTCCTTGGTCGTATTGCTCTACTTGGCAATGCGCTTTTCTTATACCAAGGAGTATAAAGATGGTGGTAGCTATCTTGAACTAATTAAGAGCATCCCATATTCGGCGGTATTCAATTACATCAAACATGTGATTGATGATTATGAAAAGCATGGTCGCGCGTCGAAACGCTGCCGCATCTTTGATTGGGAGGGCCTCGACCGTGAAATTGAAGAGTATAGAGAAGGTGGTTCAACAACCATCACTGTAAAACTGGATAGCGGTGGCATGACGCCGCCAGGACCTGACCGGGTTGGTATTCTTGAAGTGAGGTTGTCCAGCACAAGGCACGGCGCTCTGGAGTTAATCGTTGGAAGAGGTGTCCCAAGACACCTTAAATACAAACTGCCTCGCGGTGTCGTTTATTGGATGCGTGTTGTTTCGATTTGGCAAATGATATCGAATGACGAGCATTTTGTGACGGCTAAGCTGCCGATGATTTTGGCAATTGTCACCTATATATATCTTCTGGGGAAAATATTCATCATCACGCTGGAACGCCTCTAGAGACTGCGTTAGGTAATTGCGGCAAGACGGGTAGCGGTTGGCGCTTTCTGCCTCGCGCAGCCGCTGGTTCCCGGACTGAAATTGCCTGCGGCGATTTGGCTCTGGCAGCGGCTGCAGCTCGTTCTTCTGCCAGCTGATTGCGGCGGCGCTCTGCCTCTTCCAGTGCCAGCTCGTTCAATCGCTTGAAGAACGCCGGGGCAGGGATCACCCAGCGGCGGCCAAACTTGACGCCTGGCAGCTCGCCGCTGTTGAACCGCACCGCAGCGGTGTCGGTGTCGCACTGCAGGACTTCTGCAGCCTGCTCGATGGTTAGGGTGTGGCCTTCGGCCACGGGGGTGGTGCCGATCATGTTGTTGGGCCTTTCCGTGCGGCTTGCGTCATCAGGTGCGGCGGTATGCCCGCCTGGTTGTAGGTGTCCCACAGCGCCTGCCCGGTGGGGCAGCGCTGCAGCTGGCCGGGGCGGGCGCCTGCAGCCCTGCAGGTGTTGCACTGGCTGTGGTGGGCCTGGTAGGCCTTATCGGCGGTGTACCAGTCGGTGGTCATGTCGTGGATTCCTTCACAGCGCGCTTTGCGGCCCTGAACTCTTCCACCCAGGCCTCGGCCGTGGCGGGGTCGCCCAGCTGGCCGGTGGCGCGGCGGCGCAGGTTCATGGCGCTGGCCTGGCGCAGGGTGATCGAGATTGCGCCATGGGCGAGCGCCTGGGCGCGCTTGCTGAGTGCAATGTCGTAGTGGCTGTCATGGCGCGGTGGCGCCTGGTGCCAGCGGCGGGCCACGCCAATCTTGTCGGCCATGGCGTGCAGCTCTTCGTCGGTGTCGGCCAGTAGGTGGGACATCTTCATGCGGCCGAATTGGCCCATGGGGTAGAGGTGCATGTCGTCAACGTAGACGGGCATCAGCGCGCTCCCTTCTTCGTCGTGTCCGAAGGAAAGCCCCAGTTCGCCAGCTCGCGGGCCTTGGCGCGAGTCTCGAAGTGCGCTGCACCGAAGCCAGATGCCTGGCGCTGCAGGTGATCAAGCTCGGCGCGTGCATTCTCCAGCGCTGCCAGGTAGTACAGCTCAACCCATCCGTGGTCGAAGATGGTTCGGCCCTGTGGTGTGCCACGGTCGAAGACCTGAAATGCCTGGTTGGGCGGCAGCGTGAAGACCTGCACCTGCAGGCCGCGCTCTCTGCATTGCCGCTCCAGGTGTCGGGCCTCATCGCCGGTGGCACAGCACACCCGGTCGCCGTCTTTCAGGCCATCGAGCAGCGCCGTGGTGCGGCCGGTTCTTCTGGCTGATTGGAAATAGACGCGGGCCGCGCCATAGATGGCTGCACCGATTCCAAAGTGGTCCATCACACACCTCCTTGTGGCGTTGAAATCGACACACCCAGCAGGGCACAGGCTGCTTGCACTTCGGCCTCGGTTCGGTAGGCCGCCATCAGGCAGAAGGCTGGGACTTCACCTCCGTCGTCCCGCATGGTCGATGCGGTTATGGCTGCAGGCGGAACCACTGCGGGCGCAGCCGATGGGGTGGGCTGCTGTTCGGTGGCAGGCAACAGGCCGGTCTTCATCACCTCCTTGGCGACTTTGCGTGGCAGCGTGGCCGGGTCAACGGGGCGCTGGCCGTGCGCGCGGAGACCGTCGTATATGCCAAGGAGCTGCTGCAGCTCAGGCAGCATTTCGTCGGGCCAAGGGGCACCGGCAAGCATGCAGGTCAGGTCACGCGCCTCGGCGATTGTGAGGGGGGCATAGTCCTGGGCCAGCGATGCGGCTGGGCGCTGTTCGAGCGATGTGCGCCAGTTGGGCGAGGGTGTACCGCGCTGCAGGAACTCGCCATCTTCGCGCAGTAGGTTCAGTTCATCGCCCTTGAAAGTTCCGACCATGCTCATGGTCCAGCCTTCGCGGACGCCAAACCAATTGCCTGATGAGTCTTGCACGATCTGCGGCCAGGTGTGGCTGTCCCACGATGGTTTGCCAGCCTGCAGGCCCCGCGCCTCCTGCCACTCAGCACCAGCCACAAAGGCGCCGCGCAGAGCCCAACCGTACCAAAACGGCCCACGGCCTTGGCCATCGGCGCGAGGCAGCATTGCCTCCACGTGGGCGTAGCCAGCGGCTGTCTTTGCCCATTCCTTGCCGTCCGGGCCAGGCTCGCCTGCTGGCGGATGCATCCGCCCCAGCGCATCCCGCGCCTCGTACGTGGCCACCTTCTTGCGTAGGGCCTGCAGCTCTTGGGCGTAGTCGGTGGAGCCGGGATCTGTGAGCGACACAAGCCCGTGCTGCACGGCGTGGTGGATCACCTGCAGGGTTTCGGGGAGGTCGCGCCGATCCTGGGCGAGGTCGCTTGGGGCGCCGTCTCCCTCGATGATGCGTTTGGCCTGGGCTCGGGCGGTTGCGACGATGCCGAGCAGCTCGGTGCCCAGACGGGCGCTGTAGTCGGCCGCGAACGGGGGCGGGCGGCGGGCCTCGCGCACCGACACGCTCATGTCGTGGTTGCCCATGGCCAGGGGCTGGTGGGGCGTGGTCTCGATGGTGACCACCACGCCGCAGCGCTGGGCCTCGGTGACCAGGTTGAGGGCTGCGCGGTGGATGGCGGTGAGGGCGGTTCCGTTGGTCATGGTCAAACTCCTGCAAACGCCAGCTGCACGCCAGCGGGGGTATGGGTGAGGATGGCCGCGCCTGCAGCACCGGCGGTGCTGCGCACGTCGGCCAGGGCGTGGTCTTCGGCGCGCTGGAAGTCGGCGCGGGTGATGTGCCGCAGCAGCGCCTGGTAGACGTCGAGGGCGTCGCGAATCAGGTCGCGCTCTTCCAGGTACAGCTCGGTGGCCAGCCACTCGCCGCTGGCCTGGGTGGCCCTGCGCATGAAGCCGTCGAGCGCGTGCTGCGCCGGTGTGATGTGGCCACGTGTACCGCGCACCGGGCTGGTGAGCGAGATCGAGTCGGCGATATTCAAGGCGCTGACCAGGTGTGCCCACTGCAGTTCGGTGGCCACGCCCTCGCGCATGGCCGTGAAGGCGCGGCACAAGGGGGCCATGATGGCTTCGACCTGGGGTTTGCTGAGGCGTGCGGCCTGCCAGGCGGCGAGGCGCATGGGGTTTTGCGCACGTGTGCGCGGTTGGCGGGGTTTGCGGCCGTGGGTCATACGATGATCCCCTGCGGCAACTTGAAGTAGCCCAGCGCACCCTTGCAAGGATGGAAGGGCACGGGCTCGGCGCCCTGCAGCACGTGGCCGAAGGGGCCGGTGAAGAAGGGCGATTCGTGCGCACGTGTGCACGCCACCAGGTGGGCCTTGCCGACGATGCCACCGCGTGGCAGATCCTGGGGCGCTGGCAGCGCGTCAACGATGTGGCGCAGGCTGGGGTGGCTGAGCAGGAAGGCCACGCAGTCGTCGTAGTCGCCGCGCGTCATGCCTTGGCTGGCATGGATGGCCACGGGGCCGCGCCAGAGCGTTTCCCAGGTGCGGTTTTCCACGGGCTTGTAGCCCATGGTGATGAGCCATGGCCAGGGCTGGCGGATGCTGATGGCTTTGCTGATCATTCCAGCGCCTCCAGATCCTCAGCAAAGAAGCTGCAGCGCTCGGCCTTTGCGGGCGGCATGTCTGCCTGGCGCACTTTGATGGTGGCGCCAATGCCCATCACGACAACTTTGCGGCCGCGCCATTTGGCGTTGGCTGCGGTGGCCTTCACGGTGGCTACGTCGCCACCCTTGAGCCTGCCCCCTTCCACTGCTGCCCCTGTCTCTGCGTCTGCACCGGCCTCACCAGCGGGCGCGGCTGCGGAGTCGGTCGCCGTTGCTTCGGCCCAGCCGTTCGGGAATGGCCACGCGACCGACGGACCTACCGGCGCGGCGCTGTTGCTGGGCGCGGCGTCACCCGCGCCACCGCCCGCAGGAGCGGGGGCGCCTTCGTTGCCATGCGCCGTAGGCGCCTGGTCCTGGTTCCCTTCGGTCTCGGCCAGCGCAGCGGCGATCTGCGCAGCCGCCTCGGCCTTCGTGGTCTTGGGCGCGGTAGCGCGGGCTTGCGCAGCGGGGGTGGTTTTGCCCTTGGCCCCTTTGGCCTTGCCTCCCTCGCGCGTAGGTATAGTTTGCGCAGCGGGGTTAGGGGTAGAAGCACTTTCGGGGGCTGCAGCTTTAGCGGCTTCGCGGTCGGCTTTGGCCTTGGCGGCGGCGCGCTGGTTCGCTTTGGCCTGGGCCTTGATCTTGTCCAGATCGACGCCGTAGTCCTGGGCCACCTGCAGCAGGGCTGTGTTGGCCTCGCTGGGGGCGATCCAGTAGCGGTATTCCACGTCCTGGAACATCACCATCAGCTGCAATGCATCGGCAGGCGCTTCGGTGTCTGCGATGTACTGCAGCAAGCCAGCCACGGGCGCCACCTTGCCCAGGTCGAGCAGCTTGCAGAGCTTCTTGGCGCGGTCTTGGTTGAGGCCCTTTGCCATGGTGGTGGCAATGCCCCGCATTACTGCGTCCGAAGGCGCTTCGTGCGTGCCGTTGCGGATCTGGTCCCATGTGGCTGTCAACAGGTCCCAGCGCCATTGCTCTTCAAATGCGGTCTTAGCCTGGGCCGCTGCCTGGCGTTTGTCGAGGTCGGCCACGAGCTGGGCGCCTTGCTCGATCTTGGCTGCGGCTTCTTCCTGGTTCACGGCCTTGAGCAGCACCTCGGCCTGGTCGGGGGTGATGACGGCCACCAGTTCGCCATCTTTGTGCGGGTTGGCCACCAGCGTGGGCTTGATGCCTTGCTGCTCCATGGCCTTGCCGATGAGCTTGCGCAGCGGCTTGTCGGTGGGGCTGTCGTTCTTGTCATCCAGCCGCAGGTAGCCCTTCACCTCGCCGCTGTATGGGCTGGGCATCAAGGCCTTGGCCTCGCGGCCTTCGATGATGTGCGCGCCGCTGTCCAGCGCTGCCTTCTTGATGGCTACGCTGTGGGCCTCTTCCTTGGCGTGGTAGCACTTGGGGTCTGTGCACACGTCTGCACTGTCCACGTCCTGGAACAGGTCGGGGTTGGCGCCGGTGCGCTTGGGGCATTCTCTGCAGCTGCCTGCCTTGGGGACCAGGGTGGCGTCGGTGATCTTGAACTTGGCACTGCTCAGCTTGAGCATGAAGTTGTTCTGCACGTGGACGGCGCATGCGCGGTAGCTGGGGGCGTCGGGGCCGTAGTAGCCAGCGCGGCCCAGGCAGAAGTCCAGCGCCTTGACCTGCAGCGTCTCATCGGGGATGCGGGCGATCAGCAAGGACTTGCTGAAATCAATCTTGCCTTCGCGCAGGGCCTCGCGGGCCTGCTGGCACAGGTCCAGCACCTTAAGGCGGGCGTAGACGTAGCTGCGGCTTTTGCCGATCTTGGCGCCCACCTGGTCGGCGTTGAGGTTGCCGGTGCGCATCAGCACTTCGTAGCCCTCGGCCTCTTCCAGCTCGGTGACGTCTTCGCGCTGCAGGTTCTCGATGACCTGGGCCTCTAGTGCCTCGGTGTCGGTCATGGGGCGGACCATGGCGGGGATCTCGGCCAGGCCTGCGAGCTGGCTGGCGCGCCAGCGGCGTTCGCCCGCGATCAGCTCGAACTCGGGTGCGGGGCGCTTGTTGGCGCGGGCCTCGCGGTGGGTGTCTTCCAGCCGGTGCGCGGGCAGGGGGCGCAGCAGCACGGGCTGGTGCACGCCGCTGGCCTTGATGCTGTCGGCCAGCTCCTGCAGCTTGGCCTGGTCGAAGGTCTTGCGCGGGTTGGTGAGGCTGGGGGCGATGCTGTGCACGGGGGTGTGCATCAGGCGGGGGCCTGCGCCGGGGGTGGGCAGGGCCTGGGTGACGGTGTCGTGTACGGCGGTTGCCATGGTGCTCATCCCTTCTTTGCGAAGCTGGTGCGGCTGGGCAGGCTGTACGCGTCGGCGCTGCCTGGGCGGTAGGGGTTGGTGCGCAACTCGGGGCAGGTGTATGCGGGGCCGCGCATGGTGCTGTTGCGCACGGGGGTGCGGTCGGTGGCGCGCTCCAGGCGCTCGCTCTTGCGGCGGGCCAGCAGCTCGGCCTGGCTGGCCACGGGGCTGATCAGGGGCTTGCCGTGGGCCGATGTGGTGGTGGTGCCGATGGCCTGCAGGCCTGCCTGGCGCAGCGGTGCGGGCTTGGGGCGCACGATGTGCACGCTGGTTTCGTTGGGCTTGGCCAGCGTGATGCTGTCGGTGCCTCGGGTGGGGCGGGCGCGGGTCATGCTGGCACCTCCACGCGCAGGCCTGGCACGCGGCAAGCGTGCGCGAGGTAGCCGCCCAGCACCAGCTGCTGCAGGTGGCGCATGTCGTGGCAGTTGTTGATGACCAGGTTGGGGGTGAAAGCCTCGCCCGTCACTTCGCTCACGTGGGCGCTGGCTGGCACGTCGCAGCCGGGGCGCTTGATCTGCCAGATCTGCCCGCCCAATCCGCGCACCAGGTTGGCTTCGTCTTCAAACCGCACGTCGGTGATGACGATGAGGCGGTCGCCCATGGCTTTGTGGCGCCAGTGGATGTGCTGCGCGGCCTTGCTGACCCAGTAGCCGGGCTGAGCAGCGCGGCGGTATTCGGTGCCCCACCATTGCATGATCTGGCGCGGGCTGCGGGGGGCGTCCAATGCCGCTTGGCCGTTGTCGAAAAGCCGGTGCTGAATGAACATGCGGTCAACGAAAGCCTTGTCAAGGCAACGGGACAGCGCCAGGGCGCTGAGCGGGTGCTCTTTGGTTTCGCGCCGGGTGAGGTACACGTGCTCGATGCAGTAGGCCTCTACGATCTCGGCGCGCAGGGCGTCGGCAAAGGCCATCTTGTGGGCGCCGCAGTGTGTGGTGAGCAGGTCTGCAACGGTGTCTTTGCCGCTGCCCATGGGGCCGGTGAGGCCGATAACGTGGGTGAACTTGGTCATTGAAGGTCGAGGCGTTCTGCGCCGGTTTGTGGTGGGTTGATCAGGTCGGCCTCGCACTCCAGGCGCTTGGCTTTGAACTTGGGGTTGATGGCCTGCAGGTCGGCCAGCTGGCCGCGCATGCGGGCGGCAAGGGCGCGCGCTGCGGTGCAGCTGGCGGTGCCCCCGTTGGGGTAGCGGTGTGTGATGCACACGGTTTGGCCGGTGGCGCGGTCTGCGATCTCCAGCTCCACCACGGGCAGGCCGTGGCGGGTGAGGCGGTAGACGCTGCTGGTGACCAGGCCGCGTATCCGCAACGTGATGGCGCTGGTTTGCGTGGGCATGGCGGGCCTCTTTGTCAGCGGGGCAGGTGCAGGTACACCCAGGCGAACACGGTGAGGAACACCGCAGCGCACAGGGCGAACATGCCAATGCGGGCGGCAATGCGCAGACCCTGGTGCCGGGTGCGGCGGGTGCGCAGGCGGATGAGCTGGATGGGGGCGCTCATGGGCGGGCCTCCTGGCGCTGGCGAGACGTGCACACCACGCTGGCGGGGTACGAGTCGGGGTAGATCTGCTCGGCCTGCAGGCGGGCTGCACCGGCGTTGGGGAACAGGCCGTGGAATGGGTTGTGGCCGGGCACCTTGATGCGGAACTCGTGGAGTGGTGCGGGCTTGTCTGCCTGCACGACGAACCAACGGCGGTCCCCGTTGAGGGGGCCGAGGAAGTCTGCGGCGCCTGTGGTTTGCACGATGTGCAGCTGGCGGGCGGTCATGCTGCACCGCCTTCCACGAGTTCGTTGGTCAGGTGCAGCGCGCCGGGCAGTAGGCTCTGTGCCGGGTGCCATTCCTCCACGATGCAGTCGAGGCCCAAAAAGGCTGCCAGCGCTGGTGCCATCGTTGTCTTGCCCCAGCCCTGTGGCAGGCTCAGAATGGCTGCTTTTGCCCGGGAGGGGGCACTACTATGGCAACGAGAGAGACCACTTCTGAACTGCGTCAGCTGATGCTGGTTTACTGCTTGCAGCGGCAGGCCGATGGCAGCTACATCGCCCTGAACAGGCGCTACAAACCCCTCGGCTTTTCGACTACGGAGCGGGTCGACTACGACGCGTTTCCCATTCGCTTCAAGTTCAAGCGTGCCCTTAGCGCTGCACAGATCACTGCTCTGTCCTGCAAGGGCGATCCCAACCCCGATTGCATATACCTCTACCTGGATGGATGTGTACCGACTACCAGCCCATCCGACTGGAAGGCCTACAGCGCGCGCCTGGAGCGGCTGGCTGGGTACAAGGTGGTGCACTGAGGTCATGCTGCACCGCCTTCCTGGCGGGGCCACCGTTCAAACTTGAGGGTCGCGCCGTGCTGTTTGCGCAACTCCTCAACGTCGAGGCTGTTCGCCTTCGCGGCCTCCTCGGTCAGCAGTTCATAGCTGCGGCTGCCGGGGCCTATGAGCCATGCCAGGCGCGGGTCCAGCTGCATCTGGCGCAATAGGTGAGCGACGGCGCTGCTCATGCTGCACCGCCTTTGCCATCAACCCGCGCCAGAAAGCCGAAGTCGTCCACCACGTAGTGAACACTCCAGGTCTGCTTTATCCACCTGTCGCCCGTGTCGTCGACGCGCTCTTCAAAAGAGCGCCAAGTGCCGACGGGCACGCCGTACGATTCCTCGAAGGTGCGGGTGTAAGACCGCAGAACGCGACCGCAGTCGCTAATGAGCGATATGCGTCCGTGGTCGGTTGAGTTAGGAAATCTGTCCCGCAGGGCCAGATCGCCCGGTGGGAGGGTTGTACACACGTGTGCACTGGGGGTGGGGTGGGATTGCATTTCGGCCCTCGTTTGGTGAACGTGGGGCGCATGATGCATTGATGCATCATGTTCTGTCAATGCATTGATGCATCACTTTCGGCACTTTTTTTCGTAACCTATGGTTTTGGAGGTGCCTATGACCAAGATTCGGCCGCGCTCTCGGGCGTTTGGACTGGCTTTGCTTGCTGCGGTGTTTTCGGGCGCGTGTCATGCCGCGCCGGACCCCAAAGCGGCGGATGCTGAGGCTGATTTTCAGTTCGCTGTAAAAGCTGCGAAGCTGGTCAAGGCAAGCGCCAAAGACCCGAGTTCATTCGAGGTGGTGCAGGCCGGGCTTGTGTCTGGCGGTCCTGTATGCATCGTCTATCGGGCAAAGAACAGTTTCAATGCCGTCACCACTGAGATGGTCGCCGTGCGGCGAAATATGTCCCGTGGAAACTGGAACAAGGAGTGCGCCAGATCTGGCCTCACGGATGTGAGCCACATCCGCAAGGCCATGTAGACCCGGTTATCTGATGACCCGCAGCCCCGCGCGTTTTGGCGGTGGTGGCGGTTTAGTGTCCGTTGGCGGCGCGGGGATGGCCGTTGTCGCCCGCTGGTTCATTAAGCGCAGAGCTAGTCGCTACTAACACATCTTTTTTGTACTCTGGCATTTGCTGCATTGCCAGGGTCACGATGCGGACCTTGCGGTCTTCATCGAATGGTGTCTCCCCAATCAGCTGGGAGACCGTGAGCCCGAAATGATGAGCCACCGTCTGCAGGTGGACGAAGTCCAACGAGTCGGTGTCGCCCTTCAAGAATCTGTTGAGCGTGGTCTGCGACATGTTGCAGTCAATGGCCAGTTGGCGTTCGCTGCGAATGTCGTTGTCAGCCATCAGTTTCCTGATGATTTCGCGCGTCTTTTCATGCATGCGCTCATTGTCGGGAGGGGCTTGCATGTAGCGATGCGTTGATGCATCATGTGTGATAATGCATTGATGCATCATTTTGCTATGTGGCCACAAATCATCCGACTACTCAAAGCTCAAGGTTTCAGCCAGCGAAAGCTGGCTGAGTCGGCTGGCGTGGATCAATCGACTATCTGCCGCATTGCGGATGGGCGTTTGACTGATCCGCGCTACAGCGTCGCGGTGGCGTTGATCGATCTGGCAGGCGGTGCCGAACGGCTGGCCGCAGAACATGGCATTCAGGTGGCGCAGGTCGTACCTGCCGCCGCCACCCAAGGGCAGGGCATGGCGCATGCCTAGCGATTCACTTTCGGCGCCCGCCACGCTCCAGGCCGCACGGCCGGGTATCAAGTTCTCCCCCTCATGGTGTGCCGCGCGCGGGCAGGTGCGCGGCGCTTTGTGCGGCTGCGTGGTGGTGCGCTTTTCTTTTCTCGTTGTCATGGCCCGCAGTGTCTTGCTGCGCGGCCGTGTGTGTCTGTAGCGTTTTGACAGGTGGAGCAGATGGACGTTCTTGATTCCGTTCGGCGCGCGGTGCGCCATTACCCTGGTGGCGTGGAGGCTGTAGCGGCCCGCCTGGGCAAGTCGCCCAGCACGCTGGAGAAGGAACTGCGCGCGGCGCCCCAGTACAAGTTGGGCGCGGTGGATGCGGCCGAGATTGCGGCCATGTGCGTGGACGCTGGCACGCAGCATTGCCTGGAATACCCCACGCGGGTGGCTGAGGCGGTGGGCTGCACGCTGCTGGCCTTGCCGCCCCACGGCCATGGCCTGGATGAGGTGACGGCTGCGGCGGTGGCCGAACTGATGCGCGACCTGGCCGAGGTGGTGACCACGGTGACCAACGCCGACAAGGACAACGAGATCAGCACCCGCGAGCTGCGCGACATTCAGGCGAAGTGGGCCGAGTTGGTGGGGGCGGGGCAGGTGCTGCTGCAGATGATGCAGGCCAAGCACGACCGCACGATGGCCAAGTGGGAGGGCAAGTGATGCGGCCCGCCGGTCAAGTGCGCCAGGCGCTGTTCAATGCCTGCTGCGAGCTTGCGACTGTGGAGCGTGGCCCCACGCTGAAGGAGATTGCGGCCCGTGCCTGCGTGGGACTGCAGGCCGCGCGCAACACGTTGCCAAACATGGTGCGGGCCAAGCAGCTGCGTAGCCCGCGCGCGCGGCAGGTGGACTACCGCAACAAGCCGGTAGCCGAGTATGTGCCAGCCGCCCTGGTGGATGACCAGGATGATGGCTTTGTGGACTTGAGCGCAGTGCTGCGGGTATGGGGCGGCTGACACCCTATGACCTTTGCACTGAACGCCGCTGGCGGTGGAGACGCTGGCTTCTGTGACTTTTGCGGTGGGGTGCGTGCATGAGCGGCGCCCCATTGCCCCCGATTCAATTTGCTGCCCTGGCCGAGGCGCTTCTGACCAGCGCGGACCGGCTGGTGCCCCTATGGTTGCCTGATGGCGAACGCCGGGGGCATGAGTATGTTTGCGGGTCGCTGAGTGGCGGCAAGGGCAGCAGCTGCAGCGTGAACCTGGTCAACGGCCGCTGGGGCGACTTTGCTAGTGATGAGCAGGGCGGCGACCTGTTGAGCCTGTATGCGGCCATCCATGGCCTGAGCATGGCGAAGGCTGCTGTGCAGGTGGCGCGCGAGGAAGGGCTGGAGAGTGTGGCGGGGCTGGTGATGGCGCCTGCTGGTGGCACGCCACCACCCCCTGCACCGCCCAGGCCTGCGCCGCCGCCCAAGCCCAAGGCAGAGCCCGAGGGCTGGACCACTGTGGTGCCGGTGCCTGCGCATGCCGTAGAGCCCACATTCAGGCACTACCACCGCCAGCCGCAGGATATTGAGCACACGGCCACCTATTGCGTGGACGGTGAGGTGTATGGGTATGTGGTGCGCTTTCGGACGTCTGACGGCGGTAAGGACACGCTGCCTTACACCTGGTGCCAGAGCGCCCGCGACGGTGCTGCCAAGTGGCACTGGCGTCAGTGGGATGAGCCGCGCCCCTTGTTCTTGCCGGATGGCATGCTGCCCCATGGCCGCACGGTGGTGCTGGTTGAGGGGGAGCGCAAGGGCGAGTGCCTGCAGGTGCTGCTGCACCGGGGCGCGCCTGGCGTGTATTGCGTGGTGAGCTGGCCGGGCGGCAGCAAGGCGTGGCAGCGGGCCGACTGGTCTTGGCTGGCTGGCTGCACGGTGCTGGCCTGGCCGGATTGCGATGCCAAGCACGAGCCGCTGACCGCTGCAGAGCGCAAGGCCACGCCCGATAAAGCCGCGCAACTGTTGATTCAACAGGCGAAGCCGTTGCTGCCCACGCATGAGCAGCCGGGCATGAAGGCGATGCTGGGCATTGGCGCGCTGTTGAGGGATACGCACGGCTGCACGGTGCAGCTGCTGCCCATCCCGGCTCCTGGTGATGTGCCGGATGGTTGGGATGCGCGCGATGCCATCGAGACAGACGGCTGGGACTTTGCGCGCGTGCAGGCGTTCTTTGCGCAGGCGTATGCATTGCCGCAGGACGTGAGCGCACCGGAGCCAGCGGCTGGAAAAAAATTCGATGGCCTCGTTGGCACCGGGAGCGGTGGTAATGGCGGGGATGGCGGGGGCGGGGGGCCTGGCGGTAGCGCGGCCCTGGGTGATGACGACGACGGCGCGGGCATGACGCGCATCGGCGCGTACATGGTGCCCGACTGGCTGGTGCCGTATTACGACAAGGCCAACAAGCGCTGGCTGGCCAGCCGCAAGATGGTGATCCTGATCCTGGAGCGCGACCCGGCGCTGCGTGATGTGCTGGCCTACAACGAGCTTAGCAACAACGTGCAGGCCCGCGTGGCGTGGCCCTGGGCCTATGCCAAGGCGGGGGATGTGACCGATGCGGTGGACCTGCTGCTGGGCAAGTACCTGACCGATACCTACGGCCTGCCCAGCATCTCGCGCGCGGCCCTGGCCGAGGCCATCCAGACGGTGGCGCACACGCGGCGGTTTCACCCCATCCGCGAGATGCTGCGGGGCCTGCAGTGGGACCAGAAAAGCCGCATTGATAACTGGCTGGTGCATGTGCTGGGCGAGAGCCCGGACACGCTGAGCAAGCCGATGCTGGAGTACCTACAGATCGTGGGCCGGTGCTGGCTGCTGGGCATGGTGTACCGGGTGATGGAGCCGGGCTGCAAGTTCGACTACTGCCCGGTGCTGGAAGGCGCGGGCGGGCTGCGCAAGTCCACCCTGGTGGAGGTGCTGGCGGGCAGCGAGTATTTCAGCGACACCCCGTTTGAAGTGGGGCGCGGCAAGGAGGCGCAGGAGCAGGTGCAAGGCCTGTGGCTGTATGAGATTGCCGAGCTGACGCACTTCAGCAAGGCCGAGGTGGGTGCCATCAAGGCGTTTATCAGCAGCAAGGTGGACCGCTACCGGGTGGCCTATGGCGCCACGGTGGGCAGCTTTGCACGGCAGTGCCTGCTGGTGGGCACCACCAACGAAAACACGTATCTGCGCGACCGCACGGGCAACCGGCGGTTCTGGCCCATCCCGGTGCGGCACATCATCAACACCGACTGGCTCAAGAAGTACCGCGACCAGCTGCTGGCCGAGGCGTTTGCGCTGTACCTGCAGGGGGCTGTGTACACGCCCACCACCGAGCAGGAGCGCAGGCTGTTTGTGCCGATGCAGGAAAGCCGCCTGGTGGAGACTGCGGTGCTGTCCGAGCTGCTGCACGTGTTGACCAGATCGCCCACGGCGTCGGGCATTGGCGCGGTGGTCAACGACCTGACGGAATTCGTGACCATTGCGCAGCTCACCCTGGCCCTGGGCGTGGATGCGGCGAAGAGCACGCCCGCGCTGGAGGGGCAGATCCGCAGCTGGCTGGACCATGAGGGCTGGGAGCGGGCCAAGAAACAGATCAACGGGGCCAGGGCCTGGGGTTATGTGCGCCCCAAGAACTGGCCGCCGCAGGACAAGGACGATGGGCTGGATGCGGGCATGTTGCCGCCCGATGCGCCCACGCCACCGGCACCGCTGGCCCCGCCGCCAGCGTCGAGCCCATACACACAGGAAGGTGACGATGCGCCGTTTTGAGCAAAAGCTCACGGCGCTTGAATCGCGCCGTGCCGCAAACGCTGGGGGAGGCGTGATTCGCGCCAGCGTGCCCGAAGGGCAGGGGAGCGCTGTGCGCCCCCGTTGCGGCGCGGTGGCGGGGATGTCACTGCATGCGCCTATGACCTGAGTGTCCAAGTGTCCAAGGTGTCCAGCGTTTTGCATGGACACCACCAGCACCCCTACATCCCCAGCAACTGGGGGTTGAGGCTGCTGCATTGCCCGGTGGGACTGAGGGCGGTGCCCGGCGCCATTCACCAAGGCGGGCGGGCACAAGCAGGCACACCCACGGGCACGTGCGCGCGAGCGCCTTCACCCCCTCTCGTGATCTCTATAGAAAAGGATGGACAGTATGGACACTGCTACCCCAGCAAAGTCAGTGGACGACAAGATCGCCGAGATCAAAGCGCACATGCCTGATGTGTACGCGTCGATCCAGCGCAAGGCCCGCGAGATCGGGGGCGATGCCTTCACGCTGGTGCGGCGCGGCCTGCGTGGTGAGCGTGGGTGCTTCTACGCCATGGAGGCGGGCCGGGTGGTGGGTGCGCCGTTTGACAAGGCCCACCCGGACATGCAGATCGCGGCGCGGGCGATGGTCGAGTTTGGTTGTGCACACGTGTGCATTTGGCCCTTGAGCGAAGAAGAGGCGCGGCAGTATGGCGCGGCTTAGACACATCCAGCGGCGGCTGGAGAACTGGGCCATCTGGTCATCGCGCGGTGCCAGTGGCGGGCGTGGCTTCGCTACTCGGTCGGTGCTGGCCAGTGAGGTGTGGTCCCGTGGGTCATACAACCATGTGGCCATCCCGGTAGAGGATGAG
This sequence comes from Acidovorax sp. 22279, assembly GCF_052045435.1. NCBI lineage: Bacteria > Pseudomonadati > Pseudomonadota > Betaproteobacteria > Burkholderiales > Comamonadaceae > Acidovorax > Acidovorax sp. 22279. Next base: position 91,490 of record NZ_JBQEOV010000009.1, read on the forward strand.
GAGGCGGCGCTGACTGATGAGGCGGTGCGCGCGCTGAAGCTGGGCAAGGGCCATCTGTTCCTGACGCTGGAGTGCATCTACCTGAAAGACCTGGGGATCAGCGCCACGGCGCAGCGCATGCAGCGGGCGCCGTCCACCATCAAGGCGCAGCTGGAGCAGGCTGACCACGCCATCGCCGCCTGGCTGGAGGCGCGTGCCGAGGAGCATGAGCGCAAGCGGGTTGCGGCCCGTGTATCCGAAGCGAAAGCCAAGGCGCTATAGACACCAAAAGGAGTTTTACAACATAGACCTTTTGGGTACATTTCAGGCACTGTGTCCGTGTTGCGCCTCCACCCGCAACGCATCAGTGGGAACCCCGGCAAGTGTTGAGCTTGTCGGGGTTTTTCTTTGCTCAGCCTGTCCCGGACCCGTCACAGGAGGCCGCATGTAGCACCGACTAACCCCTCCCATCTGATCAGCATTGCTGGTCAGCGTCTAAAGCCGCGCGTGAGCTGGCATGGGATCAAACTTGGCTGATGGTTGCGGGAGTGCCCACCCCGTGTACACCAGGTGACGCCGCTCAAGGTCGCACGTGCCCATCCCAGCGGCGTTAAAGGCTGGGGTCACCATCGAAGCGAGAGCGCGCCACCAAGGGTGCGACGGTTGAAGAGCAGCCCGCTTCGATGGTGGTTGATTGGCTCACCATCAAGTAGCACGGACGGCAGTTTGTGTGGGTCTGCCCCGATACATGCAAACCACAGGTCTACCCACCCACGGGTGACGCCTCGGAGAGACGGGGGTCATCATGCCCATTGCCGCCCCTCGCCCTTGTAGTCACCCCGGCTGCGGGGTGCTGGTGCGTGATGGCACAGGCCGCTGCCCCAAGCACCCGAAGAAGTCCTGGGCGCCAGCGGCGAAGGAAACCAAGCGCATCACCGGCCGCAGGCTTCAGGCCATGCGCGCTGATCTGTTCAAGCGTAAGCCGCTGTGCGAGCCCTGTGAAGCGGAAGGGCGTGTAACGCTCGCCACCATCCGCGATCACCGCATCCCGCTCGCTGAGGGTGGCGCCGATGACACGACCAACGAGCAGTCGATCTGCGCTGACTGCCACGACAAGAAGACCAAGGCCGAGACGGCGCGCGGTGTGCGCCGCGCCTGGGGCAACTACCGCGACGGCTGACCCCGGCCCGTGCGATCAGCCCGAGGGGGAGGGGGGTGGGTAAAAGTCTGAGACGGCCACCCTGGAAACCGACCGCCTAGTCAAATTTTTACGCGCGATAGTTTTGGAGGGGGGGGTACTCCCTGCTCTGCATTGGAGGTTCCTATGGCACAAGTTCATGCCCTTGGCTCGCGGGGGCCGCTGCCCAATCCGCTCTCGGACCGCACCAAAAATCGGGCGTTGGATCTGACGGCCGGGATCAATCCACGCATCGAAATTCCCAGCCCGCCGAAGCACTTGGGGATCGAAGCCCGGAAGGAGTGGAAGCGCATCACGCCGCTGCTGGAAGAGCTGGGGTTGATCAGCGGTCTGGACCGTGCGGCCCTGGCGCTTTACTGCCAGGCTGCAGGTCGGCTGGCCGAGTTGGAGACTTCCTTCAACGGCAAGGTGCAAGCCAAGGTTGATACGGGGATGGAATACCCCGACGCCGTGTATGAGGTCAGCTACTCGGTAACCCCCAGCGGCTACGCCCAGCAAAGCGTGATCGTGCAGTTGATCAAGTCGCAGCGCGAACAGCTCAACCGCTACCTGATGCACTTCGGCCTCAGTCCTGCGGCCCGTGGTCGTGTGCAGGCCAGCAACTACGTGCAGCCTGAGCTGCCCGGTATAGACCCAAAACCCGAAGCGAAGGCCCAAGGCTTCGCCATGTTCAGCAATCCGCACAGATGAACGAATACGTCGAGCGCGCGCACCAGTACATGCGCGATGTTCTCGGCGGCACGATCCCCTCCTGCAAATGGGTCCGCCTGGCTGTGCAACGCCAGGTGGATGACCTGGCGCGCGAGCCCAGTGAAGACTGGCCCTGGGTGTTCGATGCCGAGCGGGCATCGCGCCCGTGCGCCTTCATCGAGCTGCTGCCCCACATCAAGGGCAAGTGGGCGCGTGAAGGGCGCCAGCTCCAGATGGAGCCCTGGCAGTGCTTCATCCTCACCACCGTCTTCGGGTGGGTGCATCGTGAAACACGGCTGCGCCGATTCCTTGAGGCTTACGAGGAAGAGGCCCGCAAGAACGGAAAGAGCGCCAAGGGCTCCGGCCTGCTGCTCTACATGCTGACCGCCGACGGTGAGCACGGCGCCGAGTGCTACACGGCCGCCACCACACGCGACCAGGCGCGCATCGTGTTCGATGACGCCAAGGCCATGGCCGAGCGCTCGCCCGGCCTGCGCACGCACCTGGGCGTTGCCATCATGCAGCACAGCCTGACGGTGGCCCACACCAGCAGCAAGGCCGCGCCCCTGGCCGCTGAAGGCAGCACGCTGGACGGCCTGAACGTGCACTTTGCGCTGCTCGATGAGCTGCACGCGCACAAGACGCGAGCTGTGTATGACGTGATCGACAGCGCGCGCGGCGCGCGTGAGCAGTCTCTGCTGTGGACCATCACCACGGCGGGCACCGACCGCAGTGGCATCTGCTACGAGCGGCGCACGCACGTCACCAAGATCCTGGACCGGGTTGTTCAGGACGAACGGGTGTTCGGCATCATCTACACGCTGGACGATGGTGATGACCACTTCGACCCGGCGGTGTGGATCAAGGCCAATCCGAACCTGGGCAAGTCGGTCCAGCTCGATGAGCTGCAGGCACAGGCCAGCAAAGCCATGGCCATGCCCAGCGCGCTGTCCAACTTCCTGACCAAGCGCCTGAACGTGTGGGTCAGCGGTGAAAGTCCGTGGATGGACATGCGTGCCTGGGAGAAGTGCGCGGAGCCTGAGCTGAGCATTGCAGCCATCCCGGACGGCTCCAGGGTGTACATGGGCCTGGACCTTGCGCAGAAAAAGGACTTTGCAGCGCTCACGCTCGCATGGCAGTCCGAAGTGTTGCGGCCCGGCCCCGATGGCGTGCACGAGCCCGTCACCGTGTGGAACGTGTGCACACGTCTGTACTTGAACGAGCTGGCCGTGCAGGAAAGCGGAAACGCCCACCTGGCAGGCTGGGCCCGGCAGGGCTACGTGGTGGTCACAGACGGTGCACTCACCGACTTCGACTGCGTGGCAGACGACATGCGCATGTACTGCCGCCGATTTGACGTGCAGGAGATCGCATTCGATCCGGCCTTGTCCATGTACTTCGCGGGCAAGCTGATCGAGGAAGGCCTGCCGCTGGTCGAGATCGCGCAGCGCGCCATGTTCTTCACCCCGGCACTGATCCAGGTGGAGAACCTGGTGCTTGAGGGCCAGCTGCAGCACGAAGGCAACCCGGTGCTGGCCTGGATGGTCAGCAACCTGGTGGTCAAGCAATCGAAGTTCAACGAGCTGATGCAGCCGACGAAAGAGCGCCCCGAAAACAAGATCGACGGCGTGATCTCCATGCTGATGGCACTGGGCCGAGCACTGGCCAACACCCCCGACGAAGGCGACCGGGACGGCTTCTTTTCCGCGCCCGCAGGCATTGGCGCAAAACCAGCAGGTAATCCATGAAGAAACCAACCGCACAACGCCGACAGGGCCGCATCCGCGCAGCCGTCACCGCGCTGTTCGGCGGCGAAGGTGTCAGCGTTAGCGATGTGCCTGGCATAGCTGCCGTGCTCGGGTCGGACAGTGCGACGGGCGTCACGATCAGCCCGCGCACCATGCTGCAGATCTCTGCCGTGTGGGCTTGCGTGCGACTGATTGCCGAGACCATCGCCACCTTGCCGCTCAGCATCTACGAGCGAACAGGGGCCAACGGCAAGCGCCTTGCGCAGCAGCACCCGCTCTACAGCGTGTTGCATGACGTACCCAACCCCGACGCCACGGCGGCCGTGTTTTGGGAGTCCATGGTTTCGGCCATGTTGCTGCGCGGCGCAGGCCGTGCTGAAAAGCTGATCTTCAACGGGCGCCTGGTCGGTCTGGTGTTCCTCAACCCCGACCGGCTCACCCCGCACAAGCGCCAGGGCAACGTGGTGCTGGAGTGGCACTACACCGACGAAAACGGCACGCGCCGCATCATTCCAGCGGCCCGCGTCTGGACCATTCCGGGCTTCTCGCTGGACGGCAAAAACGGTGTCAGCGTGGTGCAGTACGGGGCAACGGTCTTCGGCCAGGCCATCGCTGCCGACAAGGCTGCAGGCAAGGTGTTTCGCAACGGTGCGTTGCAGAACATTTACTACACGTTCAAAGACTTCCTCAAAAAGGAGCAGCGCAACGACTTCCGCGAGAACGTCCTGGGCCTGCTGGAAAAGGGCCAGACCCCGCTGCTGGAGGGCGGCATTGATGTCAAGCCGCTGACCATCAACCCCAAGGACGTGCAGCTGCTGGAGTCCCGAGGCTGGAGCGTTGAGGAGATCTGCCGCTGGTTCCGCACACCGCCCTGGATGGTGGGCCACACCGAGAAGTCCACCAGCTGGGGCAGCGGCATCGAGCAGCAGATGATCGCCTTCCTTATGTTCACGCTCGGCCCCTGGCTCAAGCGCATCGAGCAGGCGATCAGCAAGGATCTGCTCACGCCCGGTGAGCGCACCCGGTACTACCCCAAGTTCGCTGTCGAGGGCCTGCTGCGGGCCGACAGCGCGGGCCGAGCGGCCTTCTACACCGCGATGGTCAACAACGGCATCTTGACCCGCGACGAAGTGCGCGAGCTGGAAGACCGCGACCCGCTGGGAGGCAACGCAGCGGTGCTCACCGTGCAATCCGCCATGACCACCCTGGATGCCCTCGGCAAGGCATCCACCGACCAGCAAGTGCGCGCATCCATGCGCGCCTGGCTGGGCTTTGACGAACACGAGCCACAGAAAGGCTGACCTATGACCATTCGAGCAATTCCGGGCCTCCCCAGCGGGCGGCCCCAGGCGGACGTGCGCAGCTACATCTCGCCCATGGCCCTGTCGCGCTGGGATGCCAACATCCGCGCATCTGATGAGCAGAACGCCGACGAACGAACCATCGGCGTCTATGACGTGATCGGTGAGGACTACTGGACCGGAGCCGGTTTCACTTCCAAGCGCATGGCTGCAGCCTTGCGCGCGCTGGGCAAAGGGCCGGTCACGGTGGCGGTCAACTCCCCTGGCGGCGACATGTTCGAAGGCATCTCGATGTATTCGATGCTGCGCGAGCACCCCGGAGAAGTGACGATCAAGGTCATGGGCCTGGCGGCCTCGGCGGCCTCGGTGCTGTCAATGGCTGGTGACGTGATCCAGATTGCCCGGCCGGCGTTCTTCATGATTCACAACGCCTGGGTGGTGGCGGCAGGCAACCGAAACGACTTTATTGAAGTAGCCCAGGCTCTGGCGCCGTTCGATGACGCCATGGCTGATGTCTATGCGTCGCGCACCGGCGAAGACAAGAAGGCCATGGCCAAGCTCATGGACCGCGAATCCTGGATTGGCGGCAGCGCTGCGGTAGAGCAAGGCTTTGCCGATGCGCTGCTGGACTCCGACAAGGTGCACAAGTCCGAGGCCAAGGCCAATGCCGCTGCTGTCCGCCGCATCGAGGCCGCCCTGCGCTCCTCTGGCATGCCCAAATCCGAGGCCATGCGCCTCATCTCCGAGTTCAAGTCCAGCGCGGGCGATCCCGCTGGCAGCGGTGCGGGCGATCCCACCGAACGCGCTCCGGCCCGACAGGGTGCCGAGGTGCTCTCCGTGCTCCGTGATTTCTCTCTGTCCTAACCCACCACCTGAAAGGTAAACACACCATGCAACGCAAATTTCTCGCGGTCGCTGTGATCGCTCTCTGCGCCGTAGCCATCGGCGCCCAAGCTATGGGAGTCGATGTTGCGGCTCCCGTTCATGCCTTCCTGCTGGCCCACCCGGATATCGTCCTGGGCCTGGGCGGCGCCGCCTTCCTCGGCGACACGCAGAACTTCAACCCCACCGAAATCAAGGCTGCGCTCGACAAAATCAGCAACCAGGTGAAGGAGGCTGGGGAGAAGGCCCTGGCCGAAGCCTCCAAGGGCGTCCAGATGTCCACCGCCAACAAGGAGAAGGTGGACGAAATGCTGATCAAGCAGGGTGAACTGCAGGCCAATCTGAAGGCGGCAGAGCAAGCGCTCGCCCAGATCCAGGCCAGCGGCAACGGCTCCAGCGCACCGCACCAGTCCCTGGGCCAGCGCTTCGTGGAAAGCGAGAGCGTGAAGGCCTTCCTGGGCCAGACCACTCCACGCGGCCGCGTCGATATGCCGGTGAATGCCGCCATCACCGGCCTCACCACCGATGCAGACGGCTCGGCCGGTGACCTGGTGCAAACCACCCGTTTGCCTGGCGTACTGGGATTGCCGGAGCGGCGCATGACAGTGCGTGACCTGATCTCGCCCGGCACCATGGAAGGCAGTGCGCTGGAGTACGTCAAGGAAACCGGCTTCACCAACAACGCAGCACCCGTCGCGGAAGGCGCGAAGAAGCCTGAGTCCACCCTGAAGTACGACCTGATCACCACGACCGCCAAGGTCATCGCGCACTTCTTCAAGGCTTCGCGCCAGATCCTGAGCGACGCACCGCAACTGGCGAGCCTGATCGACCACCGTGGGCGCTACGGCCTGGCCTACAAGGAAGAGCTGCAGCTCCTCAACGGCGACGGCACCGGTCAGAACCTGTTGGGCATCATCCCCCAGGCCACTGCCTACGCTGCCCCGCTGGCCTTGGCTGGAGCCACCCAGATCGACAAGCTGCGCCTCGCGCTGCTGCAGGCCGAGCTGGCCGAGTACCCATCCACCGGCCTGGTGCTCAATCCCATCGACTGGGCAGGCATCGAGCTGACCAAGGACGACACCGGCCGCTACATCATCGGCAATCCGCAGGGCGTCATCGGCGCCACGCTGTGGAATCGCCCGGTAGTCGCAACGCAGGCCATTGCGGTAGACAAGTTCCTCGCCGGTGCCTTCCAGATGGGTGCTCAGGTGTTCGACCGCTGGCAAGCCCGTGTGGAAGTGGCCACCGAGAACGAAGACGACTTCGTCAAGAACCTGGTGACCATCCTGGCCGAAGAGCGTCTCGCCCTGGCGGTGTACCGCCCCGAAGCGTTCATCTACGGTGACTTCGGCCTAGTGCCGTAACAGCTGGGGCGCTACCGCGCCCTGCCTCTCCGCCTCCACTACGCGCGCAACCGGGTAGGGAGACCGGCGGCCTCGGCTTCGGCCGAGGCCTTCACTCAATCAGCAGGAGATCAGCATGTTGATCAAGTTCGTGAAGCCCGACCCACGCGCGGGCGACTTAGTGCGCCTGGACAGCCACCGCGCCCAGCAGTTCATCGACGCCGGTTCAGCCCAGCGCGTGCAAGAGGGCGTTGCGGCGCCTGGAACGGCCCTGCGCGACGATGGTCCCACCGTCCAGGAGTTTGTGGCGGCGGGCTATCTGGCAGTGAACTATCCACCGGCTGGCTATGCATCCAAAAGCACGCCCGAGGAAATCGCGGCTGCGGTAGCCGCAGTTTCCGCCCCCGAGTCCAGCCTGCAGGGTGAATCGACCATCGCTGCGGACGGTGCTGCACCCGCAGCGCCTGCGCCTGAGTCGCCCGCAGCGCAATCGGATGCTGCAGCGCCAACCGAGGCTGCAGCGCCTGCAGCCGCTCCTGCAGTCAAGGCCCCCGCACAACGCAGGGCCTCCACTGCGAAGAAGTAGGACTCGAAGGCATGCCCATAAAACCCACACCAGCCGACGCCATCCTGCGCCTGCGGCTGGATGACAGCCTGGATGGCGATATCGGCAATGCCATCGACCAGGCGCACGCTCAGGCCGTCGCTTTCCTGGACGGCGCGCTGTATGAAGACGCCGCAGCCCTTGAAGCTGCAGCCGACCTGCGGGGCATCATCTGCACGCCCGACATCATTGCCGCCCAGCTCCTGCTGGTGGATGTGCTGGTCGGCAACAACAGCGCGCAGGACCGCGAGCGCAAAGAGGCGGGCGCATTCAACATGCTGCGGATGCACCGGAACATGGGGGCCTGACATGAACTCGCAGGACCTCGACACCCGCATCAACATCGACAGCCTGCAGGTTGCCAAGGGCACATCCGGCGGGATGCAGAAGGCCTGGGTGCTGCATAGAACGGTGTGGGCCAAGCGCATGGATTACTCCGGCGCAGAACGCAAGGCCTCTAGCGCTGGCGGCGAAGTCGCGGTGGCACGCGTGGAGTTCCTGATACGCCTGCGCGACGACCTGCAGGAAACCATGCGCGTGCGCCACCGAGGCAAAGTCTTCGATATCCAGCACATCAAGCCCCTGGCCAACGCGCGCGGCTGGATGGTGTTGACCTGTGACACGGGGATGAACGATGGCTAAGTCAGAGACCCTCGGTATCGGCGAGCTGAGTCAGTCGTTTAAGGAGCTGAAGGACGGCATGGAAACGCGAGTGGCGCGCGCCATGGTGGTGTCAGCTGGTGGCGTGCTCAAGAAGAGGGCTAAAGCCATCGCCCAATCCAATGGGTCCGTGCGTACTGGCGCTATGGTCAAAAACATCGCTATCAAGCGCGAGCCGCAGGCACCAGCTGGAACGGTCGAGTACAACATGGGGGTACGCCATGGGCGCGACCTCACCAAGAAGCAGAAGAGCACCGCAAAGTTGGCGGTGGGTAAGGGTGGGCGCATTGTGAAGAAATATGCGGATGACCCTTATTACTGGCGCTGGGTGGAGCAGGGCCATAAGGTGGTACCACGTAAGTCTGGTGACACATCGCAGACAGAACTCAAGTACACGCGAAGAGGTCGGAGCGGGAAGCTGATCACCTACACCCGCAAGCGCGGTGTAGATTCTCTACGCTCTCGCCGTGCTGCTTCAACCGGATCGGTCGCTGCAAAGCCATTCATTGCGCCCGCACTGGAGCAAGGCAAAGAAGAAGCCATCGATGCCATGGCCGCCCGCCTGCAAAAGGAACTAGAAAAGGCAAGCAAGGCATGAGCACCATTCACCAGCTGCTTTCTGTAGCCCTCGCGCCCGCGCTCGACAACACCTGGGCGGTGGAGCTGCCACCCAATCCGTCATGGCCCGCTGCCGTCTTTGACGTGGACAGCAAGCCAGAAGAGACCTGGTGTGCGGGCGGCGGGTACACCCAGCACGATGTCAACCTCATCATGCTGGCCCGCACCATCGAAGAGCTGGACGTGCTGCTGCCCCTGGATGGTGGCGGCCCGTTCCGCGCTGCACTGGAGGCCATGCCCGCCTACCAGTATGAAGACGACGCGGGAGACGCTGACTACGAGCCCGACCCCGAGATCTTCGCCCGCTACCTCACCGTGCGCCTGCGCACTCCCCGCCACTAACCACCCCTGGAGCCACCATGGCAAAAAGCACCGCAGCCCCTGCGGCGGCTGGCGCAGCTGCGCCCGTCGCCACCCCTAAAGCCACCAAGCCAGCGCACCACCTGCCCACGCCACCGCGTGCGCGCGATGAGTTCACCGGCATCGGCGGCACCTACACGCGTGACCCCGTAACCGGCGTGCGCACCCGCGTCCCGACCCCGGCTCCGGCCGAGGGCGATGACAACACCGCAGCAGCCTAAGCAGCGGCCGTTTCTGAAACCCTGACCTGAAAGGAACCCCCATGGCCAAGTCCATGAAAAAGATGCTGCTGCTGGCAAAGAAAGAAGTCACAGCTGGCACCGATGCACTCCCCACCGCAGCGGCCAATGCCATCCTGTGCCGCGCCCTGATGCCTGAGCCCATCACGGCCGAGCAGGTGCAGCGCAACCTGATCCGCCCGTACAAGGGCAATAGCGGCAGCCTCACCGTGGGAGAGCACCGCAAGATCACATTCGAGGTGGAACTGGCAGGCGCAGGCGCTGCAGGGACTGAACCCGCATGGGGCCTGCTGCTGGAGGCCTGCGGCTTCGCTGCCACCATCACTGCAGGCACGGACGTGACCTATGACCTGGTCAGCGAAGGCGAACCCACCCTCACGCTGTATGGCTACCTGGACAAGACCAAGTTCGTCATCACCAATGCCAAGGGCACAGTGTCCTTCGAGCTGAATGCCAAGGGCATCCCGGTGATGAAGTTCGAGTTCCTGGGCACCTACAGCGCCGCCACCGAGGAAGTGGCAATGCCCACCGGCGTGGACTACAGCGACTTCATCCAGCCCAAGACGGTCGGCAAGACCAACACGCCCACCTTCAGCTTTCACGGCTTGTCTGCGTGTATGTCGGCCTTCAGCATCAACCTCGCCAACGCCCTGGCCTGGCGCGAGCTTGTCAACTGCGCGGCGCCCCACAGCCCAGACCGCCAGCCCTCGGGCAGCGTCACGATGGAGATGCCCAGCATCACCACCAAGAACTGGGCCGAGATCGTGCGCAACAGCGTCGTGGGCGCCTGCAGCCTGGTGCATGGCACGGTGCCGGGCAACATCATTGAGCTGGCGATGCCTGCCGTGCAGTGCAAGCCGTTCACGCTGCAGGACGACCAGAGCATCGCCATGATCAACATGCCGTTCGACATCAACCCGGTAGACGGCAACGACGAACTGCAAATCATCGTTCGCTGACCCTTCACCCTCGTGCACACGTGTGCACACCCCGAAAAAGAGCCACCCATCGCGGTGGCTCTTTTGCTTTCTCCCCCTTTTGCTCACTCACACACCATGTTCATTCTTACCCCCGACGAAACATTCAAGGCCACCGTCAAGGTTCAAGTCGCCATGCCAAAGGGCGGCTGGCGCGAAGAGAGCTTTGTCGCCATCTTCAAACGCACCTTTGAAGAAGACCGCGAAGAGCTGATCAAGCTGTCCAACGTCGAACTGCTGCGCCGCGTGCTCACTGGCTGGGAAATGCAGGACCAGGACCGCGCCCCTGTGCCGTTCAACGAGCAGAACCTGGAGGCCTTCCTGCGCCTCACCGGTGCGGTGCGCGAGGCCATGCTGGTCTATTGGCACCACAACGTAGGCGCCAAAGAAAAAAACTGATTGAGGCCGCGCGCTGGTGGGCAGGTGCCCGCGACGAAGCGCCCGGCACCTTCGAGCCCGACTACAGCGTGCTCGAAGCCATGGAGGCCTGGGGCGCCAGTGCGGACGACATCGGCAAGGTGCGCGCCCGCATCGATGCCGCTGCCACTGCCCCCCCTGCAGAGTGCGAGGCCTTCGGTGTGTACGCAGAGAACCTGCCGGTTGTCGCGGCCTTCGAGGCGTTGCGCACCCAGTGGCAGTACGCAGGCATGGCGGGCCAGCGCATGGGCCTTTGCTACGCGGGCGTCAACGCCTGGCTGGATCGCTTCGTCCACCGGCGCAAGCGCCGCGCCGTCATGCACGGCCTACAAGTCATGGAGCGCGCGGTGCTCGTGGCAGATCAAGAACAACGTGACAAGAAAGAACGGGAGTAAATCAGCATGTCTGCACTCGGCTCCCTGGTGGTCAAGCTCGGCCTGGATTACGCCCAATACACGGGCGGGCTCGACAAGTCCGAGCAGGCCGCCCTGGCGGCGTCCAAGAAGATCCAGGACACCTTTGACAACATGAAGGCCAAGGTGGCAGCCACGGCGGGCGCAATCGCTGGCGGCCTGGCCGCCGGTTTCACCATCGCGGCCTTCAAGGGCCTCATCTCTGGCGCCATTGAGGGCGGCGCCGCACTCGACGATCTGCGCATGCAGACCGGTGCCACGGTCGAAGCCCTGTCGGGCCTGATGGCCGTGGGCAAGTTCAACAACATGGGGCCCGAGCAGATCGGCGCCGCCATGAACAAGCTGGCCGCCAACCTGGCGGGCGCCAGCGAGGAAAGCAAGGGCACCGGCAAAGCGCTGGAGGCCCTGGGCATTGACTTCGATACCTTCAAGAATCTGCGCCCCGAAGAGCAGATGCTGACCGTGGCCAAGGCCATGGCAAAGTTTGAAGACGGCACCGGTAAGGCTGCGGTGGCCATGGCCTTCTACGGCAAGCAGGGCGCGCAAATGCTGCCCTTCCTGCACGACCTGGCCGAGGTGGAAACACTGGCCGCCAAGGTCACCACCGAGCAGGCCGCCGCCGCCGCCAACCTGGACGACAACCTCACCCGCCTTAGCACCAGTGGTGAGGCCTGGAAGAAAGAGCTTGCCAACGGCATGATCCCCGCGCTCGACCTGGGCGCGCAGGCCATGCTGGACGTGATGAACGGCTCGGGCGGTATCCGTGAGGAAGTGCGCCGCCTGGTAGCCGATGGCAGCGTGCAGGCCTGGACCAAGAGCGCCATCACCGGCCTCACCTATGTGGCCGATGCCGCCCAGTACGTGATGCGCGGCGTCAAGCTGCTGGCTGAGAGCCTGGGCGCCTACGCGGCCGCAGGCGCTGCCTACTTCGGCGGCGTGGGCGAAGCCGTGGCAAAGGTGCTGCGCGGTGACTTCACGGGCGCGCTGGACAGCATGCGCTCGGGCACCACCCGCGCGGGCACCATCATCCGCGAGCTGGGCACCACCGCCATCCAGACCTTTGGCGAAGACACCCTGGGCAGTCGCATCCGTGCGCGCATGGGGGAGATCGAGGCCGCAGGCGGCGCAGCAAAGGAAGCGGGCGCAAAGCTGGACTTCACCAACGTCCTGGAGAAAACCGGCAAGGCCGCCAAAGAGGCCAAAGACCCCTTCGACGCGCTGCGCGAATCCGTGGTCAAGGCCACTGCTGGCTATCAGGCAGAAGCAGCCGCTGGCGAAAAGCTCACCGAGGGCCAAAAGAAGGCCGTCGAAGTGCTGGACCAGATCCGCAGCGGCAAGGTCAAGGTCACCGAGGTCCAAGCCATCCAGATCGGCCAGGACATCGAAGCCATGTTGGCGGCCGAAGCCGAGAACAAGGCGCGCGAAGAGTTCATTAAGACGGCCGATGCTGAGCGTGCAGCGCGCCTCAAAGTCGTGCAGGCCATGGAGCAGTCGGCCGCAAGCCTGGTGGAGCAGAACCAGGCGATGCGCGAAGAGATCGAGATGATCGGTCTGTCGGATGCCGCACAGCTGCAGCTCCTGCAATCGCGCAATAGCGCGCTGATCCTGACCAAGGAGGCCACCCTGGCCGAGCTGGAGCGGGCCAGCGTGATCACCGGCACCATGACGCGCGAGCAGATCGCGCTGCAGGCCGAGATCGAAGCGCTGCGCGAGCGCAACGAGCTGCTGGGCGCCAAGTACGACCGCACCATCACGGCAAAGGCCGCAACTGAGGCCGCCAATGAGTGGACCAAGTTTTACGACAGCATCTACAACGGCCTGAGCGATAGCCTGTACCGTGGGTTTGAGGCGGGCAAAGGCTTCTTCAAGTCGTTCTGGGACGGCATCAAAAACCTGTTCAAGACCACTGTGCTGCGGCTGGCGGTGCAGGGCGTGATGACCGGCATCACTGGCGCCCTGGGCCTGAGCGTAGGCGGCGCCAATGCTGGCGTGGTGGGCGGTTCTGGTGGCGCTGGTGGGCTGGGCATGTTCAGCAACCTGGGCAACATCGTCTCCACCGGCTTTGACCTGATCACCAAGGGTGTCAGCTCTGCGGTGGGCAATGCCTTCGGCAAGTTCGCCACGAGCGAATTGGGCACGCGGTTGGGGCTGTCCACGCCCGCCATCATCGGCAACAACCCATCGGCCTATGTCGCCCCCCAGATGACGGGCCTGGGCAACACCATTGGCGCGGGCCTGGGCATGCTCGGCAACGGCATGATGGGCTACGGCATCAGCTCCATGCTGTCGGGCGGCTACAGCGTGGGCGGTGGCAACGCCGTGAACATCATCGCGGGCATCGCCAGTGCATTCTTTGGCCCGCTCGCGGGCGTGGTGGGTGGCCTCATCAACCGCCTGTTCGGCCGCAAGCTGGCAGACGTGGGTATCGAGGGCACTTTCGGCGGCAAGACGGGCTTCGAGGGGCAGCAGTACGAGTTCTACAAGGGCGGTCTGTTCCGCTCGGACAAGACCAAGTACAGCGATCTGGACCCCGCGTTTGAGAAAGCGCTGGGCGACACCTTCAAGGGCATGCGTGCTCAGGTGGCCTTCTTTGCCGACACGCTGGGCCTGAGCGCCGACAAACTGGAGGGGTACACAAGCAAGATCAAGATCAGCACGCAAGGCCTCAACGCAGAGCAGATCCAGCAGAAGTTTCAGGAGGCGCTTGCCACTGCCAACAACGAACTGGCAGAGCAGGTGCTGGGCACCTGGACCACGACCAGCAAAGAAGTCACCCGTGTGGTGTACGACAACGTGGGTCGGGGTGCGGATGACTTCATGGCCTCATCCCGCGAGGTGACCGAGACCATCGAAGAGACCACCTACACCGCCAGCAAGTACGCCAAAGAGGGCGAGAAGGCTATCGACACGCTGACCCGCCTGTCCACCAGCCTCACCACCGTCAACGGCATCTTTGACACGTTGGGCTACACGCTGCTGGAGGCCAGCCTGGACGGTGCCGACGCGGCCAGCAAGATCGCGGATGCGTTCGGCGGGCTCGACAAGATGGTGGCCGCCACCAGCAGCTACTTCCAGAACTTCTACAGCGAGGAAGAGCGCAGGGCGGTAGCCACGCGCCAGCTGGACGGTGAGTTTGCCAAGCTGGGCCTGACGGTGCCCAAGACCCGTGCGGAATACCGCCGCCTGGTCGAAGCACAAGACCTGAACACCGAGGCAGGCCGCAAGGCCTACGCCACGCTGATCATGTTGTCGGGCTCGTTTGCCGAGCTGAACCAGACGGCCGAGGAAGCCGCAGCTACTGCCAAGGAAGCGCTCAAGACGCAGCTGGACGCGGCCTATAGCACGCTGGAGCGTTCCGTCGCAGCCCAGCGCAAGGTGCTGGAGGCGCAGCGCGCAGCAGCGGCCGAGCTGGCTGGCCTGTGGGGCAAGGTGCAAGACATTGCATCGGGTGCCATGCGCGAGCTGCGGGGCGAGGTGGGCAGCACTGCTGCACAGCAGGCGGCGAAGGGCATGGTGTTCATCGAGAACGCCCTGCAGGGCGCTCTGATGGGCATCATCCCCAACGCAGACGACCTCACCAACGCGCTGACCGCTGCGCGTGGCGGCCTCACTGCCGACAACTACCTCACCCAGTTCGAGCTGGACCGTGACCGCCTGGTGCTTGCCGGGCAGATGGAGCAGCTGGCTGGGGTGGCAGGCAAGCAGAAGGGCATTGCCGAGCAATCGCTGGACGCGCTGGACCGCCAGATCAAGCAGGGCGACGAAACGCTGGAGCGCATGCGCGAGCTGATCGACATTGCCACCGGCCAGGTGAAAGCCACCCTGTCGGTCGATGAGGCCGTGCGGCAGATCATGGAGCTGCTGAAGCCAAAGACGCCGGCACCCGGTGGCTCTGGTGGCAGCGGCAGTGCGGGCGGTCCGGGGTTTGGCCCTGGCATGCCTGGTACCGGTACATCTGCGGCGGATGCCAAGTACAAGCGGGTTCTCTCGCTGGGAACGGCAGGCGTCGGCTATGAGCCGGTGATTGATCAGCAGCAGATTGCCAAGCTCGATGCGCTGGCGCCCGTGTATCACAAGTTCGACGGCACTGGCGACCTCAAGGGTCTGTTGGAGGCGGTCAAGTCTGCGGGCGGCACGCTCAACGACCTGGCGCTGATCACCGGCTTCTTCGATGCCGACTGGGCAAAGGCGGCTGCATCGGTGGGCGTGCCCGCGTTCCGGCTCGGTGGCGATCACCGGGGCGGCTGGGCGATGGTGGGTGAAGACGGCCCCGAGCTGGCTTACCTGCCGCCCGCGCGGATCTACACCGCATCCACTACGCGGCGCATGTTGGCCGACAACGGGAGCGGTTCCACCGCAACCAGCACCGCTGCACCAACTGCCAGCTCGGCCGAATCCAAGGCCGAAAGCCTGCTGGCTCGGATGGCGCAGGTGCTGGAGGACTCATTTGATGGCAATGGTTTTAGGACGACACCCGCATGACAACCACCACTTACAGCGCTGTGAGTGTGTTCATGGCCATCCCCATAACGGCCAGCATGTTGACCGCAGGCACCACCATCGTAGAACCCGACCCCGCGTTGGGCGAAACGATGTGGGTGTCTGCGGGCACATATGCCGTGGGGGCGGAGCGCATCAGCAACCACAAGGTGTATTACTGCGTGCTGGCCCACAGCGGCCGCACGGCGCTGCCCGAGGCAGACCCGGACTACTGGCTCTTCAAACGCCCCAGCAATCTGTTTGCACCCTTTGACTATTACCGGTCAACGGCAGCAAAGGCAACGGGCAGTCTCACCTACAAGCTGCAGGTGCCGTTCTTCAGTGACGTGAAGATCTTCGGCGCCGTAGGCGACCAGGTGCAGATCATCGCGCGCGATGCCCCTGGGGGCGCCATCCTCAAGCAGTCCACGCAGGATCTGTGGGAGCAGGCCCTGGGCTTCTGGGAGCTGCTGTTCGCGCCCTTGGGCGTGCGCAGCACCGTGGAGCTGAATGGCATCCCCATCAGCCCTACGGCAGAACTCACCGTGACGGTGAGCGCAGGGCCATCGGCCCCGGTCGAGCTGGGCACGCTGATGGTGGGCGAGTGGCGAAGCCTCACCGGTGGCACTGGCGGCACTGAGTTCGGCAGCGAGGCAGAGCCAAGGTCTTACAGCTACATCAAGTTTTACGACGACGGCACGTTTGAGATCAAGCGCCGTCCTGGCGCGACTGACCTCACCTTGTCGGCAGTGCTCGATGCCGACCAGGCCGAGTACACGGTGGGGCTGCTGCAGCAGGTGCTGGACGTGCCGGTGGCCATCTCCGCTACCAACGTGCCGGGATACGGCTACCTCAGCGCCCTGGGCCTCATCAGCGGGCGCGTCAAGTCAGTCAACAGCAAAGAAGCGCAGCTCGCTGCGCGCGTTAAAGGAGTCATCTGATGGCAGTCACACCAGTACCGGCGTTCACGCCCGTGCCGCCATTCCCCCCGCTGTCGGATCGGGTGCTGGGCATCTACAACAGCAAGGCCTATGCGTTCGGTGTGCACATGAGCACTGTATTCATGACCGACCTTACAGGCTTGGCCAGCAGCGCTTTGGCGAATGCGCAGGAGGCGAACCTGGCGACCACCGCAGCGGTGAGCGCTGCAGCCTCTGCCGTCACCGCAGCAAGCCAGGCCGTTGCAGCGGCCAACTTCAAGGGCGTGTGGCCTGACCTGGCCGGGCCCTTGAACAAGCCCGCTTGCGTCAAGCACAACGGCCGGTTCTGGATGCTGCTCAACAACCTGGCCGATGTCACCACCAGCCAGCCCGGAGTGTCGGCTGACTGGACTTCGCTCAACGTGGGGCAGGTCTCTACGCGCATCAATGCCAACACCAACGCTGTGGCGGGCGTGTTCTACATCGCCACCGTGCCAGGCATCACCCTCAGCATCCCTGCGGGCTGGACGGCGGATGACTTTGTGGGCGGTCGTAACGCCTCGGGCAGTGGCTGCTTCATCAACTGGGGGGCATACACGGTGTCTGGTGAGACACCTGAGGCCCCCATGTCCTGGCCCAACCGTGGCCGGTTTAACGCTGTGTACGACGGGAGCACCTTCGCATGATCACATTCAACCAGGCATTCGGTGGTGGCTCCGCTTCGGGAGCGCTCGGTGGTTGGGCTCTGCCCATCCTGGCGTCCAAGTCCATCACCATCACGCGTAAGGGCAAGCTGCAGATCGCAGCCATGGGTGGCACGGGTTCCGGCGGGTTTACCAGCACCGCCGGCGAGGGCGCCACGGGCGCGAACTCTGCGCCCTATGGCGTCAAGGTCATCGATGTTGCTGTCGGCGATGTGGTCGAGTTCGTGATCGGAGCGGGCGCTGCGGGTCAGACCGTGCCGGGCTCCGGCATCGCTGGCAACGCCACGCTGGTCAAGCTCAACGGCGCGACCATCATGACCTGCAACCCGGGCGAGCCCGGTATCAAGGGCGCTGCGTTTCCTCTGGTCCAGACCGCCCCGACCGCGACTGTTGTGGGCGCGGATTACTGGGTGCCAGGGCTGCGCTCTGGGCAGCTTGCTGCAGGCGCACTGGGCTTTGGTGGCGCGGCCGTAGACGTGTTCCGCACAGGCCTCGGCCGCTCCACCGGCACGCCGGGCGGCAGCGTGGGAGCAGACGGCAACTCCAACGGCACCACCTACACGGCCCCCCTGGCTCTGCCGTCCTTCGAGCTGGGCATCAGCTTCCTGGGCCTGAATACGGCTGGACTGGCTGGGGTGGCGGGCAACCAGACCACACCGGCCGGGGGCTTGTTCGCTGGTGGTGCTGGCTCTGTTTCAGGCACCAACCCCGGCAAGGGTGGACGCGGTGCTGGTGGGGGTGGCGGCTACGCAGGGACCAGCAGCGGCCCCGGTGGCGACGGCTATGCATTCATCGTGTTTCAACCCGAGGCTTGATTGACCATGACCCAGCGAATCGAAATTCTCGAAAACGGTGTCGTGGTCGGCACCATCATTGCGGACGAAGAGGCTGCAGAGCAGCTCTATCCGGGCGCTTGGCGCCTAGCGGAGCAGCTGGAAGAGCCAGCGCCGCCGCCTGACCTGCGCATCACCCGCCTGGGCTTCTTGGACCGCTTCACTGACCCCGAAGCTGTTGGTATCGACCTGGCCTCGATTGGTGCCACAGTCGCTGCGGCGCAAGTGCGCCGATATCTGCACAAGGTCAATTCAGCCACGCACATCGACCTGGCGCGCGCGGATCTGCAGGCCGGTGTGCAGGCGCTGGAGGCAGCGGGCTTGCTGGCTGTGGGGCGGGCAGAGCAGATCCTGACCGCGCCGATCACGGACGTGGAACGCTACCGGGGGCAGTGATGCGCGCCGCCTTCTACAAGGCCACCCGCCCCGGCGTGCAAGGCCTCTACAGCCACGCCGTGCGGTGGGTGGACCGTGGCCCCTACAGCCATTGCGAGCTGGTGTTCTCCGATGGCATGAGCGCCAGCGCCAGTTGGGTGGATGGCGGTGTGCGCTTCAAGCGCATCGACTACGACCCGGATCACTGGGACTTCATCGAACTGCCCGACCACCCGGAGGCAGCTGCACGCGCCTGGTTTGAGGCGCACGAGGGCGAGCCCTACGACTTGCCCGGCAACCTGCGCTTCGTCTTCTGGCTGGTGCGCGAGGCGCCCGAGGGCTGGTTTTGTAGCGAGGCCTTGGCCGCAGCGCTGGGCATCCTGGAGCCCTGGCGATTGGGCCCCAACGGGCTGGCGGCGCTGCTGCTCAGCATGTACCCACAGCAACCCGCTTCGGCGGGTTTTTTTACGCCTGAAGGAACCCCATGAACTACATCAAGCACCTGCGGGCGGCCGGTGTGCCAGATCACTACCACCCGGCCGCCATCGCCGCCCTGGAGGGCGCCCGCGAGCGCGCGCAGGGCCTCACCTGGGCAAAGTGGCGCGTGCGCCTGTTCAAGGCGGGCAAGATCGCCCGGCTGCTGCCCTGGACGGCCGAGCGCCTGGTGGATGTGCGACCCGACCTGGCCGACTGGGACATAGCGCCCATGGTCAACATCACTGCGCACGGCGACAACGTGCCGTGGGTGGAGACACCCGAGGGCGGGCGCCCCGCGCCGGGCCAGTGGCTGGACCCTGCAGACGCGCAGGCCGTGGCTGCCAACTACTGGCTGCAAGGCACACACCCGCGCAGCCCCGAGAGCCGCAAGGCCTGGTACCGCCGCAACGCGGGCGAATACCGCGCATGGCGCCTGGGCGTGCCGGTGGACGTGGCCACCGGCGTGCAGGTGTGGCGGGGCGGCGGCGTGACGGTGCACCACTGCGGCGGCGCCTGGCAGCTGCAGGCCACCGAGCAGCTGGTGGGCCGGCTGCACCTGCAGATCCGCGTGGGCTATGAGATCAGCAACGTGTGGCACGAGCCATCGGGGCTGCAGGCCTGGTGGCCCATCGCGGGCCATGACCTGCGCGCGCCCGTCACCTGGTCCGTGCTGCCCGCTTGGGGGGCGCCGGATGCCTGAGCCCACCACCACGGCCGCAGGGGTGCTCACCGTGGCCACGGCTACGGCCACCAGCACCATGATCACGGCGTTTGGTGTGTCGCTGGGCCTGCGGGTCGATGTGCTGATTGCGGGCTTTGCTGGGGCGCTGGTGGCCATCATCCTGCTGAACGCAGTGCCGGGCAGCAGCGACACCTGGCGCGAGCTGCTGCGCACCACCGTGCGCCGCATGTTCGTGGCCTTCGCAAGCAGCCTGACAGCGGGCTACCTGGCGCCGCTGGCGCTGCTGGCTGCGCAGCTGCCCGACTCGCTGCTGCTGGGTGGCGCCTTTGCCGTGGGTGGTGGGGCGCAGCAGGTGCTGGTGTTCTTCATCAAGCGCTTGAGCGGCCAGGCGCAGCCCGTGCCGCAGCCACCAGGGGGAGGGGCCACGCCATGACCTTCACTCTGTCTGCCATCACCGTGCTGGGCCTGGTGCACTGGCTGTCGGGCGTCATCGTCCTGGCCGAGGCCCTGAACAAGCTGGAGCGCACGGCGCCCTGCAGGCGTGGCCTTGCGCCGCGCGAGCGCGCTACCGAATGGCTCAAAGCCATCGCCTGGGCCTTGCTGGCCGTGGGCGGGGCCGGGGCCTTCATCACGCCACTACTACCGCTGGAGACACCCACGCTGCAGGATGCCTGCGTGCTGCTGGGCTTCGCGGTGCTCATCGTTCGTACACGCGTCAAGGAGGGCTAGCACATGCAGCTCACGCAACACTTCACCCTGGCCGAGCTGACGGCCAGCAGCAAGGCCCGCCAGCTCGGGCTGGACAACACGCCACCGCCCGAGATCATGCCGCGCCTGGTGCTCACGGCCGAGATGCTGGAGCGCATCCGCAGCACGCTGGGCGTGCCCGTCATCGTGACCAGCGGCTACCGTAACCGCCAGGTCAACGAGGCCGTGGGCGGTGTCACCAGCAGCGACCACACCCAAGGCCACGCTGCTGACATCCAGGCGCCGAGCTACGGCACCCCCACGCAGATTGCGCGCTGCCTGGCGCCGCTGGTGTCGGTGCTGGGCATCGGCCAGCTGGCCCTGGAGGGCAAGAAGGGCAAGCAGTGGGTGCACGTCAGCACCCGCGTGCCCGACAAGGCCTCTAACCGCGTGATCACCATCACCGACCAGGGCGCCCAGCTGGGCATTCAGGAGTTGCCATGATCCCCGGCCTCTACACCTACGCAGCCACCGCCCTGGTGGCCGCAGCCATCGCCGCCACCGGCGCCTGGCGTGTGCAGGAGTGGCGCTGGGGCGCCAAAGAGGCGCAGCGCATGGAGATCGAGCGCCAGGCCGATGAGGCCCGCCAGACCGACGCCAGGCAGCAGCGCCAGTTCAACGATACCGCCAGCGGCCGCCACGCGGCCACGGTGGCCACCCTATCCAACAAGCTGGGAGACGCCCGTGCGCAAATCGCTACCCTGTCTGCTGATCGCCAGTGCCTTGACGCTCGCACTGTCGGCATGCTCAACAACCTCGGCACCGCCTCTTCGCTCGGGCTACGAACCCCTGCCAGCGAACCTGCAGGTAAGGCCGCAGCCATTGCCGCCCCTGAAACTGACCATACCCCTACCTCCGGCTACGCCAGTGAGCGGGACACAGCAGAGTGGATAGCCATTTGCGCCACGCGATACGGTGAGGTGGCCAGCCAGGTCAACCAGATCCTGGACATCGAGGAGCGCCGCCAGCAGGGGGCCAAGTGATGGCGGTGCACACGCATGCACACCAGGGCGCCCGCCCTGGCCCCGGCCGCAAGGCTGTCAAACAGTTGAATGAGCGCCTGCGGCGAGTGCAACGCGAGCTGGCCAGGGAGATGCAGGAGCGGGCGGGGCGCGGGTGCTACCCGGTGCGGGATGATGGGGCGCCGCCGCGAATTGACTAGCGTAGCGGTCCCCGTCAGTCGGTTAGCCTGGCTATGTGGCGACAGGAACGAAGTCGCCGTTGTTGCACTCGGGGCATCGGACTTTTAGCGACTTCTGCATGGCGAGTGTTGCGTTGGAGGGGTGATCGGCGTGATCCCACTGCGCGCCACAATTTTTGCATTTGACGTGTTCAACTTCGGCGGTGGGAACGCTGACATATTGTTGCGTGCGGCCTAACTCGCTGGATGGAATCAGGCCTTTTCCTATATTGCCGACGGCTTTGAAGTTGCTGTTTTCCCAGGTGGTCATGACGTCTCCTAAAGGTGATGCTGTAAGCGTATCTAGTCAGACCTCTTTCAGGTCTTACCTTTTTAAAAGATGGTGTGCTCCCGCTGCGGGAGTGGCCCCCGGGCTTAGACAATCAGCGGCACTACCCACCAGGCCTGCTTCAGATATCTGTGGTGCGCGTCAAAGTCCTGGCCCGTGAGTCGCATCCCGCCCTGCAACGCTCGCAGCTCCGCATGTTCGAGAGGTGGCAGCACTGCGGACTGGTCGGACGCCCCCTCTTTGGACAGCAGTAGGGCGTGGCGGAATGGCTCGCCAGTCTGGGGTCGCCGCAGCCGGTACACCAGCCAGCCGGTTTGCCCGTTGGCCTTGGCCACATCGTTCTGCAGGCGGTTGCCTTGGCCGTCATAGAGTCTGTAAACCGTGCAGTACATGCGCCCGTCCTTAAAACACTGTTAAAGCATACAGTGCTTTTTTCTTGCGAGGCTACGCCAAAACGCTGTTCGATCTGTGGCAGAATTCAGCCCAGACGCAAAGTGGTGCGGTTGATCGAGTGGTTATCGTCTAACTTGTTGATTTACAAGGCGGTCGATGGATTGCAAATCCGGTTAGTCCGGTTCGACTCCGGACCGCGCCTCCAGATATGGCCTGCAGCAGTGAAGCGATCAAAGCCTCTGGGCCGAGACGCTCGCAGGGATCGTGTCGATGGATGGTAGTTGGATGGAAATTTTTTGGCTTGCAATCGAATACGGCCAAAAATAGTTATATAATTTGAGGCTTGCTGATAAGCACTAACGGAAACGTTAGAGAAATCAGAAAATGCGGGAATAGCTCAGTTGGTAGAGCGCAACCTTGCCAAGGTTGAGGTCGAGAGTTCGAGACTCTTTTCCCGCTCCACATTTGAAAAGGGAAGCTTAGGCTTCCCTTTTTTCTTGGTGGTACGGAGCGTGCTGTTGTCAAACAGCGGTCCCGACCAGAGATGCGACAGGGCATTGCGCGCACGCGCTGCCCGGGTTACGCTGCAACGCAGGTATGCGCTCAGCAGCCGGCGCCCCGATGGTGAAATTGGTAGACACTGCGGACTTAAAATCCGCCGCTTTCCTGAAAAGGGGCGTGCCGGTTCGACCCCGGCTCGGGGCACCACTACGATTCAATCATGTCAAGTTACAACGCTCCCTTCGAAATCCACGTCCACGGACAGGTTCTCTTGCGTGCTGATGTCAGTTTTGACCAGCTCCAGGAGGCGCTCAAACCCCTGTGGAAGTACGCTGGAGCCCGTTCGCTGGCCGATGGCGCGGCCAGTGCCTATGAGGAAGAACCTGGCATCAAATACGACGCGCAGGAGCACTTGCTGCAGATGTGCTGGACGGTACGGGGTGACGAGGATTTCCGCCAGTCGCTCGACGAGATGTGCATGAGCCTCAATGAGCTGGCGGAGCAAGGCGCGGCCATCGAGGTCACCTTCTACGACACCGACTTTGATGAAGACGAAGAAGAGCAGGGTGCCGAGTCGCGCGATGACTTCGTGATGCTTTTCGTCGGCCCCACGCCCGCTGCCATCATGCAGGTGCAGCGTGATCTGCTGGTGCAAGACGTGGTGAACATGATGGAGCGCCACTTTGATGGCGCCGAGTTAGGGGGCGTGGTCGCAGAGATCGACAAGCTGTTCAGCCAGCGTTTTGATGCCCTGGTGAACTCCCTGGAGATCGGCAAGCCCCCGCGTGGCCCCGGCGGCCCAGGTGGTGGTCACGGCGGTGGTGGTGGCCGTCGTCCGCGCCACTTGCACTGACCTGCGTGGGCGTGCTGCGCTGAGTGGTGGTGCGCGCCATTCCGCGCATCGCCCTCCGATATCTCCCAGGCATTGGGTCAATTCTCCGAACGCTTCGATGCCTCTGTGTGGTCGCGCCACTCCATGCCCTGCGCGTCGCTGCCTTGTTGCCCATGAGCACTGATCTTCCGTATCTGCGTTCTTACCCCGCTTCGTTGCAAGACCAGGCGCGCGATCTGCTGGCACAGGGAAAGCTCGGGGCGGTTCTGCAGCGCAAGTATCCGCAGGCGCACGCCGTGCGCAGCGACAGGGCGCTCTACGACTATGCGCAGGAGCTCAAGGCACGCTACCTGCGCAATGCGGGTACGGTCAACAAGGTGCTGTTCGACAACAAGATCCACGTGGTGCGCCACGCGCTGGGCTTGCACACGGCGGTGTCGCGTGTGCAGGGCAACCGGCTGGCCGCCAAGCATGAGATTCGCATTGCCGCGATGTTCAAGCAGGCGCCCGAAGAGTTCCTGCGCATGATCGTTGTCCACGAGCTGGCCCATCTGCGCGAGAAGGACCACGACAAAGCCTTCTACCAGCTCTGCACCCATATGGAGCCGCAGTACCACCAGTACGAGTTCGATCTGCGCCTGTACCTCACCCATGTGGAGCAGGCAGGCACCCGGCTCTGGGGCAGCGACGCGTCCTGAAGACTCAGAGCCGTCACACCCAGTTGCTTCATAAATGATAGCGACTGGCACATATGGATCATGCACCAGAAGCAGATAGAGGCTGAATCAGGGAACTGAAACGCTCTGGCACTGGCTGGGGGGCAGGTCCAGCCACCGCTGGGCTGCTGCCTCCAGCATGGACACCGGCCCCGTGGTGAGCAATTGCACCGATGGGTTGCTTTGGAGGGGCGAAGGTTGATTGCATGGTTTGGATGGCTCGGGCACAGCGAGCAGACCTGCGGTCTCCAGCCGCCGCCGCGTCTGGCGCGCCACGGGCTCTCCAGTCTCAATGAACTGGACGTCAGGCCCCACCAGTGCGCGCAACTCGTGGGCCACAAAGATGTAGTGGGTGCAGCCCAGCACCAGGGTGTCCATCTGCCCGGGGCCTGTGCCAAAACTGCCCATCGCCTGAAGATAACGTTCGCACAGTGCGCCAGTCTCCGTGGCACCGACAGGACTGCCGGGGGCGGCGGGTGGCAGGGCCACGCTGCGCTCGATGGCGTGCGCCAGACCATCGCAGGGCTGCACTACAAAGTGGGCCTGGTCAGCCAGTGAGGCCATGAGCTTGCCGAACTTGGCGCTGGTCAATGTGCCCCGGGTGCCGATGACACCCACGTGCCCTGTTTTCGTCACTGCAAGAGCGGGCTTGACGGCCGGCTCCAGCCCCACGAGGGGCAACACCGGGTGGCTGCTTCGCACTTCATGAATGGCAGCCGCAGTGGCCGTGTTACACGCCACCACCAGGGCCTTGATGTGGTGCTGCTCGCACAGGTACTGGGTGATGGCATGGGTGCGGGCGGCCACATAGGCGTCGCCACGTTCGCCGTAGGGGGCGTGGCCGCTGTCGGCCAGGTACACAAAGCGCTCGTGGGGCATGGCGGCCAGCAGGGCACGCAGCACGCTCAGCCCCCCGACGCCGCTGTCAAATACACCGATAGGAGAAGAGGCCGACTGCATCAGGGAGCCCATGGTTGGACAAAAGGCTGGATTGTAGGAAAACCGCAGCTCCAGGCTGTATGCGCTGCGTTCTGTTACGGAGTGGGTAAAAACTCTGGCTGTGCGATCAAGCCCGGGGCTGGGCGATGACCGGCGGCGCCATGGAGCACGGGGGGCGGATCGATCAGCGCGCGGATGCTTTGGCCTTGCCGTTGCCACTGGGCGTTGCTTCCGCGACCTTCGGGTGCGACAGCAGGTAGTAGCGTTTGACCACGGCCTTTTGACCCTCTTGGCCCCCGGCGACCAGCTCGCCGCCGATGCTCACCAGCACGCCGGTGGCCTGGTTGAGTTGTGCGGCAAACGCGCACAGATACCAGGCAGCCTCTTCGCTCGCCAATTGCGCGGTATCGGTCTGCAGGATGTCGATGCCGTGCTCGCGCCCATACAGGCGTGTGAGCGCGCTGCCCGTGGCGAACGATTTGCGCTTCGGGTCTTTCAGGTCGGGCACGCGTTCAACGGCCTCCCATGCCCAGCGCCGGCTTTCGGGCCACCACGTGCCCAGCAGCTCCGCATCGAACACCGTGCGCTTGCCGCCACGGAGCACGGTGAAGGTCTTGTGGAAAAAGTCCAGCGTGCGCAGTTGGCTGCCTGCCAGGTGCTGGCTGTTCAGCAGCTGTTGGCGTTCGATGTGGGATGCGAGGCTGGCGTCCAGCAGCGCGGCTTCGCGGGCGGGCAGTGCACCGCCAAAGGCGGTCTGTGCGTCGCGCTGCGGAACCATGGGCGGGTTGGCGCTGGCGGACAGGGGCAGGGCGCCGATCAGCGTGGCCAGCAGCAGGGAGTAGAGGGGCTGTCGAAGGGTCTGCGCGAACCCGTGGTTCAAAAGCATGGTGGGGGCGGCAAACGCCGAAGAAGAGGAGTCGGGTCGAGCCCGTATTTTTGCCGAAGCGGATGCAGGGATGTGCGTCGGGGTGGCCACAAAAAAACCGCCCGAAGGCGGTTCCTTGTCATTGCACCTTGTGGTGTGGCGGCCACCTCGCGGGCCCAGCCACACCCACGCGCATCAGGCTGCGGCGACGCCGATGCCCTTGAACTCGCCCGAGGCGATGCGCTTTTGCCACTCGGCCGGGCCCGTGATGTGGGCGCTGGTGCCACCGGCGTCCACGGCCACGGTCACGGGCATGTCCACCACGTCGAATTCGTAGATGGCTTCCATGCCCAGGTCTTCAAAGCCCACGACCTTGGCGGTCTTGATGGCCTTGGAGACCAGGTAGGCTGCACCGCCCACGGCCATCAGGTAGGCGCTCTGATGCTTCTTGATGGCCTCGATGGCGACCGGGCCGCGCTCGGCCTTGCCCACCATGGCGATCAGCCCGGTCTGGGCCAGCATCATCTCGGTGAAGCCGTCCATGCGCGTGGCGGTGGTGGGGCCTGCAGGGCCCACGGCCTCGCCCTTGACGGGGTCCACAGGGCCCACGTAGTAGATCACGCGGTTGGTGAAGTCCACAGGCAGTTTCTCGCCCTTAGCCAGCATGTCCTGGATGCGCTTGTGCGCAGCATCGCGGCCGGTCAGCATCTTGCCGTTGAGCAGCAGCGTGTCGCCCGGCTTCCAGCTGGCGACTTCTTCCTTGGTCAGGGTGTCGAGGTTGACCTTCTTGCTCTTGTTGTAGTCGGGCGCCCAGTTCACGTTGGGCCACAGGTCCAGGCTCGGGGGCGTGAGGTACACGGGGCCCGAGCCGTCCATGACGAAGTGCGCGTGGCGTGTGGCGGCGCAGTTCGGGATCATTGCGATGGGCTTGCTGGCTGCGTGTGTGGGGTACATCTTGATCTTGACGTCCAGCACCGTGGTCAGGCCGCCCAGCCCTTGGGCGCCAATGCCCAGCGCGTTGACCTTTTCAAACAGCTCCAGGCGCAGCTCTTCGACCTTGTCGAGCGCGGGGCCGCCGGTCTTGGCGGCTTCGGCCTTGGCCTGCAGTTCGTACATGTCCAGGTCGTCCATCAGGCTTTCCTTGGCCATGAGCACGGCCTTTTCGGCCGTACCGCCAATGCCGATGCCCAGCATGCCGGGCGGGCACCAGCCAGCGCCCATGGTGGGCACGGTCTTGAGCACCCAGTCCACCACGTTGTCGCCGGGGTTGAGCATGTACATCTTGGACTTGTTCTCCGAGCCGCCGCCCTTGGCCGCCACGGTGATGTCCACGGTGTTGCCGGGCACGATCTCGGTGAAGATCACGGCAGGGGTGTTGTCCTTGGTGTTCTTGCGGGCGAACTGCGGATCGGCCACGACCGAGGCGCGCAGTGTGTTGTCCGGGTGGTTGTAGCCCCGGCGCACGCCTTCGTTGATGGCGTCGTCCAGGCTGCCGCTGAAGCCCTCCCAGCGCACGTCCATGCCCACTTTCAGGAACACGTTGACGATACCGGTGTCCTGGCAGATGGGGCGCTGGCCGGTGGCGCTCATCTTGCTGTTGGTCAGGATCTGGGCGATCGCATCCTTGGCCGCCGGACTCTTCTCGCGCTCGTAGGCTCGGGCCAGGTGGGCGATGTAGTCGGTGGGGTGGTAGTAGCTGATGTACTGCAGTGCGCCGGCAATGGATTCGATCAGGTCTTCTTGGCGAATGGTCGTCGTGGTCATGGCGGTGGGGGTTTTAGGGAAAACGCGAACTCCGAATTATCTCCCGGCGGGCTTGCGCGGGCCTGTCAGGGGCGATAGGGGGTGGTAGCGCGCCATGGCCTTCGGTGGGTATGCTGCGGGCTGGTGTTTCATTCATTCCCATCCGCTCACCGAGCGCGCAAGGCCCTACCGTGAAGACCTCTACCCCCGACGCGACCGCATACCGCACCGAAAAAGACACCTTCGGCCCCATCGATGTGCCTGCCCAGCGCCTGTGGGGGGCGCAGACGCAGCGCTCGCTGCACCACTTCGCCATCTCGGGCGAGCGCATGGCGCCGGAGCTGATCCGGGCGCTGGCCCAGGTCAAGCGGGCCAGCGCCTATGTGAACAACGCGTTGGGCCTGCTCGAGGCGGCCAAGACCACGGCCATCGTGGCGGCGGCAGACGAGGTGATCGAAGGTGGTCACCTGCAGGAGTTTCCGCTGGTGGTGTGGCAGACCGGATCGGGCACGCAGACCAACATGAACATGAACGAGGTGCTGGCCAACCGGGCGAGCGAGCTGCTGGGTGGCCCGCGCGGCGAAGCGCGCCTGGTGCATCCCAACGACGAGGTGAACAAGAGCCAGTCGAGCAACGACGTGTTCCCCACCGCGATGCACCTGGCCGCGGTGGACGCACTGATGCACCGCCTGCTGCCCGCGCTGCACGGCCTGCGCACCACGCTGGCGGCCAAGGCGAAGGCGTTCGACAGCATCGTGAAGATTGGGCGCACGCACCTGCAGGACGCCACGCCCCTCACGCTCGGCCAGGAGATCTCGGGCTGGGTGGCGCAGCTGCAGCATGGCGAGCAGCATGTGCGCGCCGCGCTGCCCCATCTGGGCGAGCTGGCCTTGGGTGGCACGGCGGTGGGCACGGGGCTCAATGCGCCCGCCGGTTATGCGCAGGCCGTGGCCAAGGAGCTGGCCGACCTGACCGGCCTGCCGTTGGTCACCGCCCCCAACAAGTTCGAGGCCCTGGCCAGTTGTGATGCGCTGGTGCATGCCCATGGCGCGCTCAAGACCCTGGCGGCCAGCCTGATGAAGATTGCCAACGACGTGCGCTGGCTGGCCAGCGGCCCGCGCAGCGGGCTGGGCGAGATCACCATCCCCGAGAACGAGCCGGGCTCGTCCATCATGCCGGGCAAGGTCAACCCCACGCAGTGCGAGGCGCTGACCATGCTGTGCGCGCAGGTGCTGGGCAACGACGTGGCCATCAACATCGGCGGGGCCTCGGGCAACTTCGAGCTGAACGTGTTCCGCCCGATGGTGATCCACAACTTCTTGCAGAGCGTGCGCTTGCTGGCCGATGGCATGGCCAGCTTCAACGAGCACTGCGCCGTGGGCATCGAGCCCAACCAAGCGCGTATCAACGACCTGGTGGAGCAGTCGCTGATGCTGGTGACGGCACTGAATCCCCACATCGGCTACGACAAGGCCGCCTTCATTGCCAAGAAGGCGCACAAGGAGGGCACCAGCCTGCGCGCCGCCGCCGTGGCCTCGGGGCATGTGACGGGCGAGCAGTTTGACCAGTGGGTGGTGCCTGCGCAGATGGTGGGGCGCTGAGTCTGCAGGGCTGTTTGGTGGGATTACCGTGGCGTTTTTGAGCCAAATGCACCGGTAGCGCTAGTGCTGCATGCTTGAGTAGCTATCAAATTGATAGTTATCGGACCCAGGGGGTGTCGCTGGCAGCCTGCCCGTCAGGCCGCTGGCGTGCCCTCGTGGTTCGGGTCCAGCGCAAAGCCTACGCCATACACCGAGCGGATCCAGTCGCTGCCGTCCGTGCTGGCGGCTTTGAGCTTCTTGCGCAGGTTCTTGATGTGGCTGTCGATGGCGCGCTCGTTCACGTCCAGCGTGTCGTCGTAGGCCTGGTCGAGCAGCTGGGCGCGCGAGAAGATGCGGCCCCGCTGGCGCGCCAGCACCTGCAGCAATTTGAACTCGCGCCGCGTGAGGCCCAGCGGCGTGCCATGCAGCGTGGCCTGCCAGTGCGACTCGTCCAGCATCAAGGCGGCAAGTGGCGTGCTGGCAGAGGAAGCCTCCTGCGCTGCAGCGGTGCGGCGCAGCACAGCCTTGACGCGGGCCACCACCTCGCGCGGCGAAAACGGCTTGCAGACGTAGTCGTCGGCGCCCAGCTCCAGCCCGATGAGGCGGTCCACCTCTTCCACCCTGGCGGTGAGCATGATGATGGGGTGCTGCGTGTGGCGCCGCGCCTGGCGCAATATCTCCAGCCCGTCGATGCCGGGCAGCATGATGTCCAGCAGCGTGAGGTCGGGCGGCGTGGTGAGCATGCTCGCCAGCGCGGCGCGGCCCTCGGCCTGGTGCTCCACCGCATAGCCCGCGTGGCGCAGGTAATCCACCACGATGGCGGCGATGTCGGGTTCGTCTTCGACGACAAGGATGCGTGGGCTCATGGTGCCGGGTTGTCCAGAAGGGGCAAGTTCAGTGTGATGCGCAGCCCGCCCAGGGGCGATGCCTCGGCCGTCAGCGTGCCGCCGTGGGCAAGCGCGATGGCGCGGCAGATCGCCAGGCCCAGGCCTGATCCGCCGTGGTCGCGGTTGCGCGAGGTTTCAGCGCGGTACAGGCGCTCAAAGATACGGGGCAGCTCGTGCGCGGGCACGCCGGGCGCGCTGTCGTCCAGCTGCACCTGCAGCTGGGGGGCTCCATCGGCCGGTGGCAGCAGGCGCGCCGCAATGCGCAGCAGGCCGCCCGCGTCGGTGTAGCGCAGGCTGTTTTCCAGCAGGTTCAAAAACACCTGGTGCAGCTGCTGCGCGTCGCCGCGCACCAGGGGGGCCGGCTGGGCGGCGCCTGGTGCGGCCAGGGCATCCAGGCCGCTGGTGTCCACATCGATGCCCGCCTGCGCCAGGCGGGGGCGCATGGAGGCCAGCGCTTCGTTCAGCAGCGACAGCGGGTGCACGGGCACCTGGGCCGAGGGTGCGCTGGTGCCCACCGCATCCAGGCTGGCGCGCAGGTCGCCCACCAGCTGGATCAGGCGCATCACCTGTCGGTGCAGGCGCAGCGCGGTCTTGTCGTCAAAGGGGCGGATGCCATCCTGCACAGCCTCGATCTCGGCGCGCATGGCGGCCAGGGGCGTGCGCAGCTCGTGGGCCACGTCGCCCAGCCATTGGCGGCGGCTGGCTTCGATGCTGCCCAGTTGTTCGGCCATGGTGTTGAAGGTTCGGGCCAGCTGGGCCAGTTCGTCGTTGCCGTGCACGGGCACGCGGGTGTGCAGGTGACCCTGCGCAATGCCGCGTGCGCCGGTGGCCAGGGCCTCGACCGGGGCCAGCCAGCGCCGTGCCAGCCAGCCCGACAGGACCAGCGCCAGGGCCAGGCCGACCAGGCCCGTCCACGCCACAAAGCCCAGGTGCTGGGCCAGAAAGGCCTGGTCGGCCTCGCTGCGCACGCCCTGCGGGGGTGCCAGCACCAGGTGCCCGATGGTCTGGCCACCGGCGCCACGCAACGCCAGGCGTGCGCCCCCCGGCTGGGGCGGTGTGCCTGCGACCAGCTGATCTTGTGCATCGAGCAGGCCCAGGCGGGGGTAGATGTCATCCGGGTGGCGCTGGGGTGGCGCTGGGCCCCGGTCCAGGGGCCGCAGGTCGCCGGGTGGAGGTGGGGGCGGGCTGTTGCCAAGGTCAGCGCCACGGCCACTGTCACTGTCACTGGCATTGGAAGGAGGGGGGTTGGCCGTGCCAGGGGGCTCCGACGGGAGGCCGGGCGGCGAGCCGCTGGGGGGGCGGGCGCCACCCGGCCCGCGTGGACCGCCGCCCGGGTGGGTCAGCCGTCCCCACAGGGACGACTGCCCCCGCAGGCTGTCCCAGCCGCCTGCCTGGGTGTGGTGGGCCTGCAGGCGCTCGGCCAGCCAGTCCATGCGGGCCAGCTCGATCTCGGCCACATACGGCCCCAGGCCCCGCTGCAGGCCCAGGCGCGAGAACCCCACAAAGATCAGCAACAGCGCCAGCAGCAGGGCGGCCAGGGCGATGAAGGCTTTGCGGTGCAGCGTCAGATGGGGCACGGGGACGAGGGAGCGCTGGGGCGGCATGGTGGGTCAGCGGGCGGGGGGCGGGCCACCTGCGCCGGGGCCACCAGGCCCGCCAGCGGGCATGGCCACCAGGGTGCCGTCCATTGTGCGGCAAGTGCCTGCGAGGCTCTTGCCGTCGGGCATGGTCAGCGTGACGGAGGCACCTTCGGTCTTGCCCTTGCAGGCGGCGTAGGCCTCGGGTGGCGGGGCGGGCGGCGTGCCGCGGGATGGCTGGGCGTGGCTGGGGAATGCTGCGGCGATGGATGCCAGGGCCAGTGCGGCCAAAAGGGTGTGGATCTTGAACATCGGGCGTCTTTCTGGTGATCGAAACAACAGGGTGAATGGAAGAAACGAGGGGCTCAGACCGCGATCGAAATCGTGATGCTGGCCGAGTAGCCGCCACCAGTGTTGGCCTGCATGGTGGTCATCTCCAGCGTGGTGCCATCGCTGAAGACGTTGTCCGTGGCAAACGACATGGAGGCCAGGTTGCGCACGCTGGCGCTGTAGCCCGAATTGCTGCTGTAGATGCTGCTGAGCAGTGCGGTGGGGAACGCCAGTTGCGTGGTCTTGATCTTGTTCGCGGCCTTGGTGGCCGATGCCAGCGTGGGGTAGATCTCCAGGTGCATGTGCGGCATGCGGCCCGCATAGCAGCCCGGAACGATGGTGGTGAAGGTCACGGTGCCGTTGGCGTCCGTGGCCTGCACGCCGCGCAGGTAGTTGTCGGCGATGTTGTTGGAGGTGTAGACCGAGTAGTTGCCGTCTTGCGTGCAGTGCCACAGGTAGATGGCGTAGCCCGACAACGCCGCGCAGCTGGCGCTGGTGTTCGTCAGCGTGATGGTGATGGACAGCGGCACGCCGCTGACCTGGGTGGACGATCCCACTGAAGTGCGGATGTCCGAGCGCACGATGCCGCTGAGCGCGAGCACGTTGTACGTGTTGTTGCTGGCCGTGGAGCCGTCGGCAGGGTAGGGCCCTGCGGTTTCCTCGGGGACGACGGAGCAGGTGGTGGTTGTGCCGGTGCCTGTTCCGGTGCCAGTGCCAGATCCGGTACCGCTGCCGGTGCCGGTGCCAGACCCGGAGTCCGTGCTGCTGCCAGAGTCGGTGCTGGTGCTGTCACTGCCGCCGCCGCAGCCCCACAGGGAGGCGACGCCCAGCGAGCCGAGCGCGCTCAATGCCAGGCGGCGGCTGGTGGCGGTGTGTGTGGACGGGGAGGCTGCCGCAGCGGGTGCTTGCGCCGCGGCTGCGGTCGGGAAGAGAGAGGACAGAGGGGGCATGGATTTCTCCTTCGGGTGGGTCTGCACCGCACTGTGCCTACCGATTGAGGAGAAATCTGGGAGCGCCCAGGGCGCTGAATACCGAAGGGTGCTTACTTCAAATTTGATAGCTGCCAGTGCATACGCCACCAGCGCTACTGGCACTTTTGACTGATATTCTGGTCCCGGGGGCTCCCCCGGCGTTGCCGGGGAGCGTGGGGACCGTCGCCGTGCTCAGTGGCGGTCCGACGAGTGCGACATCAGCCGGTCGGTCAGCGCAATGGCCAGGGCGCTGAGCAGGAACACCACATGGATGATGGTTTGCCACATCAGCACCTTGAGGTCGTAGTTGGCGGCGTTGATGAAGGTCTTGAGCAGGTGGATGGAGCTGATGCCGATGATGGCGGTGGCCAGCTTGACCTTGAGCACCGAGGCGTTCACGTGGCTCAGCCACTCGGGCTGGTCGGGGTGGTCTTCCAGGTGCAGGCGCGAGACAAAGGTCTCGTAGCCGCCGACGATCACCATGATCAGCAGGTTGGAGATCATCACCACGTCGATCAGCGCCAGCACCACCAGCATGATGATGGTCTCGTTGAGCGCGGTGACCTGGAAATCACTCTTGTAGCCAATGCTGGACACCAGGCTCTGCAGGGCCGCCGTGTTGCCAAACGCGGCTTCGATCAGGTGCACCAGTTCCACCCAGAAATGGAACACATACACCGCCTGCGCCAGGATCAGGCCCAGATACAGGGGCAGTTGCAGCCACCGGCTGGCGAAGATCATGGAAGGCAGGGGGCGCAGTGGCGCTGGAGGCTTGTGTTGGGGAGAGGACATGGCACTCGCAAAGGGTTGCAGGAGGCGCGATTTTAGGGGGGCAGCATGTCCCTGCGGTGGCAGGTGGGTCTGCGCAGCCGGTGGCCCGGCCCTTGGCGACAGGCGGGCCGCAATGGCGTACTCTGTAAGCTTCGCGCCAGTCAGTGGCCTGTAAGTGCCGCGCCCGACAGTACCGGCCAATTCCAATTCCCATTAGATCCAGGAGACAACACCATGACTGCGCCCACATCCGCCATCGAGTCCGTGCTGGTTGAGAACCGCGTGTTCCCGCCCTCGGACGCCATCGTCAAAGCCGCGCGCGTGTCCGGCATGGCTGGGTATGACGCACTGTGTGCCGAGGCCGAAAAGGACTTCGAGGGCTTCTGGGCGCGCCAGGCACGCGGCAACCTGCAGTGGACCAAGCCTTTCACCCGCACGCTGGACGAGTCCAACGCGCCGTTCTTCCAGTGGTTTGCCGATGGCGAACTCAATGCCTCGGCCAACTGCCTGGACCGCCACATCGGCACCGCCACCGAGAACAAGACGGCCATCATCTTTGAAGCCGACGATGGCGCGGTCACCAAGATCACCTACAAGGAATTGCTGGCCCGCGTGAGCCAGTTTGCCAACGCGCTCAAGGCCCATGGCGTGGCCAAGGGCGACCGCGTGCTGATCTACATGCCCATGACCATTGAGGGCGTGATCGCCATGCAGGCCTGCGCCCGCATTGGCGCCACGCACAGCGTGGTGTTTGGCGGCTTTAGCGCCAAGGCCGTGCACGAGCGCATCATCGATGCCGGTGCCGTGGCCGTGATCACCGCTAACTACCAGATGCGCGGCGGCAAGGAGCTGCCGCTCAAGGCCATCATTGATGAAGCCCTGGCCATGGGTGGTTGCGACACCATCCGCAACGTGTTCGTCTACCAGCGCACGGCCACGGCCTGCAACATGGTGGCGGGGCGCGACAAGACCTTTGCCGAAGCACTGTCAGGTCAAAGCACCGAATGCGCTCCGGTGGCCGTGGGTGCCGAGCACCCGCTGTTCATCCTGTACACCAGCGGCTCCACCGGCAAGCCCAAGGGCGTGCAGCACAGCACCGGCGGCTACCTGCTGTGGGCCAAGATGACGATGGACTGGACGTTCGACCTGCGCGCCGACGACGTGTTCTGGTGCACGGCCGACATTGGCTGGATCACGGGCCACACCTACGTCGCCTACGGCCCACTGGCTGCAGGCGCCACGCAGATCATCTTTGAAGGCATCCCCACCTTCCCGAACGCGGGCCGCTTCTGGCAGATGATCGAGCGCCACAAGTGCACCATCTTCTACACCGCCCCCACCGCCATCCGCTCGCTCATCAAGGCGGCCGAAGCCGACGAGGCGGTACACCCCGCGCGCTCCGACCTGTCGAGCCTGCGCATCCTGGGCAGCGTGGGCGAGCCCATCAACCCCGAAGCCTGGATGTGGTACCACAAGAACGTGGGCGGCGAGCGCTGCCCCATCGTGGACACCTTCTGGCAGACCGAAACCGGCGGCCATGTCATCACCCCGCTGCCCGGCGCCACACCGCTGGTGCCCGGCAGCTGCACGCTGCCCCTGCCCGGCATCACGGCCGCCATCGTGGACGAGGTGGGCAACGACGTGCCTAATGGCGCCGGTGGCATCCTGGTCATCAAGCGCCCCTGGCCCAGCATGATCCGCACCATCTGGAACGATCCCGAGCGTTTCAAGAAGAGCTACTTCCCCGAAGAACTCAAGGGCTACTACCTGGCAGGCGACGGCGCGGTGCGCAGTGCCGACCGGGGCTACTTCCGCATCACCGGCCGCATCGACGACGTGCTGAACGTGTCCGGTCACCGCATGGGCACGATGGAGATCGAATCCGCCCTGGTCGCCAAGACCGACCTCGTGGCCGAAGCCGCTGTGGTGGGCCGCCCTGACGACGTGACCGGTGAGGCCATCTGTGCGTTTGTGGTGCTCAAGCGCTCGCGCCCCACCGGCGAGGAAGCCAAGCAGATCGCCAACGAACTGCGCAACTGGGTGGCCAAGGAGATTGGCCCCATTGCCAAGCCGAAGGACATCCGCTTTGGCGACAACCTGCCCAAGACCCGCAGCGGCAAGATCATGCGCCGCCTGCTGCGCAGCATTGCCAAGGGCGAGGCCATCACCCAGGACACCAGCACGCTGGAGAATCCGGCAATTCTGGATCAGTTGGCCCAGACCAACTGATCCAGAAGGCGCCGTGCAACGGCGCCAACGCGCAGCGCTTGCCCGATTCGGGGACACTCATATCGCGCAGCGATGTGATGTGGCCACAAAACCTTGGTATCTCACCCGCCGCCCCTTGATCGAAGCTGCAAGGCTGATTGATCCAGGAGGCGCCGTGCAGCCCCACCAGCGCGCAGCGCTTGTGTGGCTACAAAACCATTTGATCACCCCGGTACGTGATCGAAGCATCGGGCCTGCTCACCCGGTGGGCCTGCAGCGCGCTTTGTAGGACGTGATCTCCAATCAGTCCTGCGCCGGCAGCAATTGCCCGTGTATGCGTTACAACGGCAGCATGGCGTGACCGGCCACCCTGGCCAAGCGCTGCTGACCGGAGATTTCCCATGCACTTGCGTTCCATCGTTTTGCTGTTGACGGTGCTGGTGATTGCCGCACTGGCAGCATTGAACTGGCCTGCGCTGGCCGCCCCTTCCCTGGTATCGCTGGGGGTGGTGTCATTTGAAGCGCCGCTCGGGTTGCTCATGCTGGCGCTTACCGCCTTGTTGGGCATCTTCTTCGTGGCCTACGTGTTGTCGCTGCAGGGCTCCGTACTGCTCGAAACCCGCCGCCACACCAAAGAGATGCAGGCACAGCGCGAGCTGGCTGACAAGGCCGAGGCGTCCCGCTTCACAGAGCTGCGTACATTCCTTGAAATCCAGCACAGTCAGGCCCATGCGGCGGTTTTGGCGCGGCTGGACCACCTGGAGGCCCGCCTCGCCGCGCGCGCCGAGGAGTCTGACAACACCACGGCGGCCTATGTGGGCCAGTTGGAGCAGCAGCTGCGCTCCCGCAATTCGCTGGTGACCCCCATCGTGTAGGGCCTATCCTGTGGGTGATGTCCTGGAAGGCGCAGGTACTGTCTGCGCACTCAGAGGGGCGCGGGCGTCGTCCGCAGGCATTAAAAAAGCCGCGTCACTGATCGTGCGCGGCTTTTTGTTGGGGCCGGGACGGTAGAACCCGCGGCCACCACAAGGGCGGCAAATTACTTTTGCGTCAGCACCCAGGCAGCCAGCTTCTTCGCTTCGGCGTCACTCACTTGCGCATTGGCGGGCATGGGTACTGGACCCCACACGCCAGAGCCACCCTTGACGATCTTGGCAGCCAGCTTGTCCACGGCGTCCTTCTGGCCAGCGTATTTCGCTGCCACGTCCTTGTAGGCAGGCCCCACCAGTTTCTTGTCCACTGCGTGGCAAGCCATGCAGTTCTTGGAGGTGGCCAAGGCCAAGTCGGCCATCGCGGGTGCCGCAACCGACAGCGTCAAGGCGAGTGTGATCAGGGAACGCTTCATGGTGGGAATTCCTGTGGTTGAGTTACAGTGCTTTTAATGCGATTGTAGTGACTTGGGTTGACACGCAGTTGTCCCTGGTCAATCCCGCTTTTCGCGGCATTCTTTGGAGAGAGCGATGTATCTGCTGGGTCTGTCCCTTCTCATGCTGGCACTGAAATATTTCGAGATCGGCCCTGTGGCCACGTGGTCGTGGTGGTGGGTGCTGGCGCCCTTCGCCGCCACAGCGCTGTGGTGGGCCTGGGCTGATTCCACCGGCTACACCAAGCGCAAGGCCATGGAGAAGATGGACCAGCGCAAAAAGGACCGCATCAACAAGCACAAGGAAGCCTTGGGCATTCGCCCACGCAAGCCGCGCTGACACTGGCCCTGGCCCCGCTGCAAGGGGCTCATGGTGGTTTGCGCGATGACTTGTTCTCGTCGTCTATTCAACAAAAAGCCCGCAGTACATGGCGTACTGCGGGCTTTTTGTTGTGAACCGACCACCAGGATAAAGACGTCCGCCGGAGCCTCAACCGTCTTCTCGCCACCGGCCGGTGCACAGCCTCAGCGCGATCAATAGGCGTCCAGCACGGCTCCTTTGCTCGCGCTGGACGCGTTGAACGCAAACTTGGCTTGCACGCCCCGGGTGTAGCGCGGTGCAGGTGCCGTCCAGGCGGCGCGGCGCTTAGTGATTTCTTCGTCCGGCACATTGAGCTGCAGCAGCAGCTGGCGCGCGTCGATGGTGATGCTGTCGCCTTCGTTGACGAAAGCAATCGTGCCGCCCGCTGCGGCCTCGGGTGCCACGTGGCCCACTACCATACCCCACGTGCCGCCGGAGAAGCGGCCGTCGGTGATCAGGCCCACGCTCTCGCCCAGGCCTGCGCCGATCAGCGCACCGGTGGGTGCCAGCATTTCTGGCATGCCAGGGCCGCCCTTCGGGCCCAGATAGCGCAGCACCATCACGTCACCGGCCTTGATCTTGCCCGCCAGGATGGCTTCGAGTGCCGATTGTTCGTCGTCGAATACGCGGGCCGGGCCGGTGATGACGGGGTTCTTCAAGCCCGTTATCTTCGCCACCGCGCCTTCGGGACTCAGGTTGCCCTTGAGGATGGCCAGGTGACCCTGCGCGTACATGGGGTTGCTGATGGGGCGGATCACGTCCTGGTCGGCGCGCGGCTCGTCCGGCACGTCCTTCAGCACCTCGGCAATCGTCTTGCCTTCGATGGTGAGGCAGTCGCCATGCAGCAGGCCCGCATTGAGCAAGATCTTCATGACCTGAGGGATGCCCCCTGCGCGGTGCAGGTCCACCGCCAGGTACTTGCCGCTGGGCTTGAGGTCGCACAACACAGGCGTCTTCACGCGCACGCGCTCGAAGTCGTCAATGCTCCACTCCACGCCTGCCGCATGGGCAATCGCCAGGAAGTGCAGCACGGCATTGGTCGAGCCGCCCGTGGCCATGATCACAGCCACGGCGTTCTCGATGGATTTACGGGTCACGATGTCGCGCGGCTTGATGTCCTTCTTGATGGCCTCGATCAGCACCTTGGCCGACTCCTTGGCCGAGTTCATCTTCTCGTCGTGCGGGTTGGCCATGGTGGACGAATAGGGCAGGCTGATGCCCAGGGCCTCGAACGCGCTGCTCATGGTGTTGGCGGTGTACATGCCGCCGCACGA
The DNA here is from genome assembly GCF_052045435.1 of Acidovorax sp. 22279. Classification (NCBI taxonomy): domain Bacteria; kingdom Pseudomonadati; phylum Pseudomonadota; class Betaproteobacteria; order Burkholderiales; family Comamonadaceae; genus Acidovorax; species Acidovorax sp. 22279. The sequence goes on from NZ_JBQEOV010000009.1 coordinate 130,916, forward strand.
GCCCGTGCCCGGGATGGCGCGTTTCTCGATTTCTTTCAGGTCAAAGTCGCTCAGCTTGCCCGCTGCGTTCTCGCCCACGGCCTCGAACACGCTCACGATGTTCAGGTCCTTGCCCTGGTAGTGGCCGGGCAGGATGGTGCCGCCATAGACATAGATGGCGGGCACGTTGGCGCGCAGCATGCCCATCAGGCCGCCGGGCATGTTCTTGTCGCAGCCGCCCACCACCAGCACGCCATCCATCCACTGGCCGCCCACGCAGGTTTCGATGCAGTCGCTGATGACTTCGCGGCTCACCAGGCTGTATTTCATGCCCTCGGTGCCCATGGCCATGCCGTCGCTGATGGTGGGCGTGCCGAACACCTGGGCGTTGCCACCCGCTTCTTCGATGCCCGCGATGGCCGCGTCTGCCAGCTTCTGCAGGCCGCTGTTGCAGGGCGTGATGGTGCTGTGGCCGTTGGCCACGCCCACCATGGGTTTGACGAAGTCGCCTTCCTCGTAGCCCATGGCGTAGTACATGGAGCGGTTGGGTGCGCGCGACTTGCCCTGGGTGATGTTGGCGCTGCGGCGGTTGATGGGTGCGGAGGGCTTGCTGGAGTCGGTCATCGTGGGGCGTCCTGGTCTCGGGGTTGGGGGCTGGAGCGGAATGGGTCATTCTGCCAGTGCCGTCACAGCGCGTGGGGGCTGCCCCCGCAATCCCCAACGCCACCGTCCCGGGCGGGCCTGTGGGGCTGGGCGATAATTGACAGGTTTGCCCCCGGCACGGCTCAAGAGGTTGGTTGCACGGGCGCGCGAGGGGCCTTTATGAGTCCGGCCCGCTTCCCTTCCAGCGATTTTTCAGAAGCCAGCACGATGCCCATCTACCGTTCCAAAACCTCCACCGCCGGTCGCAACATGGCAGGCGCGCGTTCCCTGTGGCGCGCCACCGGCATGAAAGACGATGACTTCAGCAAGCCGATCATCGCGGTGGTCAATTCGTTCACCCAGTTCGTGCCCGGCCACGTGCACCTGAAGGACCTGGGCCAGTTGGTGGCCCGCGAGATCGAAGCCGCTGGCGGTGTGGCCAAGGAGTTCAACACCATTGCCGTGGACGACGGCATTGCCATGGGCCACGACGGCATGCTGTATTCGCTGCCCAGCCGCGACATCATTGCCGACTCGGTCGAGTACATGGTCAACGCGCACTGCGCCGATGCCATGGTCTGCATCTCCAACTGCGACAAGATCACCCCCGGCATGCTGATGGCCGCCATGCGCCTGAACATCCCGGTGATCTTCGTTTCGGGTGGCCCGATGGAAGCTGGCAAGACCCGCCTGGCCAACCCGGTCACCAAGGTCATGGAGTTCAAGAAGCTCGACCTGGTGGACGCGATGGTGATTGCCGCCGACACCAACTACTCCGACGCCGATGTGGCCGAGGTCGAGCGCTCGGCCTGCCCCACCTGCGGTTCGTGCTCGGGCATGTTCACCGCCAACTCCATGAACTGCCTGACCGAGGCGCTGGGCCTGTCGCTGCCCGGTAACGGCACCGTGGTGGCCACCCATGCCGACCGCGAGCAGCTCTTCAAACGCGCCGGTCGCCGCATCGTCGAGATCGCCAAACAGTATTACGAGCAGGATGACGAAAGCGTGCTGCCCCGCTCGGTAGGCTTCAAGGCGTTTGAAAACGCCATGACGCTGGACATCGCCATGGGCGGCTCCACCAACACCATCCTGCACCTGCTGGCGATTGCCAAAGAGGCCGAGATTCCTTTCACCATGGCCGACATCGACCGCCTCTCGCGCGTGGTGCCGCAGCTGTGCAAGGTGGCGCCCAATACCAACAAGTACCACATCGAAGACGTGCACCGTGCTGGCGGCATCATGGCCATCCTGGGCGAGCTGGACCGTGCGGGCAAGCTGCACACCGAGGTGCCCACCGTCCACACCCCCACGCTGAAGGACGCGCTGGACCAGTGGGATATCGTGCGCACACAAGACGAGGCCGTGCGTACCTTCTACATGGCTGGCCCCGCCGGTATCCCCACGCAGGTGGCGTTCAGCCAGAACACCCGCTGGCCCAGCCTGGACCTGGACCGCGCCGAGGGCTGCATCCGCTCGTACGACCACGCTTTCAGCAAAGAGGGCGGCCTGGCCGTGCTGACCGGCAACATCGCGGTGGACGGCTGCGTGGTGAAGTCGGCCGGTGTGGACGAAAGCATTCTGGTGTTCGAGGGCACGGCCCATGTCACCGAGTCGCAGGACGAGGCCGTGGCCAACATCCTGGCCGACAAGGTCAAAGCCGGTGACGTGGTCATCGTGCGCTATGAGGGCCCCAAGGGCGGCCCCGGCATGCAGGAAATGCTCTACCCCACCAGCTACATCAAGTCCAAGGGCCTGGGCAAGGCCTGCGCGCTGCTGACGGATGGGCGCTTCTCGGGTGGCACTTCGGGCCTGTCGATTGGCCACTGCTCGCCGGAAGCCGCTGCGGGCGGTGCCATCGGACTGGTGCAGAACGGCGACCGCATCCGCATTGACATCCCCAACCGCACGATCAATGTGCTGGTGAGCGATGAAGAACTGGCCAAGCGTCGCGAAGTACAGAACGCCAAGGGCTGGAAGCCCGCCCAGCCACGCCCGCGCAAGGTGTCGGCCGCGCTCAAGGCTTATGCCAAGCTGGTGATGTCTGCCGACAAGGGCGCCGTGCGCGATTTGTCGCTGCTGGACGACTGAGGGGCAGCCTTGCAGGGCCAACAGCCCTGCCGCCGCACCGAAGCCGCGCCTGGAGGGCGCGGCTTTTTTGTTTTTGCTCCACTTTTGATAGCTGTCGGTGCATGACGGACTAGCGCTTCCTCGGCTTTTTATTCAAAAAAGGGTTGTGTGGGTCCAACTGATCGTTCTGGCGCGGCAGCGGCCACCCGGTGGTCCTGCCCGGGGCAGGCGACCCTGCGTGCGGGGTCATCGCCAGCGCGGGCACAATACCCGCCACCATGTTGACCTATCCCCACATCGACCCCGTCGCCCTGCAGATCGGCCCACTGGCTGTGCACTGGTATGGCCTGACCTATCTTGCGGCCTTTGGCCTGTTCATGTTGCTGGGCATCCGGCGCCTGCAGCATCCGCCCTTTGCCTCCATCACGGGGCCTGGTGCGTGGACGCGCAAGGATGTGGAAGACATCCTCTTCCTGGGGGTGGCTGGCGTGGTCATTGGCGGGCGGCTGGGCTACTGCCTGTTCTACAAGCCGGGCTACTACCTGAGCCACCCGCTGGAAATTTTTGCCGTGTGGCAGGGCGGCATGGCCTTCCATGGCGGGCTGCTGGGTGTGGTGGTTTCGATGCTGTGGTTTGCCCATTCGCGTCAGCGCCCCTGGCTGCAGGTGGCCGACTTTGTGGCGCCCTGCGTGCCCACGGGGTTGGCGGCAGGGCGTGTAGGCAACTTCATCAACGGCGAACTGTGGGGCCGCTTTGCCAGCCCCGACCTGCCCTGGGGCATGGTGTTTGCGCACAGCGGCTCCATGCAGCCGCGCCATCCGTCGCAGGTCTACCAGTTTCTGATGGAAGGATTGCTGCTGTTCATCCTGCTGTGGCTGTATGCGCGCAAGGAGCGTCGCCCTGGCCAGGTGGCTGCCGCTTTCCTGTTCGGCTACGGTGTGTTCCGCTTCATTGCCGAATACTTCCGCGAGCCCGACGCCTTCCTGGGCATCCTGTCGCTGGGCATGAGCATGGGACAGTGGCTGTGTGTGCCCATGATCGTGGGTGGCGCAGCGATGGGGCTCTGGGCGCAGCGGCAGCCGGTGGGGGCGTTGGTTTCGAGATAAAAGGGTGATAGCGCCGGTACTATATGCCCAAGCAGCTATCAAAATGGTAGTGCTCGGAGCGAGTGAGGGGCAAGCAAGTGATCAACGCTGCGCATCACTCCGCCGCGCCATCGTCCACAGGGCGGCCCCCACGATGAGCGCACCGCCCACCCAGCCCGTGACGCTGAGCTGCTCGCCCAGCCAGAACACCGCAAACAGCGCGCCGAAGGCGGGCTCGCTACTGGTCAGCAAGCCCACCCGCGTGGGCGAGCTGTGGCGCAGTGCCCAGTTCTGGGCCACAAACGCAAACACGGTGCAGCCTGCCACCAGGTAAATGCAGGCCCACCAGAAGGCGCTGGCCTGTGTGAGGGACGGCAGCGGGGGCAGTTTGCCCGGCAAAGCCAGCGCCAGCAACAGGCAGCCCACCCCGATCACGCCCGACTGCACCGCCGTGAGGGCCAGCACGGGTGCGTTGCGGCGGCGGGTGAGCCGCTTGGTCTGGCACACGGTGATGGCGCGCAGCACGGCGGCCGCCAGCATCAGCGCGTCGCCCCAACCCCACTGGCCGGTGTAACCCCCGCTGAGCAGGGCTGCGCCGAACAGGGAGACGGCGGCAAAACCAAACATCACACGCTCGGGCCGCTGGCGCAGCAGCCACCACTCGGCAAACGGTGTGAACACCACGCACAGGCTGATCAAAAACGCCGCATTGCTGGCCTGCGTGAGCGCGAGGCCAAAGGTTTCGCACAGAAAGATGCCCAGCATCAGCCCACCCAGCGGCAGGCCGGCCACTAACGCATCGCGCCGCTCGGGCGCAGTGGCGCGCAGCAGGGCCGGGAGCAGCACCACAAAGGTCAGGAGGAAGCGCACGGCCAAAAAACCCAGCACCGGGTAGAACACCAGGGCCCCCTTGGCCACGCCATAGCTGGTGCCCCACACCACGGCGACCAGCAGCAAGGCCAGGTCAGAAAGGCGCGGGGCCAGCGGGGAAGGGGCGGACAGGGGCAGGGTGTGTGACATGGGACGCAGATTGGGGGGGGAGGCTGTGGGGCGCCGCGCGTGGTGGCGATGGGCTGGGGGAATTATCAATTTGCGTCCATGCATTGATAATCGCTTCCAAAGAACTGCACTTGTTCCCCATGCGCATCAATCAACCCCTGGACAGCCTCCCCGACATGGCGGTGTTTGCGCGTGTGGTGGATGCGGGCAGCTTCTCGGCCGCCGCGCGGCAGCTGGGCATCACCCCGTCGGCGGTCAGCCGCCAGGTGGCTCGGCTGGAAGGGGCGCTGCGCGTGCGCCTACTGGAGCGCACCACCCGCAAGCTGCGGCTGACCGATGCGGGCACGGCGGTCTACAGCCGCTGCCAGGACATGGTGTCTGCCGCGCGCGAGGTGTGGGCGCTGAGCGACACCCACTCTGCCGCGCCATCGGGGATGGTGCGCATGAGCATGGCCAAGGCGGTGGGGCGCCAACTCGTTCACCCCCTGGTGCTGCCGTTTTTGCAGAAATACCCCGAGGTCGATGTGCAGCTGCTCATCACCGACCGCACGGTGGACCTGTTCGAAGAGCCCATCGACCTGGCCCTGCGCGTGACCGACACGCCACCCCCGGGCCTGGCCGGGCGGCCGCTGGCGACCCTGCGCCACCTGGCCTGCGCCAGCCCGCATTACCTGGCTGAGCGGGGCCACCCCCAGCACCCGCGCGACCTGGAGCACCACGCCTGCATCACCCTGGGCGAGGACGAGCGCGACCGGCACTGGCGTTTCGAGCGCGCAGGCGAATCCGCCACGGTGGCCGTGCGCGGGCGCTATGTGGCCAACCACAGCGAGGTGCGACTGGAGGCCGCGCTGAGCCACCTGGGCATTGCCAGCCTGCCGGGCTTTACCGCGCGCGCTGCGTTGGCGCGGGGTGACCTGGTGACCGTGCTGCCCGACTGGGAGCACAAGACCTCGTACGCGGGCACGGCCTGGGTGCTGTACCCGTCCCACCGGTTTCTGCCCGCCAAGCTGCGGGTGTGGATCGACCACCTAGTGGAAGGTTTTGCGGGCGTGGAGTGAAGCGGTTGAGGGGCGCGAGGGCAGGGCGACCGTGCGGTGGGCGCAGCGGGTGTTGCGCCCTCGGCCGCTCATCTGGCCCAGGGCTCTGATCGCCCGACGACGGTGCCTTGGGTCCAGCAGCAAAGTTCGCCACCCTTGCTGCTATGTGGCACGCCGCGTTGCGCAACCACCGCAGTCGCCGTCTTTTGTGTAACCAAAGTCTGCAAATCAGGGTTTACACCTTGTCATTTTGCGTAATTATGAGAAATTACACACATGGCGAGGCAATCGCCTCTGTTGTCAGCTGTTAGTGGTGTGTTGCAGGCAATCGGCCTGCGCCGTGCTTCTGCCGCTGACAGCCGATGCCTCGCGGGTTGGTGCCCTGGAGCCTTGTTTTACATGCGTCCTGTCCCGAATTCACTGCACGACGAAGTCGCCTCCCGGCTGCGGGAGCAGATTTTTGCGGGCGCCTTGCCGCCCGGCAGCTTTCTGGACGAGGCTGCCTTGTGCGAGCGGCTGGAGATCTCGCGCACCCCGCTGCGCGAAGCGCTCAAGGTGCTGGTGGCCGAGGGGCTGCTGCGCCATGAGCCGCGCCGGGGTTGTTTTGTGGCCGAGGTCACCGAGAGCGATCTGGACAACATCTTTCCCGTCATCGCATTGCTGGAGGGGCGTGCCGCACACGAGGCCACGCGCAAGGCCGTGGCGGCCGACATTGCCGCGCTGGAGCTGCTGCACGAGCGCCTGCAACAGTGCGCGGCCGACGGGCGAATGACCGACTACTACGAAGCCAACTACGCCATCCACGAGGCCTTCATCACGCTGGCGGACAACCGCTGGCTGGCCCAGGTGATTGGCGACCTGCGCAAGATCCTGCGGCTGGCACGCCACAAGACGCTGCATGCCCCCGGGCGCATGCAGCAAAGCCTGGCAGAGCATCTGGCCGTGTTTGCCGCGCTCAAGGCGCGCGACTGCGACGCGGCCGAGGAGGCCATGCGCACCCATCTGTTGCGCCAGCGCGATGCGCTGCGCGATGTAGCCCGCAACCAGCAATCGAGGTTGACCCCATGATCAACAGCACTCCCGAATGGATCGCCCGCAGCGTGTCACGCCTGCGCACTGCCGCGCCTGCCGCCGACAAGGCGGGGGACAAGACCGCCGACAAGTCTGCCAAGGCCTCACTCGACAAAACCGTGACCGATGTGGTCGCCAAGGTCGCGGTGCCGCGTTCTACCAACGAGCGTCTGCAGGCCACCCTGCGGCGCGGCCAGGAGGCGTTGTCGCCCCGCGCATTGCGCCGTCTGCTGGCCGACCTGCAGGAGGTGGTGGCGCCCCAGGTGAGCGAGATCGAGGGCGGCCGCCGCGCCCAGGCCGTGGCCGACTGGTATGCGAAGGCCGAGCCCGAGGAAAGGCGCGACATGTGGCTGCTGATGTGCGAGCAGTTCGCACCGGATGCCACGCGCTTCAAGTCGGCCCGCCAGCGTTACGAAGCGGCGGCGGGCACGGCCGAAGAAGGGCAGGCCGAGATCAGCCTGCGCCGTGCGCTGGTATCGCCCCGCACGCGGCTGCTGCAGCGGTTTTCGGCGTTCCCCGAAGGCATGCGTTTTCTGGTGGACATGCGCGCAGAAATCCTGCCGTTGCTCAAGGCCGACAAGCGCCTGTTGCCCCTCGATGCCGAGCTGGAGCATTTGTTTTCGACCTGGTTCGACGTGGCCTTCCTCGAGCTGCGCCGGCTGTCGTGGGACTCGCCCGCCTCGCTGCTCGAAAAGCTCATCAAGTACGAGGCCGTGCACGACATCCGCAGCTGGGCCGACTTGAAGAACCGCCTGGACAGCGACCGCCGCTGCTATGGCTTCTTCCACCCGCGCCTGCCCAACGAGCCGCTGATCTTTGTGGAGGTGGCGCTGGTGGACAAGATCTCGGCCAGCATCACGCCGCTGCTGGACGAGGCCGCTGCGCCCGTGGACATCACACGGGCCACCACGGCCATCTTCTATTCCATCAGCAACACGCAAACGGGGCTGCGCGGCGTGAGCTTTGGCGACTCGCTCATCAAGCATGTGGTGGAAACGCTCACGGCCGAGTTCCCGCGCCTGCGCACCTTCGCCACGCTGTCGCCCATTCCGGGTTTCCGCGCTTGGCTGGGCAAACATGCAGGGGCGATGCTGGACCGCCTGGACGACAAGCGCCGCAGCGAGCTGGGCCGCGCGGTGGGCTTCGAGCCGCCGCAGGCCACGCATTTGCTCGGGGCGGTGGACAAGGCGCTGGAGCTGGACGCCAAATCCCCCGTGCGCCAGATGCTGCTGGAATGCGCCGCGTACTATCTGGGCCGCGAGCTGCAAGAGGGCAAACCGGCAGATCCCGTGGCCCGCTTCCACCTGGGCAACGGCGCGCGGGTAGAGCGCCTGAACTGGGCGGGTGACCCGTCCAGCAAGGGGCAGAAACAATCGTACGGGCTCATGGTGAACTACCTGTACGACTTGAAGCGCATCGACAAGCATCGCAGCTTGCTTGCGCAGGGCAAAGTGCCAGTGTCGGGGGACATCGACAGCCTTTGCCGCGACTGACGGGGCGGCCGGCAAGATGCCGGGCGGACCAGTGACCGCGTATTTTTACAACGACAGGAGACAAGGAATGACTGATTCGCGAATCCAACGCCGGGGTGTATTGCTCGGCGCGGCGGCTGCAGGCCTGGGCCTGGCCAGCAGCAACAGCTGGGCCCAAAGCACCTGGCCCAGCAAGCCTGTGACGGTGGTGGTGCCGTTCCCTGCCGGTGGCGGCACCGATGCGTTTGCCCGGCCGCTGGCTGCGCAGTTTTCCAAAAGCACGGGCAAGACGCTGGTGATCGACAACCGGGGTGGCGCCGGGGGCACGCTGGGTGCCAGCATTGCGTCCAAGGCGGCGCCCGATGGCTACACGCTGTTCATGGGCGCCGTGCACCACGCGATTGCCCCTGCGATGTACCCCAAGCTCGACTACGACATCGAGAAAGACTTCATTCCCCTGGCGCTGCTGGCCAACGTGCCCCAGGTGTTGGTGGTCAATCCCAAGACGCCGTCCACCAACTTCAAGCAGTTTCTGGACTACATCAAGCGCAACCCTGCCAAGCTCAACTACGGTTCGGCCGGGGCAGGCACCTCGCACCATCTGGCGGGCGAGCTGTTCAAGCAGCAGACCGGCACCTTCATCACCCACATTCCCTACCGGGGCGCGGGCCCGGCGTTGCAAGACCTGATCGGCGGCAACGTGGACATGATGTTCGACGGCCTGGGGTCCTCCGCCAACCACATCAAGAGTGGCCGCATCAAGGCGCTGATGGTGTCGGGCCCCAAGCGCAATCCAGCCTTCCCCGACGTGCCCTGCGCCTCCGAAGTGGGCCTGCCCGACTACACCGTGACCACCTGGTACGGTCTGTGGGCGCCCAAAGGCACACCGGCCGATGTGCAAGCCCGCATCGTGGACGAGATCAAGCGCCTGGGCACGGCCGAAGAGCTCAAGGCCGTGTGGGCCAGCAACGGTGCGGACTACGGCGGCATGACGCAGCAGCAGTTTGGTGCATTTGTGAGCAGCGAGGTCAAGCGCTGGGCGGCGGTGGTGAAGGCGTCTGGCGCAAAGCTTGACTAACCCCCAAGACGGTGCAAACAAACCCGCCATGCCCGCTCGCTCCGCAAAAGCGCACACCGTCGTTGTTGCAAATGCTCGCCATAGCCGGTGCTATGGCTGCGCTTTGCGCCATCCCCCGAGGGGAACGCCACCCGTGGCCTGGCAAAGCCAGTTCCACGGTGGCGCTGGCGATGGCATGGCGGGGTGAGAAGGTCGTGGGCGGTATGTGAAGGAAATGGATACCAGGATGTCGGGTGAAGTGTTGATGAATGCTGGTGAGGGCGGGGTGGTGCATGTCACCCTGCGCCACACCGGGCGGCTGAACGCCATGTCGCGGCCCATGTGGCGGCAGTTGCGTGCGGTGTTTGAAGATGTGCAGTGCTCTGCCGATGCGCGCTGTGTGCTCATCGCGGGCGAGGGCGGGGCGTTCTGTGCGGGCGGAGACATTTCAGAGTACCCCGGCTTCCGTTTTGACGCGGCCGCGCTGCGCGACTTTCATGAAAACGACGTGTGGGGCGGGCTCAATGCCATGCTCCAGTGTGACGTGCCCATCGTGGCCCAGATCAGCGGCGCCTGCATGGGCGCCGGCGTGGAGATTGCCAGCTGCTGCGACATCCGGGTGGCGGGCAATGGCGCGCGTTTTGGCGCACCGATTGCCAAGCTGGGCTTTCCGATGGCCCCGCGCGAGGCGCAACTGGTGGCTGGTGCGGTGGGTGATGTGACCGCACGCCAGATGCTGCTGGAGGCCGCCACCTTCAGCGCCCCCGACATGCTGGCCCGTGGCTTTGTGAGCCGCGTGGTGGCCGACGACATGGTGGCCACCGAAGCCCTGGGCAGTGCCCAGCGCATTGCCGCACTGGCGCCCCAGGCCGCCCGCATGAACAAACAGACGTTTCGGGCGTTGAAAGCGCCTGTAGCGCTACAAAATCATGCCTTGTCTGCTATTGAAAACATAGTAAATGGCCCTACCGACCCCTATGCCTACGCCGCCAGCGCCGAGCACCGCGAAGGGATCTCTGCCTTTCTGGACAAGCGTGCGCCGGTGTTCTGACCGGCGCCTCCGCCCTCGCTTTCTCCCATTCAGTCAGTCCCAACCTCTCAACCCAGCCACCCAGCCCATTGAAGTCTGAGCCATGAGCCAACACAACCTCTTCAGCGCCCTGCGCGCCGCTTTCCCGTCCGACCTGGACAGCACTGCCGTTGAGACCACGGCGGCAGACGGCACCCCGCTGTTCTACACCTGGCGCGACCTGGATCGCGCCAGCGCCCGCATCGCCAACCTGCTTGCATCGCTCAAGCTGCCCGAAGGCAGCCGCGTGGCCGTGCAGGTCGAAAAGTCGGTCGAAGCCATGGCGCTGTACCTGGCCACGCTGCGTGCGGGCTACGTGTTCTTGCCGCTCAACACCGCCTACCAAAGCGCCGAGATCGAATACTTCATCGGCAACGCCGAGCCCGCCGTGGTGGTGTGCAGCCCCGGCAATTTTGGCTGGGTCAGCAAGATTGCCTTCACCCTGGGCACGCAGCATGTCTTCACCCTGGGTGACGACCGTACCGGCAGCCTGCTAGAGCGTGCAGCGCACCACGGCGACGAGCACCAGGCCGTGTCCCGCAGCGCCGACGACCTGGCCGCCATCCTGTACACCAGCGGCACCACGGGCCGCAGCAAGGGCGCCATGCTCACACACGGCAACATGCTCAGCAATGCCGTCATGCTCAAGGACTACTGGGGCTGGAAGAAGGGGGACGTGCTCATCCACGCGCTGCCCATCTTCCACGTGCACGGCCTGTTCGTCGCCATCCATGGCGCGCTCATCAACGGCAGCAAGATGATCTGGATGGCCAAGTTCGACCCCAAGGCCGTCATCGCCGCCATGCCCCGCGCCACCGTGTTCATGGGCGTGCCCACGCTGTATGTGCGCATGCTGGCCGAGCCCGGCCTGACCAAAGAGGCCGTCAAGAACATGCGCCTGTTCATCGCAGGCTCTGCACCGCTGCTGATCGAAACCTTCAAGGAATGGCAGCAACGCACCGGCCACACCATCCTGGAGCGCTACGGCATGAGCGAAACCATCATGCTCACCAGCAACCCCTACAGCGCCGACCAGCGCTACCAGGGCCAGGACGAACGCCGTGGCGGCACCGTGGGCTTCCCCCTGCCGGGCGTGAGCCTGCGCGTGCAGGGCGATGATGGCAAAGACCTGCCCGTGGGCGAGATCGGCGGCATCCAGGTCAAGGGTCCCAACGTGTTCAAGGGCTACTGGCGCATGCCCGAAAAGACCGCCGAAGAGTTCACGAAGGATGGCTACTTCAAGACCGGTGACGTGGGCAAGGTCGATGAGCGCGGCTACGTGCACATCGTGGGCCGCAGCAAAGACCTCATCATCAGCGGCGGCTACAACGTCTACCCAGCAGAGATCGAGGGCTACATCAACGACATGCCCGGCGTGGCCGAAAGCGCCCTGGTGGGTGTGCCGCACCCCGATTTTGGCGAAGTGGGCGTGGCTGTGGTCATTGCCAAGCCCGGTGCCCGCCTGGACGCCGATGCCATCGTGGCCCAGCTCAAGTCGCAGTTGGCCAACTTCAAGATCCCCAAGAAGTGCTTTGTGGTATCCGAGCTGCCGCGCAACACCATGGGCAAGGTGCAAAAGAACCTGCTGCGGGATCAGTACAAAGGGTTGTTCGCCTGAGGCAGGCCCGCGAGTGGAGGCCTTCGCACTGGCAAAAATAGTGTGAACAGGCCCTAGCCCGCTGCAGAGGCCTGGGGGTTGCAGAAAATGCAGGGCGTGGCGGCTGGCGCCGCGGAGCCCTCGGCATGGTTGCAGCAGTGTTCCAGCCACCCCGCCACCAGCCTGTACACCGACAAATTGGTGCGTGCCGTGGGCGCGCACAGGTAGTAGCCGAGCGGGCTGTCAAAGCGGTCTTTCAGGGGCTCTACGAGAGTGCCTGCCTGCAGTTCGTCTTCCACCAGGCAGGTGGGCACGATGCCCACGCCAAAGCCCGACACGGCGGCACGGATGATCAGCGAGTACAGGTTGAAGCCCGGCCCGAATCGGCTGGCGCTCGCGTCCAAGCCGTTGGCTTCCATCCAGTCCTGCCAGGCCAAAGGCACCTCAATGTGCTGCAGCAGCGTGGCGCGCATCAGGTCTTGCGGGGTGTTCAGGGGCAGGGCGGCCTGCAGTTGCGGGCTGCACACGATGCTGGTTTCCTTGCCAATCAGGTAGCGCGCATTGGCGCTGGGCCAGTTGCCGTAGCCGTACTGGATGGCAGCGTCGAACTCGTGCGGCGTCGCAAAGTCGTGCGCGTGCTGGTAACGCACAAAGTTCAGCGACACCTGCGGCAGCGTGCGCTTGAAGTGGCCCAGGCGCGGAAACAGCCACTGCGCCGCAAACGTGGGCGGCACCGACAGGTTGAGCGAGCCGCCATCGCCCCCGTAAGACATGAGCTGTGCCGTGGCGGATTCCAGCGCGGCCATGGCCGGGCGGGTGGCGTTGAGGTAGGTGGCCCCCGCCTCGGTCAGCTCCAGCCCGGTGGCTTTGCGGATGAACAGCTTCTGGCCCAGGTAGTCCTCCAGCGCCGCAATGTGGCGGCTGATGGCGCTTTGCGTCACGCACAGCTCGCGCGCGGCCATGGTGAAGGCCTGGTGCTTGGCGGCGGAATGAAAGGCGTTCAGCTCAGAGATGGTGGGGCACAGGCGGCGCATAGATGTGATCTAGGGGGTATGAGTAGGACTCATGGGATGGTGAGATTTTAGGCGTTGCGGATAAGGGCAATTGGCCCGATAAATGCGTCCTGTGACAGCAACGTGTCAAGCGCCACACTCTGTAGATGCTGCAATGCACCAGATGGATGCTTGATGGTCTTCATGGCCCCCTGAAAAAGCAGGCTATGAGTAATTTTGCAGCCATCGCGCCCACTTTGACGAATCTCATGACCTCTTTGTTGATTGAAAACAGCCGTGTGCTGGATGTCCACGCACTCACACTGCGCACCGGCCTGTCCGTTCTGGTGCAGGACGGCCGCATTGCGGCGGTAGGCACCGACCTGCAGGTGCCAGAAGGGACCACCACGCTCGACGCCAAGGGCATGACCCTGATGCCCGGCCTGATCGACTGCCACGTGCATGTGGTGGCGTCTTCGTTCAACCTGGGTGCCGTGGCCAAGATGCCCAACGTGTTCACCATGATGCGCTCGCTGCCCATCATGAAGGGCATGCTGGAGCGGGGCTTTACCACCGTGCGTGATGCGGGCGGCGCCGACTGGTCGCTGGCCGAGGCGGTGCGCACGGGGCTCGTGCAGGGGCCGCGCATCTTCCCTGCGGGCAAGGCGCTGTCGCAAACCGGCGGGCATGCGGATTTCCGCCAGCGCAACGATGACCTGGATGTGTGTTCGTGCGCCTACAAGCTGGGCAACATCGGGCGCGTGGTCGATGGCGTGGACGCTTGCCGCCTGGCGGTGCGTGAAGAAATTCTGAAGGGCGCCACGCAGATCAAGGTGATGGCTTCGGGCGGCGTGGCCTCGCCCAACGACCCGATTGGCAACCTGGGCTATTCCGAAGCCGAGCTGCACGCCATTGTGGAAGAGGCATCCAATGCCAACACCTATGTCATGGCCCATGCCTACACGCCCCGCGCCATCGCCCGCGCCGTGCGCTGCGGCGTGCGCACCATCGAGCACGGCAATCTGGTGGATGTGCCGACGGCAGAGTTCATGGCCGAGATGGGCGCTTTCATGGTGCCCACGCTCATCACCTACGAGGGCCTGGCCAACGAGGGCGAGCGTTATGGCCTGCCTGCGGTGTCGATTGCCAAGATCGATTCGGTGCGCGGCCAGGGCAAGCAGGCCATCGAGATCCTGGCCAAGGCGGGCGTGAAGATGGGCCTGGGCAGCGACTTGCTGGCCGAGACGCATTACCTGCAGTCGGACGAGTTGCGCCTGCGCGCGGAGATTCTGGGCAATGGCCCGGTGCTGCAGCAGGCCACGCTGATTGGCGCGGAGATTCTGGGCCAGCAAGGCCAGCTGGGCGAAGTCACGGCCGGTGCCATTGCCGACATCTTGCTGGTCGATGGCAACCCGCTCACCGACATCACCTGCCTGCTGAACCAGGGCGAGCGCATTCGCGCCATCGCCAAGGACGGCGTGTGGGTCAAGAACACCCTTTGAGTCCCTTTCACCCCCTCACCCCCATCCCATTCCCCTACCGGAGATCACCATGCAACGTAGAAATTTCGTCAAGCTCGGCGGCGCCGCTGCGGCTCTGCAGTTCCTTCCCTCCATCGGTTTCAGCCAGCAAGGTGAGGTGTTCCGCATTGGCTCGCTCACGCCCATCACCGGTGCAGGCAGCCCCTACGGCCCAGGCATGCAGCAGGCCATCCGCCTGGCCGTGGATGAGGTCAATGCCGCGGGCGGCGCGGGTGGGCGCAAGCTCGAACTCTTCACCGAAGACGACCAGACCAAGCCTGACGCGGCCGTGCTGGCCGCCAAGAAGCTGATCGAAGTGAACAAGGTGCAGGCGGTGCTGGGCACCTGGGCCTCGGGCGTGACGCTGGCAGTGATGCCGCTGACCGACGCGGCAGGCATCATCCAGATGAACGTGTCGGGTGCGCCCGCCATTTCCACGCTGGACACCAAGGACCTGGTGTGGCGCTTTCAGGCCACCAACGACCGCTTTGGCGCGGCCTTTGCCGAGATTTGCACCAAGCGCGGCTTCAAGCGCCCGGCCACGATGGCGTTCAACAACGCATCCGGCCTGGGCAACGTGGAAGGCTTCACCAAGGCCTGGGAGAAACGCGGCGGCAAGGTGGCGGCCCATGTCACCTACGAGCCCAGCCGCCCCAGCTACCGCAGCGAGCTGCAGAAGATTCTGGCCGCCAAGCCGGATGTGATCGTGATGGGCTCGTACCTGCCCGACACCACCATCATCCTGCGCGAGTGGTTCCAGTCCGGTGCGGAAACGAAGTGGATCATCCCCGGCTGGGCGGCCAACCCCGACCTGGTGAAGGCCTTGGGCGCAGAGGTGTGTGAAGGCATCATTTCGGTGGACACGGTGTCCAACGAAAAGAGCGCCTCCTACGCCCAGTTTGACGCGGCCTTCACCAAGGCCACGGGCAAGGCCGCGTCCACCAACATCTACGCCGCCATGGCGTACGACATGGTGATCTCGCTGGCGCTGGCCATGGAGGCCGCTGGCCCCAAGGCCACGGTAGAGCAGGTCAACGCCAAGCTGCGCGATGTCTCCAACGCCCCCGGCACGGCAGTGTTCACCTTTGCCGAAGGCAAGGCGCAACTGGCCAAAAAGGCCAAGGTGAACTACGAAGGCGCATCGAGCAAGCTGGACTTTGACAAGGCGGGCGATGTGACGCCGGACTTTGGCGTGTTCATCATCGAAAAGGGCCAGCTGGTGCGGCGCGACGTGGTGTCCATCACGATGTGATGGACCGCGCCCGGTGCGCCTGCCAGGTGCAGGCCCCGGGCATTTTTTTTGCGGCGCACAGCGCAGATGTGCATGGGATGACGGAATGACGCAATGACCTGGATCGACTTTGTAAACCTGCTGATCAACGGATTGATCGAAGGCCTGGTGGTGGCACTGCCTGCCCTGGCCATGACCCTGGTGATGGGCGTCAACCGCTTTCCCAACGCAGCCACGGGCGACATGCTCACCACCGGCGCCTACGCTGCCGTGGCGGTGCAGCTGTTGGGGGGCTGGCCGCTGTGGGCGGCGGCGCTCATCAGCATGGTGGTCACGGCCGTGGTGTCGGCGGGCTCGTACACGCTGATCTTTCGCAAGCTGGCCGGGCGGCCCATGGTGTCGTCCATGCTCGCGGCCATTGGCCTCGGGTTTCTGCTGCGCAGCCTGATCGGTTTTTTTGCCGGGCATGACCAGCGCACGTTTGACCTGCCCCTGGTGCGCGCCTGGAACTTTGGCGGCATTCGCGTGTTGCCCACCGACCTGGTCATTGCGGCGGTGGCCGCCGTTTGCCTGCTGGTGGTGTTTGTGCTGATCTACCGCACCAGCTTTGGCCGCCAACTGCGCGCCGTGGCCGATAGTGCGGACCTGGCGCGGGCCAGCGGCATCCGTGCCAATGGGTTGATGCTGAGTTTGTGGCTGTTGGTGGGCGCGTTGTCATCACTGGGTGGCGTGCTGCTGGGCATGAAGGCCGTGGTCAGCCCCGAGATGGGGTGGGAGAGCCTGATCCCCGCCTTCGCGGCCATGGTGCTGGGCGGCATCGGCAGCCCGGTGGGCGCGGTGCTGGGTGCGCTGCTGCTGTGCGTGGCGCAAGAGCTGGCGGTGCCTCTGATGGGGCCGTCGTACAAGCTGGTGCTGTCGTTTGTGGTGTTGGCCCTGGTGCTGCTGGTGCGCCCGGCGGGCATCATGGGCCGCGTGCAACTGGTGCGGTAAGGAGTTCGACCCATGATTGCTTACCTGTGTGCCATTGGCATCGTTGCCCTCATTTACTGCCTGCTGGCGCTGGGCCTGAACCTGCAGTTCGGCCTGACCCGGCTGGTCAACTTTGGCGTCGTGGCGTTCTTTGCCGTGGGCGCCTACACATCCGGCCTGCTGGCGCTGCAAGGCGTGCCGCTGGTGCTGTGTTTTGTGGCGGCGGCTGTGCTCTCGGGCTTGCTGGCGCTGCCCATTGGGCTGCTGTCGCTGCGCTTGCGGGACGACTACCTGGCCATCGTGACGCTGGGCTTTTCGGAGGCGGTGCGCATCTCCATCCAGCAAGAAAGCTGGCTGACCAAGGGCGTGCAGGGCTTGCCCGGCTTGCCAAAGCTGTTTGCGTCCTGGGGCAGTGGTGTGTCGGACATGGCGATTTTTGCCACGCTGTTGGCGGTGGTTGCGGTGGTGGCCTGGGGCACGGTGCGCCTGGCGGCCAGCCCGTTTGGGCGGCTGCTCAAGGCCATTGGCGATGATGAGCCCGCGTTGTCGGCCCTGGGCAAGGACCCGGCCTGGTTCAAGGTGCAGGTGTTCATGCTGGGGGCGGCGCTGGCTGGCGTGGCGGGGGCGTTCTATGCGCACTTCATCACCTTCATCACGCCAGAGCAGTTCATCCCGCTCATCACGTTCTATGTGTGGATGGGACTGGTGATGGGCGGCTCGGGCACGGTGCGTGGCGCGGTGTTTGGCTCGCTGCTGCTCATGGTGTTTCTGGAGGGATCGCGCTTTGCCAAGGACTGGGTGCCGGGCGTGTCAGAAGTTGGCATGGCCAGCCTGCGTTTGGCTGCGGTGGGCCTGGCGCTGATTCTGGTCACCCTGTACAAGCCCAACGGCCTGTTTGGAGGCAACACCCAATGACCGCAACAACGATGCTGAAGGTGGAGGCCGTCACGCGGCAATTCGGGGGTTTCAAGGCGGTGGACGGTGTGTCGCTGCAACTGGGCACGGGCGAGATTCTGGGCATTGCAGGCACCAACGGTGCGGGCAAGAGCACACTGTTTGCCGCCATTGCCGGGCAGCAGCCAGCGGATGCAGGGCAGATCGAGTTTGACGGGCATGACATCACCCGCATGCCCCCCTACCGCCGCGCGCGGCTGGGGCTGGTGCGCACGTTCCAGATTCCGCGCGAGTTCAAGAGCCTCACGGTGCACGAGAACCTGATGGCGGCTGCCGCCAACCCCCAAGGGGAGCGGCTGGTGAATGCCTTCTTCCAGACGCGCAGCCTGCGCGAGCACGAGGCGCAGCTGTCTGCCAAGGCGGACCGCATCCTGCAGTTTTTGAACCTGGCGCGGGTGCGCGATGTGACGGCAGGTGGCCTCTCCGGCGGGCAGAAGAAGCTGGTGGAGTTGGGCCGGGTGCTGATGCTGGACCCGCGCTGCATCTTGCTGGATGAGCCGTTTGCCGGGGTGAACCCGGTGCTGATCGAAGAGATTTGTGACCGCGTGCGCGAGCTGAACGGGCAGGGCATTGCGTTCATCGTGATCGAGCACCACCTGCAGGCGCTCAAGTCGCTGTCCAACCGCATGATCGTGATGGACCGGGGCTCCATCCTGGCCGAGGGCGACCCGCACACGGTGCTGGACGACCCGAGAGTGCAGGAAGCCTATATGGGAGGGGTGGTATGAGCGGCGCAGACAACTTGCTGCAGATCGCGCAATTGCGCGGCGGGTATTCCGAGGTGGACATCATCCACGGCATTGACCTGGCCGTGGCACCGGGCGAGATCGTGACCATTGCGGGCACCAATGGTGCGGGCAAGTCCACGCTGGTGAAGGCGCTGCTGGGCCTGCTGCCACGGGTGGCGGGCACCATCCACCTGGGTGGGCGCGACATCACGGCCTTGTCGGCCGAAGACCGCTTTGACGCAGGGCTGGCCTACGTGCCGCAGGTGGCCAATGTGTTCCCGTCGCTCACCGTGCGCGAGAACCTGTTGGTGGTGCGCGGCGTGGCAAACATCAAGCGCCGCATGGACGAGGTGCTGGCCGACTTTCCGGCGCTGGTGGAACGTTTGCCTCAGCCCGCCAGCAACCTCTCGGGCGGCGAGCGCCAGCAGCTCGCCTTTGCGCGGGCCCTCATGCCATCACCGCGCATCATGGTGCTGGACGAACCCACGGCAGCGCTGGCGCCCTCGCTGGTGGGCAAGGTGTTTGACATGGTGCAAAAGCTGCCCGCCGCAGGCGTGGCGGTGCTGATGGTGGAGCAGCGCGCGCGCCAGGCGCTGCAGATCAGCCAGCAGGGCTACATCCTGGACCAGGGGCGCTGCGTGCTGCAGGGCCCGGCGCAGGGGCTGCTGGCCGATGAGCGCATGGCGCAGCTTTACCTGGGCAACCACTGAGCCACAGGGCACCCAGCCCTCAATGAAGAACACCGAGGAGGCTGCACGCCTGCTCGGTGTTTTGCTATATATTCAATAGCTACTGGCGCATGTTGTACTAGCGCTAGCAGCTGTTTTGATGCTTAGCGAAGCACCAGCACCGGGATATGCGAATGCGTCAGCACATGCTGCGTTTCGCTGCCCAGCAGCAGGCGTTTGAGGCCCTTGCGGCCGTGCGATGCCATCACGATCAGGTCGCACTTGTGCTTTTTGGCGGCAGCAATCACGGCCTCGGCCACCAGGTCGGACTTGGCGACCACGGCCTTCACGGTCACGCCCTGTGCGCCGCCCTGGGCTTTCACGCCATCGACCATGGCCTGTGCGGCATCGCTCCACTGGGCTTCGATGCGTTTGACGTCGTTCATGTCCACCGGCATGCCGCCTTCAAAGTAGCTGCGGGGGTAGCGGGGCACCACCTTGAGGGCGACCACGGTGGCGCCGGTCAGTGCGGCCAGAGACAGGCCATGTTCCACCGCTTTGTCCGACAGAGGGGATCCGTCTGTAGCGATCAGGATGCGTTTGTACATAAAAGGGCTCCTCAAAGTGATGGAACAAGCTTAGGATGAATCATGTTCCGGGGCTTGATCCAGGTCAATGTAGTTGTCATGCCCCACAGATAGGCTTGAACCATGTCCATGTTTCAACCCGGTGCGCCGGCTTCTTCTGCGGGGCATCCTTCTGACAGCGTGGCAGATCCGTTGCCGCCGCAGCGGGTAGAGCTGCTGGATGACCCCCAGGAATGGCTGGCGTTCGGCCGACCCTGCACCCCTGCCGGTAGCCCCTTGCCAGGTGGCGCCACCGACCCTGCAACGGCCGACGGTGCAGCCACCGCATGGGACTCCCATGTGGTGCTGGAGGGCATGCACTGCGCGGCCTGTGCCCTCACGATCGAAGACGCCCTGCGGGCCGTGCCCGGCGTGTTGCAAGCCGATGTGAGCGCCGCTACGCGCCGGGCGCGCGTGGTGTGGCAGCCTGGCCGGGTATTGCCGTCGCAGTGGATGGAGGCCGTGCGCCACGCGGGTTACCGTGCCATGCCCGCCATGGATGCGTTTGCGCGCGACCAGCGCCTGCGCGAGAGCCGCCGTGCGCTGTGGCGCTGGCTGGTGGCGGGCTTTTGCATGATGCAGGTGATGATGTATGCGTGGCCCGCCTACGTGGCACAGCCGGGCGACCTGTCGGGCGAGATGGAGCAGCTGTTGCGCTGGGCCTCCTGGGTCATCACGCTGCCCATGGTGGTCTTTTCCTGTGGTCCATTTTTTACCAGCGCGCTGCGAGACGTTCGCCTGCGCCGCGTCAGCATGGACCTGCCTGTGGCGTTGGGCATGGCCATCACGTTCGTGGTCAGCACCGCTGGCACTTTTGACCCTGCAGGCATCTTTGGCAAGGAGGTGTACTACGACTCCTTGACCATGTTCGTGTTCTTCCTGCTCACTGGCCGCTGGCTGGAGTTGCGCCTGCGGGATCGCACGGCGGGTGCGCTGGAGGCCGTGATGAACCGCCTGCCCGACAGTGTGGAGCGGCGAGCGGCGGATGGCAGCTTCACCCGCGTGGCCACGCGGCGCATTGTGGTGGGAGACACCATCCGTGTGCTGCCCGGCGAGGCGTTTCCCGCCGACGGCCGCATCACGGCAGGCAGCACCCACGCCGATGAGGCTCTTCTGACGGGCGAATCCACACCCGTTGCACGCCCTGTTGGCAGCGCCGTGACGGCGGGCAGCTACAACCTGCAGGCGCCGGTCGAGGTGCTGGTGGAAGGCACGGGTGGGCAAACCCGCTTTGCGCAGATCGTGGCACTGATGGAGAGCGCATCGCTGCAGAAGCCACGGCTGGCGCAGCTGGCGGACCGCATTGCGCGGCCTTTCCTGGTCGCCGTGTTGCTGGCGGCGGCGCTGGCGGTTGCCTACTGGTGGTCGTCGGACCCCGGGCATGCGCTGATGGTGGGGGTGGCCGTGCTCATCGTCACCTGCCCGTGCGCGTTGTCGCTGGCCACCCCGGTGGCCATGCTCACGGCGGCAGGCACGCTGGCGCGCCACGGCGTGCTGGTGCGCAATCTGCAGGGGCTGGAGGCGCTGGCCCAGGTGGACACCATGGTGTTTGACAAGACCGGTACGCTGACCCGCGACGGCATGGCGCTGCAAGCGGTGCATCCTGCGGGCGGTTGCAGTGCAGAAGAGGCGCTGGACTTGGCCGCAGCGCTCGCGCGCCAGTCCATGCACCCGGCTTCGCGGGCCTTGGCTGCGGCGGCTTCTGCACAGCAGCTGCCGTTGGGGCGTTGGCAGGTGACGGGTCTGCAAGAGGATGCAGGGCAGGGGCTGACTGCTACCGTGGAGGACACCACCGGGGCAGCAGTTGCTCGCACGATCCGCTTGGGCTCTGCCCGCCATGCGGGCGTTGCCAACGATGCCAACGGTGCTGCGCTGCAGGTCGTGCTCTCTGAGCAATCGGCAGATGGAGCCTTGCGCGAACTGGCCCGCTTTGATCTGGTGGAAGACCTGCGGGCTGAGGCCTCCGCCGTGGTGCACGCCTTGCAGCAGGACGGTGTGGCTGTGCAATTGCTGTCGGGTGACCGCCGGGGTGCAGTGCAGCGGGTGGCCACGCAGGCTGGTATTGCCCATGCCCAGGGCGAGTGCACTCCGCAGGGCAAGCTGGCAGCGCTACGGGCACTGCAGTCGGAAGGACACCACGTGGCCATGGTGGGTGATGGCCTCAATGATGGCCCGGTGCTTGCGGGGGCCCATGTCTCTTTTGCTTTCGGCCGTGCCGTGCCACTGGCGCAGTCTCGGGCGGACTTTGTAGTGCTGGGCGACAGCCTTGTGCTGGTGCCGCAAACGGTGCTGCTGGCGCGCCGCACCCTGCGCGTGGTGCGCCAGAACCTGTGGTGGGCTGCGGCCTACAACGCGCTGTGCGTGCCGCTGGCGGTGCTGGGCTGGATGCCCGCCTGGCTGGCCGGGCTGGGCATGGCGCTGAGTTCGCTGCTGGTGGTGCTCAACGCAGCGCGCCTCGCGCGCGACCTGCCTTCCTTGCCTGGCTCGCACAGTAGTGCGCCATTGCCCACGGTGGCGTTGCCTGCACGCCCCGACCCCGTGGCTGGCAGCACGCCGCAGCCGCCCCTTGATCTTTCGAAGACCTCACTGGAGCCTGTCTGATGGACATCCTTTATTTGCTGATTCCTTTGTCCGTGATGCTGGTGCTCCTGATTCTGGGAGGCCTGTGGTGGGCGGTGTACCACGGGCAGTTCGAGAGCGTCGAACAAGAGGGGGAGCGCATTCTCCGAGACGGTTGACTTGTGTCAATGCCCGATAGCCGCGACTGCAACAAACTCTTACTGCAATACAAAGAGGTGCCCGATGGATTTTCCAAAAACAAATGCTGCGCACTACAACGACACTGTCGTGCGGCAGTTCTCTATCCTGGCCGTGGTGGTGGGGGTGGTCGGCATGCTGGTGGGCGTCATCATCGCCGCCCAGTTGGCTTGGCCAGAACTCAACTTTGGCATTCCGTGGCTGAGTTATGGCCGCTTGCGACCTTTGCACACCAATGCGGTGATCTTTGGTTTTGGCGGTAGCGCGCTGTTTGCTACCAGCTACTACGTGGTGCAGCGCACCTGCCAGGTCCGGCTTTTTGCTGGCCCACTGGCCGCATTCACCTTCTGGGGCTGGGTGCTGGTCATTGCGGCAGCGGTCATCAGCCTGCCCATGGGCTACACCCAAGGCAAGGAATACGCTGAACTTGAATGGCCCATTGACATCCTGATCACGCTGGTCTGGGTGTCCTATGCCATCGTGTTCTTCGGAACCATTGGCACCCGCAAGGTCAAGCACATCTATGTGGCCAACTGGTTCTTTGGTGCCTTCATCCTGGCCGTGGCTCTGCTGCACCTGGTGAACAGCGCAGCCATCCCTGCGGGCATGATGAAGAGCTACTCGGCCTATGCCGGTGTGCAGGACGCCATGGTGCAATGGTGGTACGGCCACAATGCAGTGGGCTTCTTCCTGACCGCTGGCTTCCTGGGCATGATGTACTACTTCATCCCCAAGCAGGCGGGCCGTCCGGTGTACAGCTACCGCCTGTCGATCGTCCACTTCTGGGCGCTGATCTTCACGTACATGTGGGCGGGCCCACACCACCTGCACTACACCGCGCTGCCTGACTGGACGCAATCGGTGGGCATGGTGTTCTCGCTCATCCTGCTGGCCCCCAGCTGGGGCGGCATGATCAACGGCATCATGACCCTGTCGGGCGCATGGCACAAGCTGCGTGATGACCCCATCCTGCGCTTCCTGATCGTGTCGCTGTCGTTCTATGGCATGTCCACGTTCGAAGGCCCGATGATGTCCATCAAGACCGTCAATGCCCTGAGCCACTACACCGACTGGACCATTGGCCACGTGCACTCCGGCGCCCTGGGCTGGGTGGGCCTGATCTCGATGGGTTCGCTGTACTACCTGGTGCCGCGCCTGTTCGGCAAGGACAAGATGCACTCTGTCAAGGCGATCGAGCTGCACTTCTGGATGGCCACCATCGGCATCGTGCTGTACATCGCAGCGATGTGGATTGCCGGCGTGATGCAGGGCCTGATGTGGCGCGCGGTCAACCCCGACGGCACCCTGACCTACACCTTCGTGGAAAGCGTGAAGGCCACCTATCCCTTCTATGTGATCCGTGTGGCGGGTGGCTTGCTGTACCTGGGCGGCATGCTGGTCATGGCCTGGAACGTGTGGCTGACTGCCATCTCGGGCCGTTCGGTCAAGGTGGCCATTCCTGCTGTGAACGCGGCCCACGCTTGAGTCCGAAGGAGATCATTCATGTCCAACAACAACACATCTGCTTCGACCGGTTTCTCCCATGAAAAGGTGGAGACCAACAACTTTCTGATGATCGTGCTCATCCTGATCGTGATCGCCATTGGTGGTCTGGTCGAGATCGTGCCCCTGTTCTTCCAGAAATCAACGACCGAGGCGGTCAAGGGTGTGGAGCCCTACAACGCCCTGCAGCTGGCGGGCCGCGACATCTACATCCGCGAGGGTTGCTATAACTGCCATTCGCAGATGATCCGCCCCTTCCGCGCCGAGACGCTGCGCTACGGCCACTACTCGGTGGCGGGCGAGTTTGTGTATGACCATCCCTTCCAGTGGGGCAGCAAGCGCACGGGGCCTGACCTGCACCGCGTGGGTGGCAAGTACAGCGACGAATGGCATCGCATCCACCTGAACAACCCCCGCGATGTGGTGCCCGAGTCCAACATGCCCGCATACCCCTGGCTCGAAAAGAACCAGGTGGACCCCGCAGTGATGGCTCCCCGCATGAAGGCCCTGCGCACCGTGGGCGTGCCTTACACCGACGAGCAGATCACCGCTGCGGCGGGTGAGGTCAAGGGCAAGACGGAGCAGGACGCGCTCATCGCCTACCTGCAAGTCATGGGCCGTGCGCTCAAGTAAGCAAAGGAGATATCCCATGGACATCACCACCATGCGCATCGTCGCCACCCTGGCATCGATGGCCTGCTTCATTGGCATCTGGGTCTGGGCCTACCGAGGCCGCAACAAGGCCCGGTTCGACGAGGCAGCCCAGCTGCCTTTCGAGACAGATTGACCTTCACCAGAACGAGAACACCCCATGAGTGACTTCACCAGCAATTTCTGGTCGGTCTTTGTGACCACGCTGACCCTGGTCGGCATCATCGCCTGCGGCATCCTGCTTTGGATGGCAGGCCGCAAGAAGGTGGTTGCCACCTCCGACAACACCACCGGCCACGTCTGGGACGAGGACCTGGTTGAAATGAACAACCCCCTGCCGCGCTGGTGGGTGTGGCTGTTCGTCATCACCATCGTCTTTGGCCTGGGCTACCTGGCTGCCTACCCAGGTCTTGGCAGCTTTACCGGCAAGCTCAACTGGACGCAAAAGGGGGAGTACGAAGCCGAGATGGCCAAGGCCAAGACGGAGCTGGAGCCGCTGTATGCCCGCTTTGTATCCATGAAGCCCGAAGACGTGGCCAAGGACCCGCAGGCCCATGCCATTGGCGAGCGCTTGTTCATGAACAACTGCGCGCAGTGCCACGGCTCGGATGCACGCGGCAGCAAGGGCTTCCCGAACCTGACGGACAACGACTGGTTGCATGGCGGCACACCCGAAAAGATCCGCGAGACACTGGAGAAGGGCCGCATCGGCAACATGCCCCCCATGGCAGCGGCCGTGGGCACCCCAGAAGACGTGCGCAACCTGTCGCATTACGTGTTGAGCCTGTCGGGTAGCCCGCACGACTCGCTGCGTGCATCGCTGGGCAAGTCCAAATTTGCGGCTTGCGCGGCCTGCCACGGCATGGATGGCAAGGGCAACCAGGCACTGGGTGCACCCAATCTGACCGACGATATCTGGCTGCATGGCTGGGGCGAGGCTGCCATCACGGCCATGATCAATAACGGAAAGGTCAACCAGATGCCTGCACAGGCCGAGAAGTTGACCGAGGCGCAGATCGGCGTACTCTCTGCCTATGTGTGGGGCCTGTCGAACAAGCAGGTGGCTGCACGTTGATATGTCCACCGGGCGGTGCTTGAGGCACTGCCCGGGTTTTCTTTTCAGAGTAAGCCTGTCCTCCGTTCATAAAGCGACACCATGAGCACACCCAGCGAGCCTGCTCGCAAGGTCATCCCGATTACGCCAGTCGCCGCCGATGCGTCCTCTGCGGGCGAGATCATCTCGCTGTACGAAGCGCAAAAGAAGATCTACCCGCGCTCGATCAGCGGATTGTTTGCGCGCTGGCGTTGGGGCATGGTGCTTTTGACGCAGCTGGTGTTTTACGGGCTGCCGTGGTTTGAATGGGGCCAGCGCCAGATGGTGCTGTTTGATCTCGGGGCTCGCAGGTTCTACATCTTTGGCCTGGTGCTCTATCCGCAGGATTTCATCTATCTCACCGGCCTTCTGATCATTTCGGCGCTGTCGCTGTTCCTCTTCACCGCCGTGGCAGGTCGACTGTGGTGTGGCTTTGCCTGTCCGCAGACGGTGTACACCGAAATGTTCATGTGGATCGAGCACAAGATCGAAGGCGATCGCAGTGCCCGCCTCCGTCTGGACAACGGTCCCTGGACGTTCGAGAAGATCCGCAAAAAGTTTCTCAAGCAGGTGGTGTGGATCACCGTGGCCCTGTGGACTGGGTTCACTTTCGTAGGGTACTTCGTGCCCATCCGCGAACTGGGCAGCGAGCTGCTGGCGTTTGAAGGCGGCTGGCAGATTTTCTGGGTGCTGTTCTACGGTTTTGCCACCTACGGCAACGCAGGCTTCATGCGCGAGCAGGTCTGCAAGTACATGTGTCCCTATGCGCGCTTTCAGAGTGCAATGTTTGATAAAGACACGCTCATCGTCACCTACGACCCTGAGCGTGGCGAGCAGCGCGGCCCGCGCAAGAAGAACATTGACTACAAGGCCCAGGGGCTTGGCGACTGCATTGACTGCTCGCTGTGTGTGCAGGTCTGTCCGGTGGGCATCGATATCCGCAAGGGCTTGCAATATGAGTGCATTGGTTGCGGGTTGTGTGTGGACGCCTGCAATACGGTGATGGACAAGATGCAGTACCCGCGTGGCCTGATCCGCTATTCCACCCAGAACGGTGTGGCCAAGCGCTGGACGCAGTCCCAGATGCTGCGTCGCGTGTTGCGTCCCCGTGTGCTGATCTACACCGCCGTGCTGGTAGCACTGTGCGTTGCCATGCTGGCCAGCCTGGTGGTGCGCACGCCGCTGAAGGTGGATGTCGTGCGTGACCGGGCCGCGCTCTCGCGCATTGTGGCGGGGGGCAAACTGGAGAATATTTACCGGCTGCAGATCATGAATGCCACGGAGGGCGCACAGCGCTACCGCATCAGTGCGCGTGGACTGGAGGGGCTGGAGGTGGCCTCCGAGGCCGAAGTGGATATTGGCGCAGCAGAGTCGCGCTGGGTGGCCGTGCGTTTGCAGATTCCGTACGGTTCCGCCAAGTCGGGCTCGCATGCGGTTCAGTTTGACGTGCAGGCAGTAGGGGCAGCTGCCCACGTGACGGAAAAATCCGTGTTTCTTGTGCCGCGTTGAGCGGCATCCCGTTGGGGCCTTTCAGGGCCGCACTTTGACCGATATTGTTGAGGAGTAGAGCACCATGTCTTCAAACCCTGCCATCGCGACACCGGCAGTTCCCGTGCCCTGGTGGAAGTTCGGCCATGTGTGGCTGGTGATTGCCGGGCCTGCCATCGTGATCGTGGCTGGCTTTGTGACGCTGTGGCTGGCGATTTCTCGGCCTGACCCGGTGGTGGCCGAGGATTACTACCGCCAGGGCATTGAGATCAATAAGACCTTGGTGGCGCCGGAGAAAAGCCTGGCACCGGCACTCAAGGCCCGCAACCATGCGGCCACCCCCGTGCAAGACCAACCACGCTGACAACCCTCCGGTCGCTGCCCCCAGCGACCCCAGGCAGCACCAGGAGACAGAACCGATATGTGGACGCAACGCCTGATGTGGATTGCATGGCCCGCCTTCTTGATGGCGGGCGTGCTGGAGATGCTGGTTTTTGCCATGGTGGACCCCCAGGACCTGCACTGGTTCGGTCAGCCCCTGGCGCTGTCACGGCAAGGGGTGTACACCCTCGCATTTTTTGTGTTTTGGACCATCACCATGGCCACGAGCGCATTGACGACACTGCTGTCCATGTCTCCGTTCGAGGTCAACCGGTGCCCGGTGCCCGATGGTGAGCGCCCTGAAGATTGCCGCAAGACATCGTCCTGCCCCTGAGCCTTTTTCGCCTGCTTGTCTGGGCATGCAGTGCATGCCGTTTCGCAAGAGATGGTTGTACTTGGTGCGGAACCCACCGTCCGCGTGGAAGTGGCTCGGTGTCAGTGTCGTCAGTGGCAGGTCTGCTGGCTGTTCACAATGCGTCGCAGGGCATCGGTGTCGAGAATGCGCACATGGCGCTGTTTGACTTCCACGATCCCTTCTTCCACAAACTTGGAGAAGGTCCGGCTGACCGTTTCGAGTTTGAGACCGAGGTAGCTGCCGATTTCTTCGCGCGTCATGCGCAACACCAGTTCCGACTGCGAGAAGCCCCGTGCATGCAGGCGCTGCACCAGGTTTAGCAAAAAGGCAGCCAGGCGTTCCTCGGCACGCATGCTGCCCAGCAGCAACATCACGCCGTGCTCGCGCACGATCTCGCGACTCATGATCTTGTGCACGTGGTGCTGCAGGGCTGTGACTTCGCGTGACAGCTCTTCAATGCGGTCGAAAGGCATGACACACACTTCAGCATCTTCAAGTGCCACCGCATCACAGGTATGGTGGTCATTGACGATGCCGTCGAGCCCGATGATCTCGCCCGCCATCTGAAAGCCCGTGACCTGGTCGCGACCGTCTTCTGTGGCCACGCAGGTCTTGAAGAACCCGGTGCGGATGGCATACAGGGACGTGAAGGACTCGCCATTGCGAAACAGCGTGCCTCCGCGTTTGACTCTGCGACGGACGGCAACCACCTCGTCAATGCGCTGGAGCTGCTCTTCGTTCAAGCCCACGGGCATGCACAGCTCGCGGAGGTTGCAGTTGGAGCAGGCGACTTTGATGGTGAGCGGGTTCATAGGCACATGGACTTGGGTTGTTGGTCGAGCATATCGTGCTTGCCGTACACGAACCTGAATACAGGGCGCGGGCGAGCGGCTGACCTTCATCAAATTGTCGCCGTATCGCTTGTTGGTTCACTTGATGCAGGTCAAGGACATGTCCCGGAGCCTACGGCACAGTCAAGGTGTACGCAAGGAAATTTCCCCATGACTGCTGTTTCGCCAGATCTTCTGCGCCGCTTTGACGTGCCAGGGCCCCGTTATACGTCCTATCCAACGGCCGACCGATTTGTGGAGGCCTTCGGTCAGGAAGATTATGTGCTGGCGCTGCAACAGCGCCGTTCGGGCACGCTGGCCAAGGCCATGCCGCTGTCCCTGTACGTGCACATCCCGTTTTGCGAATCCCTGTGCTACTACTGCGCCTGCAACAAGATCATCACCAAACACCATGACCGCGCCGAGGTCTACTTGCGCTACCTGAGCCGCGAGATCGACCTGCACACCGCGCACTGTGGCGTAGGACAGGTGGTGAGTCAATTGCACCTGGGCGGTGGCACGCCCACCTTCCTCTCCGATGCGGGCTTGCGAGAGCTGATGGCCATGCTCAAGCGCAGCTTCACGCTGGCGCCCGGGGGTGAATACTCGATCGAAGTGGATCCGCGCACGGTCAACTCCGAGCGTCTGGCGCTCCTGGCTGAATTGGGTTTTAACCGCCTGAGTTTTGGCGTGCAGGACTTTGATGCCGAAGTGCAAAAGGCCGTGCACCGCATTCAGCCTGCGGAGCAGGTTTTTGCGCTGGTGGAGTCCGCCCGCTCGCTGGGCTTTGATTCGGTGAACGTGGACCTGATCTACGGCCTGCCGCGCCAGACGCCAGAGTCTTTTGACCGCACGCTGGCGCAGGTGGCGCAGCTGCGGCCTGACCGCATTGCGTTGTATGCCTATGCACACTTGCCGGAGCGTTTCAAGCCACAGCGTCGCATCATCTCCGCCGAATTGCCCACGGGCGCGAGCAAGCTGTCTATGCTCTCGCGCTCACTCGATGCGTTCATGGACGCTGGGTATGTCTATGTGGGCATGGACCACTTTGCTCTGCCTACCGACGCACTGGCTGTGGCCAAGCGCCAGGGACGCTTGCACCGCAACTTCCAGGGCTACAGCACGCAGCCAGACTGCGACCTGATTGGGCTGGGCGTATCGGCCATCGGCCGGGTAGGGGCGACTTACAGCCAGAACTCCAAGACGCTGGACGAGTACTACGACTTCCTGGACCAAGGGCGGCTGCCTGTGGTCCGCGGGCTGGCCCTGACCCGCGACGACTTGGTGCGCCGCGCGGCCATCATGGCCCTGATGTGCCAGGGCGAGCTGCTGTTCGAGCCGATGGAGCAGGCGTGGTTGATCGATTTCCGCCAGTACTTCGCAGCAGAGTTGGCGCAGCTGGAGGGTATGCGGGAGCAGGGGTTGGTACGGGTGGGGCCGGAGGGCATTGAAGTGACCGCCACCGGGTGGTTCTTCGTGCGCGGTATCGCCATGGTTTTTGACCGCTATCTGCAGGCGGACCGCAACCGCGCCCGGTTTTCGCGCATCATCTGACACCTATGCTTGCCACTGTTGGCTGGACTGCTTTGCTCATGGGACTCGCCGGCGGGTCCCATTGCTTGGCCATGTGTTCTGCGCCCTGCGGAGCGTTGGTGCGGCAGGGCGGCGCAGCACCGGCGGACGGTGGTGCGGAGCAGGAGGTGCGCTGGGCGCCGCGTGGCGGTGCGCTGCAGCGCACCATGGCCTTTCACGCAGGGCGCCTGGTGGGGTATGCCAGCGCAGGTGCACTGGCGGCCTTGGCCATGGACAGTCTGGCATGGCTGACCCAGCAAACCAGCGCGCTGCGCCCCGCCTGGACACTCATGCATGTGGCGGTGATGGCCTGGGGGCTCATGATGATGGTGCAGTCGCGGCAGCCTGCCTGGGTGGAGCAGGCGGGTCGCTCCGTGTGGGCGCGTGTTCGTCCGCTGGTCGGGGCACCGGGCGGAGTGATGGCGGCCGGGGTCCTGTGGGCCCTGATGCCTTGTGGACTGCTCTATTCGGCCCTGTTGGTCGCGGCGCTCAGCGGGGGGGCGCTGGAGGGTGCCCTGACCATGGCTCTGTTTGCAGTGGGCAGCGGGGTGTGGCTGGTGGGCGGCCCCTGGGCTTGGAGCAGCCTTCGCAACCGCCTGAATCTCGCGCGGGCGCAGTGGGGCACGAGGGCCGCAGGCGCCATGCTGTGCGCGGTCGCTGCCTGGGCACTGTGGATGGATCTCATTTACAAGCCGTCGCTCTGGTGCCGCTGAGCGCGCGGCGCTGATCCGTCCACATGAACCCAGTCGCCCCGCGGCTGGAAGGTGGGCGATGCCTTTGTCGCGGGGACTGGGGTGGTCCAGCCAGGCCCGCTTTCAGTCAAGTGTTGCCGGATCGCTGCGCGGCCTGCCGGTTCTTCGCCACGTCACTGGAACTGGTGATAATCTGCGTAACTATTGGTGGCATTGATGTCGCCATGTATCGTGCGCCTGACGTGAACTCATCCATCCTCATCGACATCAGCCAACTGCGTGTCGGCATGTACATCCAGCTCGACGTGGGCTGGATGCATCATCCGTTCCCGACCAGCAGTTTTCGGGTTGCGTCGTCGGAGCAGATCACCACCTTGCGGGAGCTGGGACTGACCGAGGTGCGTTACGTCCCCAAGAAGAGCGATCCTGAACTCCAGGAGCTGGTGCCGGCCGCCTGGAGCGTGCCTGAAATGACAGTGCCGCCGCCCAACGGTCTGGATGCGCCCGGGCCTGGCACGACCACTGTCGTGGACCCCGAGGCACAGCGTCGCCGTGAGCTGCTGGAAGCGCAAAACCGGGCCTTGGCCGCCTGCAACCAGCGTTTCTCGGAAGCCACGCGGCAGTACCAGTCCATGGAGCGCACGGTGTCAGAGCACCCGGACCAGGCCAGGGCCAAGGGGGAGGCACTGGTTTCGGGGTGTGTTACCGAACTGCTGGAAAACGGCGACTCCGTCATCCGGCTGCTGTCCGAGGGCGTGGGCGAGCGCAACGGATTGCATCCGATCAATGTGATGGTGATATCGCTGCTGCTGGGTCGGTCCCTGGGCATGAAAAGCGAGGAGCTGCACGATCTGGGTGTTGCCGCGTTGATCCATGACATCGGTAAGCTCAAGCTGCCGCCCAATCTGCGTCAGCCTACGCCCTCCATGATCCCCATGGAGCGCACGCGCTACGAGACCCACGTGGTGGAATCCGTGGCCTTGGCCAAACGCATGGGGTTTGCCGATGCGGTGCTGACTGCAGTGGCCCGGCACCACGAGATGTGTGACGGCAGCGGGTTTCCCCAACGCTTGAAGGGGCCTGACCTGGGGCGCATGAGCCAGGTCCTGGCCCTGGTCAATCAATACGACCGGATGTGCAACCCGGCCATGGGTGTGACGGCGCTGACGCCGCATGAGGCGCTATCCGTCATCTTTGCCCAGCTCAAGGCGCGGTTTGATTCGGTGGTCCTGGGGGCTTTCATTCGCATGATGGGGGTGTACCCGCCCGGCTCCATCGTGCAGTTGGTCAACGACCGGTATGCCATCGTGGCATCGGTCAATTCGTCGCGGCCTTTGCGGCCCAAGGTCATCGTGCACGACCCGCGCGTACCGAAGGATGAAGCGCCGATACTGGATCTGGAAACCGTACCTGAACTGGGCATACGGCGCAGCCTCAAGCCCGCGCAGCTCCCGCGTGACGCGCTGGACTACCTGTCGCCTCGACAGCGGATCTGTTACTTTTTTGAGCGAGCGGTCAGTCCCGGCCCTGACGAGGCCTCGGCGTGAACGACTTGCAAGCGCTCGGATGGCTGGATGGCCTGCAGGAGGCCGTGTGGCTGTTGGATGAGACAAACCAGCACATTCTGCAAGCCAACGCAGGCGCCGAGCGTCTGACAGGGCTGTCTGCCGCTGACATGCAGGGGCGGTCTGTGCTGGATCTGGCCAGCACGCCCCAGGAGCTGGCGTTCTGGTCCGAGCCGGCCGATGTGATTGCCCAAGGCGTTCCAGCCCACACCAGTTTGCTGCGTGCCGATGGCAGTCTGGTACCGGTGCAGCGTTGCGTCCGGCGAGTGCCTTGGGGGGCGAGTGGCACCAGTGTGCTGCTGCTGACCATGCTGGACCGCAGCCGCCAGGAGACCACCGAGCGCGAGTTGGAGACATTGCTCTCTGAGTTGCGTGCCACTCTGGATTCCGCTGCCGACGGCATGCTGGTGTGTGGACTGGACGGCGGTGTGCGGGCATTCAACCAGCGCCTGGCGCAACTGTGGAACCTGCCGCGCCAGCTGCTGGTAGAGCGTGACGATGCTGCGGTATACGCCTTCATGGCGGACCAGGTGGCAGACGCCCGTTTGTATGCCGAACGCTTGGCAGCCATCGACCGCGAGCCGACGCAAGAGAGCACCGACATCGTCGAGTTGCGCAATGGTGTGGTGCTGGAGATGCGCACGGTGCCGCAGTTCAGCCAGGGCCGTGCGGTGGGCCGGGTGTATTCGTTCCGGGACATCACCCGCCAGACGGAGATCCAGGCCAGCCTTCGCCTGGCCGCGCGCGTGTTCGAGTCCAGTCTGGATGCGATCTTCATCGCAGACAGCCAGCACCGCATCATGCGCATGAACCCGGGGTGTGAGCGGCTCGTGGGGCCCACGGCCAAGGGTTTTGAAGGCTGTGTGGCGGCCTCGCTCTTTGGCGGTGGCTCGGATGCCTCGTTCATGGAGCAGGTCCTGCAGGGCTGGGCGCAGGATGGCTTCTGGGAAGGCGAGTTGTGGCTGCCCCGTGACAACGGCGCGTATTGTGCTGTCCAGTTGTCCTGGGTGGCCCTGCGGGATGATGAAGGGCGGCTGGTGCAAAGCATTGGCTTCATGCGCGACCTCACACTGCAGCATGCCGCACAAAAGCGAATCGAAGAGCTGGCCTACAGCGATGCCCTTACCGGTCTGCCCAACCGCCTGCTGCTGTCTCAGCGGGTGGATACCGCCATCCAGGGAGCACGCCAGAGCGACACCGGCTTTGCGATCCTGTTTTTGGACATGGACCGATTCAAGATCATCAATGACTCTCTGGGGCACCCCTTTGGGGACCGGGTGCTGCAATTGGTGGCCGAGCGTCTGCAGACCTGTTTGCGGCAAACCGACATGCTGTGCCGCCTGGGGGGGGATGAATTTGTCATCTACCTGCACGGTGGCGACGCATCCGTTGCGGAGAGCGTGGCGCGCCGGATTCTGGACGACATGCTCAAGCCCTTCATGCTCGACAGCATGGGCTTCTCGATCCAGTGCAGTATTGGCATCGCGCTGTACCCGCAGGATGGCGCCACGTTGGACGACCTGATCAAGCAGTCCGACACCGCGATGTACCGGGTCAAGGAGCGTGGCCGTGGCAGCTATGGCTTTTACCAGCCGCAGATGAATGCCAACCTGCTCGCGCGCATGCAGATGGAGCATGCGATGCGGCAGGCACTGGGTCTGCAGCGCATGGCCGTGCACTACCAGCCCCAGGTCAACATGACGACCGGGCGCATCACCGGGGCCGAGGCGCTGCTGCGCTGGACAGATCCCGAGTTTGGCGCGGTATCGCCTGCAGTGTTCATTCCGCTGGCGGAAGAGTCGGGCTACATCGTGACCTTGGGCGCCTGGGTGATGGAGCAGGCGGTGCGTGAGGCCGCACTCTGGATGCACAGCGGCTCGCCCATCATGATTTCCGTGAACGTATCAGCGCTGGAGTTTCGCCAGCCCGACTTTGTGGACCGCATCACGCGCCTCTTGGCGGTGCACCAGTTGCCACCTACTTTGCTGGAACTGGAGCTGACGGAAACCATCCTGCTGCAGGACGCGCAGGAGATGGAGCAGCGTCTGCGCGTGTTGGCGGACCTGGGCATCGGACTGGCGATCGACGATTTCGGCACCGGCTATTCGAGCCTGGCCTATTTGAAGAAACTCCCCATCCACAAGCTCAAGATCGACCAGTCTTTTGTGCGTGGCCTGCCCGACGACGATGGCGACCGGGCCATTGTCAGCGCCATCATCAGCATGGGCCGTGCCATGCACATCGAAGTGGTGGCTGAAGGGGTGGAGACTGAAACCCAGCAGGCGGTGCTGCAGCAAATGCAGTGCGAGCACTACCAGGGCTTTTTGTGCGCGCCCGGGCTGCCGGCCGACCAGTTCCGTGCCCTGCTGAGCAAACCCTTGCCGCTCAAGGCCCAGGGGCGCCACCGGCCTTTGAACACCTGACGCCGAGCGCTCAGATGTTGCAACGCGGCGGACTGCGGAGAGTCCGCCTCTGTGTCGGCCTCAGGCGGCCGAAACGCCTTTCCACAGCATGTAAGCCGCCAGGCCAAACAGCAGCGACGCAAACACGCGCTTGAGTTGCTTGACGGGCAGGTTGTGGGCCGCTTTAGCGCCTAGCGGGGCCGTCAGCACGCTACAGCTTGCAATCACGCCCAGTGCTGGCAGCCAGACGTAGCCCAGGGAGGCTGGAGGCAGGCCGCTCACGTTCTGTCCGCCAATGGCGTACCCGATCACGTTGGCCAGCGCGATGGGGAACCCCAGCGCAGCGCTGGTGGCCACAGCGTTGTGGATGGGCACATTGCACCAGGTCATGAAGGGCACGCTGACAAAGCCGCCGCCCGCGCCGACCAGGCCTGACAGAAATCCGATCACGCCGCCCGCCGCCACCTGGCCTGCGCCACCCGGCATCTGGCGCGTGGGCGCAGGCTTCTTGTCCAGAAACATCTGCGTGGCCGAGAAGCTCACAAACAGTGCGAAGAAGATCGCCAGAAACGAGCCCTTGAGCAGCGCAAACACACCCAGGCTGGCGATGAACCCGCCCAGCACGATGCCAGGCGCCAGGCGCGTGACGATGTCCCACCGCACTGCACCGCGCCGGTGGTGGGCGCGCACGCTGGAGATGGAGGTGAACATGATGGTGGCCATGGAGGTGGCAATTGCCATCTTCACCGCCAAGTCGGGCGACACCTGACGCGCGCCCAGGATGTAGGTCAGGAACGGCACCAGCAGCATGCCACCCCCAATGCCCAGGAGTCCCGCCAGAAAGCCTGTGGCCAGGCCGAGCACACCGAGTTCAACAATCAGCAGGGGATCGAGCATGGCGGGATGTCAGTCAAGAAAGAACAACAGAGCACGCGGGGAGCCGCGAGAAAATGCCCTGTCACGGAAGCACCAGCGGGTGCTTGCGATAACAGGGCATGGGGAAGAGGGTGTCTGCGAATGCCACCGAACTCTCATCCTGAACCGGGGGTTCAGGTGGGCGAGGGCAGCCTGGCGTTGGGTTCATCTGACGCGAGATGATCACGCTCACCGGACGATGTACCAAGCCCGAGCTCAATGAGCATTGGTTCAAGGAAATATAAAGCCCGACAGCTTCGCAGACACGCCAATTGTAGGTGCTGCCAGCGGGCGCTGCGCGCTCGGGGTGATGTAAAGCCCGCAAGCGGCTGTGACGGACGGGCAGGAGGAGCGGTGTGCCTCAGCACACCAAGGACTAGAGAAGGCGTCCGTCGTCGCCCAGAGCGTCGTCCAGACGCTGTACCAAGCTTTGCAGGCGCTGCTGGTCGGTATCCGGCAGCAGGCTTTCCTGGTGCCCCACCACGGGAGCGCTGGCACTGGCAGATGGACTTGCCACGGGCTGTGCTGCAGCCGCAAGGTCTGCGGCTTCGCGGTCGGCGATCTCGAAGGCCAGGTTCAGCGCGGCCAGTACGGCGATACGTTCCCGCGCCCGGACCTTGCCCGCATCGCGGATGCGCGTCATCGCGGTGTCCACGCGCTCCACGGCGTCCAGCAGGCGGCTTTCGTGGCCCTCGGGGCAGGTCAGCAGATAGCTTTGCTGCAGGATCTGCACCTCGATTTGCTTCATTCGGCTTCTTTCGTGAGCGGCGCGGCGGCGGGCAGGCGTTCGAGCAGCGCATCCACCCGGGCGCGTGCTGCGCTCAAGCGGGATTTGAGCGAGTCGCGCTCCTGCGTCAGTGCCGCAACTTGATCAGCCAGCAGGGCATTGGTGCGCTGCAACTCCGCATGTCGCAGCAGCAGGCGCTCCACGCGCTCGGCGATCTGGTCGGTGGGGGACGGTATTGCCATACAGCCTCGGATTGTAGGCGGTGTGACACCGAGCGGTCCCTGGCCCCAAGCTGCAGTGGTGTGCAATGCGCAACAGATACAAGTGCATTGTCGGCCGCGTGGGTGCCATGCGGAGTTGCCCGCTTGATCTGGCGCGCTGGGAGCAGCTTGTAAACGGTCGTAAAATCCACAGGTTGGTGCTCGCGGTGTGGTTCACATGCCGCAGTTCAACGGGAAGCAGGGAGGCGCCGTACCACCGGTACCCGCCCAGCCTGCGCTGCCCCCGCAACGGTCAGCGGACGAATCACCTGATTCTCTCTCCATCCATAAGCCACTGGGCGCCTTGAACAAGCGCCTGGGAAGGCATTGGGGGGGTGTTCCGCCAGCCCGGATACCGGCCAACACGGTGGCTGCGTGCGCCCTTTTTTGGCGCTGCGCGGCTGTATCACCCACATGCTGGCGGGAGGCCGGCCCGGGTTGTTTGTTGACCTTGATCCCCATGAAAATCCGTACCCTTCGTGCGCGCCCTGTGGCGTCGTTGCGCCTGCCCGCCCCACGCCTGGCCCTGCTGTCACTGTTGGCTGGCAGCGCCTGCGGCGCTTTTGCACAGACCGCCCCGGCCTCCGGCGAGCTGCTGGCGCAAAACCTGCGCGCACCGTCGTTGTCTGAAACGGTGGTGGCAGCCACGCGCACCCCGCAGCCGCTGGCCGACCTGGTGGCCGACATCTCCATCGTGGACCGCGAAACCATCGAAAGCAGTGGCGCCACCGGTCTGGCCGACTTGCTGGCCCGTCTGCCCGGTGTGGAGTTTTCGCGCAACGGTGGCCCTGGCACCACCACTGGCGTGTTTCTGCGTGGCGCGGAATCGCGCTTTACTGCGGTGTACATCGATGGGGTGCGCATCGACTCGCAATCCACCGGTGGCGCGCCCTGGGAGAGCATTCCGCTGGGCCTTATCGACCGCATTGAAGTGCTGCGCGGTCCAGCGGGTGCTGTCTATGGCTCGGACGCCCTGGGCGGCGTGGTGCAGATCTTCACCAAGCGCGGTGAAAACGGCACGGCGCCTTACGTGGGCGTGGGCGTTGGCAGCCATAACACCACCAAGCTGGAGGCAGGGATCAGTGGTGCCAGCGGCACGCTGGACTACGCCCTGGGACTGGCGCGTGATGACAGCAAGGGCTTCAACGCGCGCCCCATCGCTGGACAGAACCCCGACCGTGACGGCTACCGCAGCACGGCAGGTCACGCGCGGGTAGGCCTGCAGGTGAACGCAGTGCATCGCCTCGAAGGCACCCTCATGCTGAACGACACCAACAGCGGCTACGACAGCGGCCTGGGCAAGGACGACCGCAACCTGCACACCATACACGCGTTGGGCCTCAACTGGATCGCGCAGTGGAGCAGTGCCTACAAGACGCGCTTTTCCATCACCGACTCGCGCGACGAATACGAAACTCGCCCCTCGCCGTATCTGAGCGACACGCGCCTGCGCGGCTACTTGTTCCAGAACGAATGGCGCCAGGGTGCGCACCTGGTCACGGCGGCCCTGGAGCGCCGTGAAGATCGGCTGGAGAACAAGCCCATCGACGCCAAACGTTCGCAAGACGCGCTGGCGCTGGGCTACGGCTACAACGCTGCAGGCCACACCGTACAGCTCAATCTGCGCCACGATTCCGACAGCGAGTTTGGCGGCAAGAGCACCGGCAGCGTGGCCTATGGCTACGCGATCACCCCGCAGTGGCGCGCCACGGCGTCGGTGGGCACGGCCTTCCGTGCGCCCACGCTGTACCACCGCTTCAGCGAATACGGCGTGGCCACGCTGCGCCCCGAAAGCAGCCGCAATGCCGAAGTGGCGCTGCGCTATGCCCAAGGCAACAGCACCTTTTC
This sequence comes from Acidovorax sp. 22279, assembly GCF_052045435.1. Classification (NCBI taxonomy): domain Bacteria; kingdom Pseudomonadati; phylum Pseudomonadota; class Betaproteobacteria; order Burkholderiales; family Comamonadaceae; genus Acidovorax; species Acidovorax sp. 22279. The sequence continues at coordinate 169,718 of NZ_JBQEOV010000009.1, forward strand.
GGCCACGCTGTTCCGCAACCGCGTGAGTAACCTGATCTCCTTCGGCGGTGCGGGCACCTGCGCCTCCAGCTTTGGTTGCTATGCCAACACGGCCCGGGCTGAATACAAGGGCGTGACGTTTGCGGGCTCGCACCGTGTAGGCGACGTGCAGTTGCACGGCTCCATCGACCTGCAGCGCCCGCGCGACCTGGACACCGGCAAGCAACTGGCACGCCGCGCCAAGCAGCACGCCACCTTTGGCGCCGACACGCGCCTGGCAGGCTGGACCGTGGGCGCCGAAGTGCAGGCGTCGGGCCGCCGCTTCGACACCGTGGCCAACACCAACGTGCTGGGAGGCTATGCGCTGGTCAACCTGTATGCCAGCACCCGCCTTGCACGCGACTACACGCTGCTGGCGCGCATCGACAACCTGGCCGACAAGGACTACCAGCTGGCGCGCACCTATGCCACCGCAGGCCGTACGGTGTACGTCGGTGTGAAGTGGGCACCGCAGTGACCCTTGCGACGGCCACTGCTGCCCGCTGCCCGGCGCTGCTGATCGCGGCCCCGGCCTCCGGGCAGGGCAAGACCACCGTCACTGCCGCCCTGGCACGCCTGCATGCGCGCCAGGGGCGGCGTGTGCGGGTGTTCAAGTGTGGGCCGGACTTTCTGGACCCGCACTGGCACCAGCTGGCCAGCGGCGCACCCGTGCACCAGCTCGACCTGTGGATGAGCGGCGAGTCCGACTGCGCGCAGCGCCTGCACGATGCGGCGTGCGAGTCGGACCTGATACTCATCGAAGGAGTGATGGGCCTGTTTGATGGTGACCCCAGCGCGGCCGACCTGGCCCGGCACTTTGGCGTGCCGGTGCTGGCGGTGGTCGATGCCTCGGCCATGGCGGGCACGTTTGGCGCGCTGGCCTATGGCCTGCGCCACTACCGGCCGGGCCTGCCCTGGGCCGGTGTGCTGGCCAACCGCGTCGGCAGTGCTCGCCATGCCGACATGTTGCGTGACGGCTTGCACGATGTGGATGACTGGATGGGGGCGCTGATGCGGGTGCAGCCTGCTACGGCCTCTGCTGCAGGCAAGGCTGGCGCCGCGCTGCTGCCCGAGCGCCACCTGGGCCTGGTGGCCGCGCACGAGCTGGACGACAGCTTGCAGCGGCTGGATGCAGCGGCCGATGCCCTGGCCGCTACCCCCCTGGGCCAGATGACGTTGGAAGATATGCAGCGCTGGGCTGTGGACTTTCCGGCGCCCGCCTCGAAGAGTGCTGCGCCAGCGCTGCTCGCGGGCCGCACCGTGGCCGTGGGGCGTGACGCGGCGTTCTGTTTTACTTACGCCGCCAATGTGCAATGCCTGGAGCAGATGGGCGCCCGCGTGGCGTTCTTCTCGCCCCTGCAAGACACGGCGTTGCCGGACTGCGATGCCGTGTGGCTGCCCGGCGGTTACCCCGAGCTGCACACCGCGCAGATCGCGGCCAACACCGGCATGTTGGCCAGCCTGCGCGCGCATGTGGCCGCGGGCAATCCCCTGTGGGCCGAGTGCGGCGGCATGATGGCGCTGTTCGATTCCATCACGCTGGCCGATGGCAGCGCGGCTCCGCTGTGGGGCCTGCTGCCGGGCCGCGTGACCATGCAAAAGCGCCTGGCGGCCCTGGGGCCGCAGCAGCTGACCGTGGCAGGACATACGCTGCGCGGCCACACCTTCCACTATTCGACCAGCGACAGCAGCGCCCCCGTGGTCGCCCGCACGGCGCGGCCCCACGAGGCGGTTGCGCCGGATGCGGGTGAGGCTCTGTACCAGCAGGGCAGCATCCATGCCAGCTACTTCCATGCGTGGTTCCCGTCCAGCCCCGAGGCGGTTGCGCATCTGCTGGGTGGCCAGAGCAAAGCATGACATCCGCGTCACACCCCATCACTACCGAACTCATCCTGGGCGGCCAGAAAAGCGGCAAATCCCGCCGCGCTGAGCTGCTGGCACGCGACTGGCTGGCCCGATCCGCCGACCACCGCGCCGTGCTGATCGCCACCGGGCAGGCCTGGGACGACGAGATGCGCGAGCGCATCGCCCGCCACCAGCGCGACCGCGCCGAGCGCGTGCCAGGTTTGCAGACGGTGGAAGAGCCGCGCGATGTGGCCGCGGCCGTTGCGCGGCACAGCGCGCCGCAAACCCTGGTGGTGGTGGACTGCCTCACGCTGTGGCTCACCCACTGGACCATGCCCCTGGGATTCGAAACCATGGATTTGGAGCAAAAACAGGCGCAAGCGCTAGAGTGGAATGCTCAGACTGCTATGTTTTTGGAAGCAATTCGGCAGTCCCCCGGGCCCGTTGTTCTGGTGGGCAACGAAATTGGCCTGGGGGTCATCCCGATGGGGCGCGAGGTGCGCGCCTTTGTCGATGCGCTGGGCATGCTCAACCAGCAGGTGGCGCAGGTGTGTCCACGGGTCACCTTGATGGCTGCCGGTCTGCCTCTCACTTTGAAAGAACCCAGCTGATGAAACCAACCCCCGTGCGCCGCATCCTCTGGGTGATTGCCATTCTGGTGCTGCTGGGCCTGCTGATGGCCGGCCTCGCGCGTGCGCAGCCGGTGCACATCCGGGACGACCGGGGCCGCGAGGTCTCGCTGCCCCGTCCCCCGCAGCGCATCGTCAGCCTGTTGCCCTCGTTGACCGAAAGCGTGTGCGAACTGGAGCAATGCCACCGGTTGGTGGGTGTGGACCGCTACTCCAACTGGCCGGAGGCCGTGATTGCCAAGCTGCCCAAGGTGGGGGGCGGGCTGGACCCGAGCATCGAGGCCGTCGTGGCACTCAAGCCCGATGTGGTGCTGATGTCCGTCAGCTCGCGCGCCAGTGACCGGCTGGAGGCGCTCGGCCTCACCGTGGTGCAGCTGGAGCCCAAGACGCATGCCGACGTGCGCCGCGTGCTGGGCACTGTCAGCGACCTGCTGGGCGTGCCCCGCGCGCAAGGCTCCGACCGCCTCTGGCGTGTGATCGACGCGGGCGTGCTGGCGGCTGCACAGTCCCTGCCGCCCAAGGCCAAAAATGTGCGTGTGTACTTCGAGGTGAGCCGTGGGCCCTATGCAGCGGGCGAGGCGTCGTTCATTGGCGAATCGCTCACCCGGCTGGGCGTGCGCAACGTGGTGCCAGCGTCGCTGGGGCCGTTTCCGCGCCTGAACCCCGAGTTCGTGGTGCGCGCCAACCCCGACATCATCATGATCGGCAACCGCAGCATGCAGGCCATGGTGCCGTACCCCGGCTGGGCTTCCATGCGTGCCATCCGCGAGAACCGGCTGTGCGTGTTTGGCCCCGGCGATTCCGATGTGGTGGTGCGCCCTGGGCCGCGCATGGCCGAGGCGGCCCGCATCATGGCGCGGTGTCTGGTGGACAAAGCGTCATGACCAGCATTCCGATCGACTTGCCCACGGGTTCCGCCAGCCGCCGTGCCGCATGGTGTGCCGCCTGGCTGTTGCTCGCCAGCGCGTTGCTGGCGGTGTGTGGCGCCAGCGTGGGCAGCACGGGCTTTGACAGGGTGCTGCGCATGCACGGCGACCCTGTGGCCTGGCAGATCGTGTGGGACATCCGCCTGCCGCGCACGGCGGGTGCGTGGCTGGCGGGGGCGCTGCTGGGTCTGTCGGGCGCGGTGGCGCAGGGGTTGTTTCGCAATCCACTGGCCGATCCGTACCTGCTGGGCAGCGCCTCGGGCGCAGCGCTGGGCGGGGCGGTCGCCATGGCGCTGTTCGGGGTGTCGCCGGTGGCGGCGCAGTGGATGGCCCGCATCGGCATCACGGGCATGGCATTTTTGGGCGCGGCGGGGGCGGTGGTGCTCACGCTGCTGCTCGCCAAGGGCGTGCAGCACACGCTGCGCTTGTTGCTGGCTGGGGTGATTGTGGGCGTGGTGCTGGGCGCGCTGCGTGACCTGGTGGAACTGGCCTCGCCCGACATCCTGCAGGCCATGCAGGCCTTCACGCTGGGCAGCACGGCTTTTGTGGGCTGGGCTGCCTGCTTGGTCATGGCCGTGGCCTGGGCGCTGTGCTCGGTGGTTGCCTGGATGCTGGCACGTGCGCTAGACGGCCTCACGCTGGGCGAGGCCACGGCCGCCAGCCTGGGCCTGCCGCTCATGCCCATGCGTGTCGGGCTGGTGGCTGCCATGGCGCTGGCCACGGGCACGGCGGTGGCGCAGACGGGGCTCATCGCCTTTGTGGGGCTGGCGGCCCCGCACCTGGTGCGTTCCATCGTGCGCGTGACACACGAACGGCACATCGTGCTCTCCAGCCTGATGGGCGCGGTGCTGCTCATGGCGGCCGACATCCTGGCGCGCTGGCTGCTGGCACCGCAGGAGCTGCCCGTGGGCGTGCTCACGGCGGCCCTGGGCGGCACCTATCTGCTGTGGCTCATGCACCGGCGCACCTCGCAGGGGGGCGCACTATGAAATCAATAGCTATCAGTGCAAATGGAATAAGCGCCAGCATCGGAAATCGCTCGATATTGCAGGGCATCGACCTGCAATTGCCCGCCGGGCGCTGGACCAGCATCGTCGGCCCCAACGGCGCGGGCAAGTCCACCCTGCTCAAGGTGCTGGCGGGCCTGCTGCCGCGTGTGGCGGTGCAGGGCGACGTGTTGTTGCTCGGCCGCCCGCTGGCGCAAATCCCGGCGCGCGAACGCGCCCGCCAGCTCGCCTGGCTGGGCCAGAACGAAGGCTCGGCCGACGACCTCACGAGCTACGACGTGGCCATGCTGGGCCGGCTGCCGCACCAGGCCTGGCTGGCACCGCCGGGTGCGGCCGACCACGCAGCGGTGGAACAGGCGCTGCGCATCACGCAGGCCTGGGACTGGCGCCACCGCCCGCTGTCGCAGCTGTCGGGCGGCGAACGCCAGCGCGTGCTGCTGGCCCGCGCTCTGGCGGTGCAGGCGCAGGTGCTGCTGATGGACGAGCCCCTGGCCAACCTCGACCCGCCGCACCAGACCGACTGGCTGCACACCATGCGTGCACTGGTCGATGCGGGGGGCACGGTGGTCAGCGTGCTGCACGAGGTGTCGCTGGCACTGCAGTCCGACGACATGGTGGTGATGGCACAGGGCCGCGTGCTGCACCAGGGCGCCTGCGATGCACCCGCCACGCACGCTGCGCTGGAGAGCGTGTTTGACCACCGCATCCACGTGCGGCATCTGGATGGCATGTGGATGGCGCTGCCATCGATGCAGCGCAAGCACAGCCAATGAAACAACACATGGATTGAGGGAGTGGAAGCATGAACATCGAATCGGGTTTTTCGCAGGTCGCGCAGTCGTTGCTCTGGCCGGTGCTGGTGCTGGTGGGGCTGGCGTTTGTCTACGCGCTGTGGACGGGTGGCGCCACGCTCATGGAGGCCTGGCAACGCTGGCGCCAGCCGCAGTACCGCTCGCTGCGCGTGGCTCCGGGCCTGTCGATGGAAGAGCTGGAGCTGCAGTTGGTGCGCCAGGTCGAGCCCGTGCGCCTGCTCAGCCGCCTGTCGCCCATGCTGGGGCTGATCGCCACGATGATCCCACTCGGCCCCGCGCTGCAGAGCGTGGCGGCAGGCAACGGCCAGCAGGCGCTGGCCGTGTTCAGCGGCGCCTTTGCAGGCGTGGTGCTGGCGCTGGCCGCCGCGTCGGTGGGCCTGGTGGTGTACTCGGTGCGCCGCCGCTGGCTGTTGGCCGAGCTGCTGGTGGTGCGCAAGGAGCGTGGGGTGGCGCAATGAGCTTGAAGCACCTGAATGTGCTGGCCGAGGACGACGACGACCCGATGCTGTCGGCCGTGAACCTGGTGGACGTGTTCCTGGTGCTGGTGGTGGCGCTGCTCACCGCCGTGGCCGTGCAGAGCCAGACCAGCGCCCACGAGAGCGTCACCATCATCCGCAACGCGGGCCAGCCTGACATGGAAGTGGTCGTGCGCGAGCAGGGCAAGGAAGTGCGCTTCAAGGGCGCTGGCAGCGCAGCGCAAGGGCAGGGCGTGCGCGCGGGCGTGGCCTACAAGCTCGAAGACGGCAACATCGTCTACATCCCTGAAACGGGCGCTGCTCCTGCCGGCGCTTCGGCCGGTGGCGCGGGTGGCGCCGCCACGCCGGCACCCGCCAAGCCATGAAGACACTGATCTTGCGTGCGGCACTGTGGTGCCTGCTGCTGGCTGCGCCACTGGTGCATGCCGTCCAGGCTGATAAAGCCTTGGCAGCGGGCGGCGCTGAAAAAACGGCGCTGGTGTTGCTCTGGCTCACGTCCGACATCACCACCGCCCCACGCACGGCCATGGTGCAGCGCCTGGCCTCCGACGCGGGCCTGGGCTTTGTGCACATCGATTACCCGCTGGCCGGCCCGGCGGTACTGGACGCGGCCCAGGCCCAGAAGCTGGAGCGCGCACTGGCAGGCGCCGCCATGGTGTGGGTGGATGCGCCGCATGCCAGCGTGGAGGCGCGCTTGCGCCGCATGGTCGGCGCGCAGCTCGAGGCCCGCGCCGCACGCGCCCCGGGCCGCGTGGTCTGGGTGCCTGCGGGCACGCCTGCCGCCGACTTGACCGCGCTCGATGCGCCCGCCCGCATGGTGGCCTACCTGCAGGCCGGTGGCCCGCGCAACCTGAAGAGCGCCATTGCCCTGGCGCGTGCCACCGTGGCGGGTGTTGCGATGCCGACCTTGCCCGCGCCCGACGTCCTGCCCCCCCGGGGCATCTACCACCCCGACGCGCCCCGCCTGCTGCCCAACGCCGCCGCGCTGGAGGACTGGCGCCAGGGCCAGCCCGCGCTGCGCAGCCTGCCCGCCGTGGCCGTGCTGGTGCACCGCCACCACTTCATCGACGGCAGCACGGAGTGGCTCGATGCCTGGTTGCACACCTTCCGCCAGCAGGGCCTGTTCGCCTATGCGGCCTTTGGCCAGCAGGTCACGGCGCAGACGCTGGCCGAGGTGCTGGAGCTGCCCCCCGAAAACGGCACCGGCCCGGGCCGCCTGCATGCCTCTGCCTTGGTGCTGCACCAGCTCGTGCCCCAGGCCGCTGCGCTGCAGCCGCTGTTGGCCCGCTGGGGCGTGCCGCTGCTGGGCACCCAGCCCTACCGCGCGGGCGATGCCGCCGCGTGGGAGGCCAGCGACACGGGCCTGTCGCTGTCCGATGTGCCGTTCTACCTGGCCCAGCCCGAAGCGGCCGGTGCCATCGACCCGGTCCTGGTCGCAGCCCACGGCGCCGAGGGGCAGGACTTTCGCCTCATCGAGCGCCAGGCCCAGGCTGTGGCCGCGAAGGCGCGGCGGCTGATCGCACTGCAGACCAAACCCGCTGCCGACAAGCGCCTGGTGGCCATGGTCTACAACTACCCGCCGGGCGGCACCAACTTCGGTGCCTCGTTCCTCAACGTGCCGCGCAGCCTGGAGCAGGTCTCTGGCGGCCTGGCCCAGGCGGGCTACCGCACCGAGCGTGTGCCCGAGCAGGGCTGGATCGATGGGCTCAAGCCGCTGCTGGCCGCCTATTACCCCGGTGCTGATGTGCGCGCGCTGCTGCAAAACGGACAGGCCGCCGCGCTGCCGCTGGCGCGTTATGAGCAGCACCTGGCCACGCTGCCGAAGGCCGTGCGCGAGCGCATGAACGCGCACTGGGGCACGCCCGAAAAGAGCCGCTACGTGGTCGATTGGCAGGGCGAAAAGGTGTTCGCCATCCCGCGCCTGCAGGTGGGCCAGCTCTCGGTATTGCCCCAACCCCCGCGCGAGGAAACACTGCGCCTGGGCCAGAACCCGTTCATGCACAAGAGCAAGGCGCCGCTGTCGCACCATTACCTGGCGGTGTACCTGTGGGCGGAGCTGGAGGCCGATGCGTTGATCCACTTTGGCACGCATGGCACGCAGGAATGGGCCGGTGGCAAGGCGCGTGCGCTGGATGTGCACGACGACGCGCTGCTGCCGCTCGGTGACCTGCCCGTGGTCTATCCCTACATCGTGGACAACCTGGGCGAGGCCCTCACGGCCAAGCGCCGGGGCCGCGCCGTGCTGGTGAGCCACCGCACGCCCGTGTTCGCCCCGGCAGGCTTCGAGGCGCGCATGGCCCACATGCACGAGGTGATGCACGAATGGGAAACCGTGGACGAAGGCCCCACGCGCCGCGCGCTCGAAAAGCAGCTGGTGGCGCAGTTTGTGGAGCACCAGTTGCACCGCGACCTGGGCTGGAGCGCCGCGCGCATCGCGGCCGATTTCAGCGGCTTCCTTGAAATCCTGCATCCCTACCTGGACCAGCTCGCGCAAAGCTCGCAGCCCAAGGGCCTGGCCGTGTTCGGCCGCGTGCCCGCGCCCGAGCAGCGGCGCGAGACCATCCTGCAGGCGCTGCGCAAGCCGCTGATCGAGGCGCTGGGCGAGGACATCGATGAGGCTTTTCTCATCAAGCACGATGCGGTGCTGGCAGCGCGCCCCGCGCGCTGGCTGGAAGTGGCGCTGACCGACGCGCAGGCTGCCAGCGTGTTGGACCTGCGCCCCGTGCTGCCAGCGCAGGCTGCAACGCTGGGTGCAGCGGGTGCATCCGACGTGGTGCGCGCCGAAGACCATGTGCCCAACCGCGCCGCGCGCCAACCCATCGACACGCCCGCGCTGCTGCAACTGGCCCAGCGCGCGCAGGAGCTGGAGCGCTTGCTGGCCACCGAAGGCGAAATGCCCGGCCTGCTCGCAGGGCTGGAGGGCCGTTTTCTCACCGCTGCGTACGGCGGCGACCCCATCCGCAACCCCGAGAGCCTGCCCACAGGCCGCAACCTCACGGGGCTGGACCCGAGCCGCTTGCCCACGCGCCAGGCCTATGCCGTGGCGCAGACGCTGTTCAACGACTGGTTCAAGGACTACCAGGCGCGCCATGGCGGCCAGGCGCCAGAGCGCATGGCGCTGTCGCTGTGGGCGGGTGAAACGCTGCGCCACCAGGGCATCATGGAAGCCCAGGCGCTCGTGGCGCTGGGCATGCGCCCGGTGTGGGATGACTCGGGCCGCCCGGTGCGGGTCGAGACCATTCCCGCCGATGAGCTGAAACGCCCGCGCGTCGATGTGCTCATGAGCATCACCGGCTCGTACCGTGACCAATTCCCCGCGCTGATGGCGCTGCTCGACCGCGCGGTGGCCCAGGCCGCCACAGCCGAGCCCGGCAACGTGATCGCTCGCAATACCGCGCAGATCGGCCAGGAACTGCGCAAGCAGGGCGTGCCCCGCGCGCAGGCCGAGCAACTGGCGCGCGTGCGCGCGTTCGGCAATGCGGTGGGCGACTACGGCACCGGCCTGTCTGACGCGGTGCAAAGCGACGGCCTGCAAACCAACGATGCGCGCCTGGGCCAGATGTTCCTCGAACGCATGAGCCAGCCCTACCTGGAGGGCGAGCCGGTGACGGGCGTGGCGGGCGGCACGGCGGCGAAGGCATTGGGGGCGCACCTGCGTCGCACCGACGCGGCCATCCTGTCGCGCAGCTCGCACCTGTACGCCATGGTCAGCTCGGACGACCCCTTCCAGTACCTGGGCGGCCTGTCGGCGGCCGCCCGCGTGGCGGGGCGAGCACAGGGGCTGGAGCTGCATGTGGCCCAGCTGCAGGATGCAGGCGAGCCCACCACCGAAACGGCACAGCGCGCCATTGCGCTGGAGATGCAGTCGCGTTACCTGCACCCGGGCTGGCTCCAGGCGCAGAAGGCCGAGGGCTATTCGGGCACACTGCAGGTGCTCAAGGCCGTGCAGTTCGCCTGGGGCTGGCAGGCCGTGGCGCGCGACACGGTGCGCAGCGACCATTGGCAAAGCTTCTACGACGTGCTGGTGCGCGACAAGCACCAGCTGGGCCTGCCCGAGTGGCTCAAAGAGCATCCGCAGGCCTATGCCCAGTCCCTGGAGCGCCTGGTGCAGGCGCAGCGCCAGGGCTATTGGCAGGCCGATGCTGACACGCAAAAACAACTGGCGCAGATGTACCAGGAGCTGACGCGTGCCGCGCCTCTGGCGGCCGAGCTGCCCAGCGTGCGCCGCTGGGTGGAGCGAGCGGCGCGTGGTGAGTCCGTAGAGCTGACCCCGCCTGCAGGCATGGCCATTGCCGCGCCGCAGTCGCCAGCCCTGGCAGCGCCACAGCCTGCGTCCCCCGCCGCTGACCTGCCCGCGCCGCCCGCCCAGGCAGAAGCACCACCTTCCGCGCCCGCCGTGCCTACCATGGGCGTGTTGCTGGAGCGGCAGCCGGAGCCAGCCCCTTCTGACAGCGCCACCGAGCCCAGCCCCGTGGAGCGCATGGCCGGCATCGTGGCCCTGCTGGTCATGGCCCTGGTGGCGATGGCGGGCGCCGCGTGGCAGGCGCGCCGTCCGTCGTCGTTGTCTTCCCCGTTGCAACCGGCCGGCGTTTGATGCCTGGCCTCTCTGAAAGAATCGACACCATGCAGATCGAAACCCCGCCCACCGAAAAACGCTACGAAAAACCCGAGGGCGAACGCCGGGGCCTTGTCATCGTCAACACCGGCGACGGCAAGGGCAAAAGCACGGCCGCCTTTGGCCTGGCGCTGCGCGCCCATGGCCGGGGCAAGGCCGTGAAGATCTTCCAGTTCATGAAGGTGCCCACCGCGCGTTTTGGCGAGCACCGCATGTTCGAGCAGATTGGCCTGCCCATCGAGGGGCTGGGCGACGGCTTCAGCTGGAAGAGCAAGGACCTGGAGCACTCGGCCCAGCTTGCGCGCGACGGCTGGGAAAAGGCGCGCGCCGCCATCCTGTCGGGCGCGCATTTTCTGGTGGTGCTGGACGAGATCACCTACCCGCTGATCTACGGCTGGCTGCCGCTCGACGGCGTGTTGCAGACCCTGCGCGATCGGCCCAAGGACGTGCACGTGTGCCTCACCGGCCGCCGCTGCCCCCCCGAGATCATCGAGCTGGCCGACACCGTGACCGAGATGCAGCTGATCAAGCACGCGTTCAAGGCGGGCATTCCCGCGCAGCGCGGCATCGAAGACTGAGACACTGTGTCCGAGCACTGGTCCTTGCTACTGCTCCCGGGCCTGGGCTGGCCTGCGGCAGCGGTGTGGATGGGAGCGCCGCTGCTGGCGCTGGCCATTGACTGGTGGTTGGGGGAGCCGCCCGCCCGCTGGCACCCGGTGGTGTGGATGGGCACGGCCTTGCACTGGGGGGGGGGGCGGGTGGCCCCGCTGACGCCTGTGGTACAGGACTTTCGGCGTTTTTGGCTGGGGGCGCTAGTGTGGATTGCCTTGGCTGCTATTGTTTTGATAGTTTCCTGGTGGTTGCAGCACCTGGCGTTGACGCTGATCGGCTGGCTTGCCCTCGGCATGCTGGCGCTGCTGCTCAAGCCCCTGCTGGCCTGGCGCATGCTGCACGACGAGGTGCTGGCGGTGGAGGTAGCGCTGGGCCAGTCGCTGCCCGCCGGGCGCGCGCAACTGGCCCGGCTGGTGAGCCGGGACGTGAGCGCTCTCACCGCCGTGCAGGTGCGCGAGTCCGCTATCGAGTCGCTGGCTGAGAACCTCAACGATTCCGTGGTGGCGCCGCTGTTCTGGTTTGCGCTGCTGGGTCTGCCGGGGGCTGCGCTGTACCGCATGGCCAATACGGCCGACGCCATGTGGGGCTACCCCGGCATGCGCAGCGGGCGCTACTGGCAATGGGCGGGCAAGTGGGCGGCGCGGGCGGACGATGTGCTGTCGTGGGTGCCGGCCCGCATCACCGCCTTGTTGCTGGCGGTGGTCGCCAGGGGACTGCCGTTTTCCACGCTGGCCCGCCAGGCGCGCAAGACGCCATCGCCCAACAGCGGCTGGCCCATGGCGGCCATGGCACTGGCGTTGAACGTGCGCCTGGCCAAGCCCGGGGTGTACACGCTGCACAGCAAGGGCCGCCGGGCGGGGCCGCTCGATACGCGGCGCGCTGCACGCCTGGGCACGCAGGTGGTGCTGGCCATGGTGCCCGTGGTGGCGGGCCTGCAGTTGCTGGTGCTGGTGGTGTTTGCTTGGGCGCATGCATGAGCTCGCCGCGTCGTTTCTCTGCGCCCACGCCGTTGCACGGTGGCCCGGACGCCGCGGGCGTTCCGGTGTTTGATTTCTCGACCAACAGCAACGCCTGCGGGCCATGCCCTGAGGCGCTGCACGCCGTGCAGGCGGCCGACGCCACGCGCTACCCCGACCCGGCCTACACGGCGCTGCGCGAGGCCCTGGGTGCCTTCCACGGTGTATCGCCAGGGCGCATCGTGCTGGCGGCCAGTGCCAGCGAGTTCATCCACCGCATCACCGCGCTGGCCGCACAGCAGGGCGCGGTGCAGGTAGCCGTGCCGCTACACAGCTATGGCGACTACGCCCAGGCCGCGCAGGTGCGCGGGCTGGAGGTGCTGCGGGGCGGCGGCGCCGCAGCGGGCCTGCAATGGGCGTGCGAGCCCTCCAGCCCTCTGGGTGTGGAAGACCCCTCGTTGCGCGGTTGGCGACAAAGCGATGCCGACGTTGCCTGGCGTGTGCTCGACTGCGCGTATGTCCCCCTGCGGCTCGGCGCGGAGGGCGCATGGGCTGGCGCGCCGTCGCCGCTCATGCCCTCGGCCTGCTGGCAGCTCTGGACCCCCAACAAGGCCCTGGGGCTGACGGGTGTACGTGCCGCTTATGCGATTGCGCCGCCAGACTGTGAAGAGCAGGCGCTGGGGCTGACGGCCCTGGCGTCTTCCTGGCCCGTGGGCGCCCACGGCGTGGCACTGCTGCAGGCGTGGACGCAGGCCACCGTGCAGCAATGGCTGGTGCACAGCCTGCGTACTCTGGGCGATTGGAAGGCGCGCCAGCAGACGCTGTGCACCGATCTGGGCTGGGCTGTGCACGCGGGCAGCCTGGCCAACTATTTCTGCGTGCAGCCTGCTACCCACACGTTGCAGAGCGATCTGGCTGCGCTGCGCGCCAGTGGCATCAAGCTGCGCGATGCGGCGTCGTTCGGCCTGCCCGGCACCGTGCGCCTGGGGGTGCTGGCGCCCTCCGCACAAGATGCGCTGCGGGCCGCATGGCAGGCCGTCTTGGGCCCTGCGGGCCGTACCATCCCGCATTCCATCGGATCGAGGGAGACCTTGTGAGAACCATCACCGTCAATCGCTACGTCACGCCGCTGCGCGAAGGGGGCTCCATGCCCGCCATCGTCGAGGGCGACGACCTGGGCACCTACGTGCTCAAGTTCCGTGGCGCCGGGCAGGGCGTGCGCGCACTGCTGGCCGAGATCATTGCGGGTGGCATTGCCCGTGCGCTGGGCCTGCCCGTGCCCGAGATCGTGCTGGCCCAGCTCGACCCCGCCCTGGCGCAGACCGAGCCCGATCCCGAAATCCAGGACCTGGTGCGCGCCAGCGGTGGCCTGAACGTGGGGCTGGATTACCTGTCGGGCGCGCTCAATTTCGACCCGGCTGTGGATGTGGTGTCGGATGATTTCGCATCACGCCTAGTGTGGTTCGACGCGCTGGTGGGCAATGTGGACCGCACTGCGCGCAACACCAACCTGCTGATGTGGCACCGCCAGCCCTGGCTCATCGACCACGGTGCGGCGCTGACCTTTCACCACGCCTGGAACGGCACGGTGGCCCTGCCCGCCAAACCCTTTGCGCCCATTGCCGACCATGTGCTGCTGGCCCGGGCCACGCTGCTCGCGCAGGTGGATGCCGAGCTGGCCGCACGCCTCACGCCCGAGATGGTGGCAGGCATCCTGGCCGAGGTGCCCGACGAGTTTTTGGTGCTGGCCGGCGCCGACCACGAAGAAGGCCTGCTGACCGCCGCCGCCACCCACCGCCAGGCCTATGTGGACTACTTCTGCGCCCGCCTGGCCGGGCGCGCCACCTGGGTGAATGCACTGAAGGAGGCCGCCGATGCACGTGCCTGAGGTGTATGACTACGCCATCGTGCGCGTGGTGCCGCGCGTGGAGCGCGAAGAGTTCATCAACGCGGGCGTGATCCTGTCGTGCCAGCGCACCGGCTTTCTCCAGGCTGCCATCGCGCTCGATGAAGCGCGCCTGCTGGCCATGGACCCGCACGCCGACATTGACGCCGTGCGCCGCCACCTGGCCGCCATCGTGGCCATCTGTGCGGGCGACGAAGGCTGTGGCCCCATCGCGCGCCTGCCGTACCGCCAGCGCTTTCACTGGCTCACCGCCAAGCGCAGCGCCATCATCCAGACCTCTCCCGTGCACACGGGCCGCTGCACCAATGCGGCCGCAGCACTTGAACACATCATGGACCGCATGGTCCGCCCATTGCCTTGACTGAAAACTCTGCTCCCCAATTGGCCCGTTGTGTGATGGTGCTGGGCACCACCAGCGGCGCTGGCAAAAGCTGGCTCACCACGGCGCTGTGCCGTTACTACAGTAACCAGGGTCTGAAGGTTGCGCCGTTCAAGGCGCAGAACATGAGCAACAACGCGCGTGTGGTGCCCGGCCCTGCGGGTGTGATGGGCGAAATCGGCAGTGCCCAGTATTTCCAGGCCCTCGCAGCCCGCGCCGAGCCTGAGGTGCGCATGAACCCGCTGCTGCTCAAGCCCGAGGCCGACACGCACAGCCAGGTCGTGCTGATGGGGCAGGTGAGTGCCGAACTCACGGCCATGCCCTGGCGCGGCCGCAGCGAAAAGGTGTGGCCGCAGATCGCTGCAGCGCTGGATGCACTGCGTGCCGAGAACGACGTGGTGGTGATCGAGGGCGCCGGTTCGCCCGCAGAGATCAACCTGCACGCCAGCGACATCGTCAACATGCGCGTAGCCCGCCATGCCGATGCGCGCTGCCTGCTGGTGACCGACATCGACCGGGGCGGCGCGTTCGCCCACCTGTACGGCACCTGGGCGCTGCTGCCCGAGGGCGAGCGCGCGCTGATCCAAGGCTTTGTGCTCAACAAGTTTCGCGGCGATGCCAGCCTGTTGGCGCCTGCGCCGCAGATGCTGCAAGACTTCACGGGTGTGCCCACCGTGGCCACCATCCCCATGCAATGGCGCCACGGCCTGCCCGAGGAGGACGGCGTGTTTGATGACCGCACCTTGTCAGCGGGCGCGGTCCACACCACCGTGGCCGTCATCGCCTACCCGCGCATCAGCAACCTGGACGAGTTTCAGCCGCTCAAGAACGTGCCCGGCGTGCGCCTGATCTGGGCGCGCAGCCCGGCCGACCTGGCGGGCCTCAAGCCCACCGACTGGGTTGTGCTGCCGGGCTCCAAGTCCACCGCTGCCGACCTGGCCTGGCTGCGCGCGCAAGGGCTTGACCAGGCCATTGCCCATCACGCGGGGCAGGGCGGCACGGTGCTGGGCGTGTGTGGCGGCCTGCAGATGCTGGGCGAGGCATTGATCGACACCGCAGGCATCGACGGCAATGCTCCGGGCCTGGGCCTGCTGCCGCTGGTCACCACCTTCGAGGTTGCCAAGACCGTGCAACGCACCCAGGCGCAGTTTGGTGCGGTGTTGGGGGCCTGGGCTGCGCTGGCGGGTGTGTCCGCCACGGGCTACGAAATCCACCACGGCCAAACCGCCCAGCACCCGGCCATGGCTGCCAAGGGCGATGTGGCGCGCGAGGTCATCCCCGGCATCGCCTGGCAGAACCCGGCAGGCAACGTGCTGGGTGTGTACCTGCACGGCTTGTTCGAGGATGCTGCGGTACTGCACGCGCTGTTTGGCGCGCAGGTGCCCACGCTGGACAGCGTGTTTGACGGACTCGCGGGCTTCCTGGGCAACAGCTTCACACCGGGCGTGCTGGATGCGCTGGTAGCGCCTTAGCGTGCCGGATACCGTGGCGCCATTCAGCCCCTCACACCCGTTCGCAGTGGCAGGCGAGGGTGGTGTACGGAAAGCGTACGGTGTCCTGCCCGCGCAGCGCGGGGTGTCGGGCTATCAAAGCCTCGATCTGGGCGCGCACCTTGGCGCGTTCAGCATCCGGCAGGGCCGCGATGAAACTGATCGACATGAAACGGTCCACGATGACCTGCTGGGGTGGCCCCACATGCTCGTGGGTCAGCCGGGTCTCGACCAATGGGCCGAAACCGGGGTGTGGAAAGGGTTTGCGCCAGTCGCCCTTGTAGAAGCGCGGGGCATCGCCCTCGTGGGGCGTGATGATGGTGGTGAGCTCCGCCACCCAGTCCACCGACTCATCGCGCACATTCCACACCAGGCCCAGCTTGCCGCCCGGCCGCAGCACGCGATGGAATTCGTCCAGGGCTTCGCGGGTGGCAAACCAGTGGAAGGCCTGTGCGCAGACCACGGCATCCAGCGTGCCGGACGGCAGCGGAATGGCCTGTGCCGTGCCCGCCACGGCGCGCACCGTGGGCAGTTGCAAGGCTTCGATCTTGGCGCGCATAGCGTCCACGGGCTCCACGCCCACCACCGCGGTCCCGGTGGTTGTGAGCAGCGCGGTGAACTTGCCGGTGCCCGCGCCCACATCGGCCACCTCACGACCGGGGCCCAGTCCCAACGTCTGTGCCAGCCAGGCCGACAGCGCCGCCGGGTAGTCCGGCCTGCCGCGCGCGTAGGCCTGCGCTTCTTTTTCAAAACCCTGCTGTGCCGCTTTGTGCACGGCGTTCTTTGTGTTCTCCATCACCATGACCTCATCTTTCGTACTTCCATCCGTTGCTGACCTGCATGATGCCGCGTTGGCCAGCCGCCTGCAGCACGTCATTGACCACAAGACCAAGCCCCTGGGCTCGCTGGGCCTGCTGGAGCGCCTGGCGTTGCGCCTGGGCGTGATTCTGGGCACCGAATCCCCCGTGCTGCATGCCCCCCAGATGCTGGTGTGCGCGGGCGACCACGGCCTGGCCGCGCGGGGTGTCTCGGCGTTCCCGAGCGATGTGACCTGGCAGATGGTGGAGAATTTTCTGGCGGGTGGCGCGGCCGTGAGCGTGCTTGCGCGCCAGCATGGCCTGGGCCTCACGGTGGTGGACTGTGGTGTGGCCAAGCCCATTGCTGCGCGCGATGCAGCACCCGGCCAGCCCCGCTTGTTGCTGCGCAAGGTGGCACCCGGCACGCAGGACGCCTCCGTCGGCCCGGCCATGAGTGCCGAGCAATGTGCCCAGGCGCTGGCCAACGGGGTGGAGGTGGTGCGTGCCCTGCCAGGCAACGCCTTGCTGCTGGGCGAGATGGGGATTGCCAACACCTCGGTGGCGTCGCTGCTGCTGGCGCGCCTGGCGGGGCTGCCGCTGGTCGAGGTGACGGGCGCGGGCACGGGGCTGGATGCTGCGGGCATCGAACGCAAGCGCTTGGTGCTGCAGCAGGCGCTGGACGCCAATGCGGGCGCCACCAGCCCGTTGGAGGCTCTGGCTGCCCTGGGTGGCTACGAGGTGGCCACGCTGGTGGGCGCAGTGCTGCAGGCAGCGGCCGAGCGGCGCGTGATTGTGGTGGATGGCTTCATCACCAGCGCGGCCGTGCTGGTGGCCAGCCGCATCGCGCCTCAGGTGCTGCAGCGCTGCGTGTTTGCCCACCGTTCGGGCGAACGGGGCCACACCCTGATGCTGGCGCAGATGCAGGCAGAGCCTCTGCTGGACCTGGGCTTGCGCCTGGGCGAGGGTTCGGGCGCGGCGCTGGCCTGGCCGTTGCTGCAATCGGCCTGCGCCGTGCTGCGCGAGATGGCGAGTTTTGAATCGGCTGGCGTGGCGACGCAGACGGCCTGAGCCGCCCTGCTTGGGCAGGCTCTAGCCCACCACGGTCTGGTTGCGGCCTTCTTCCTTGGCGCGGTACAGCGCGGCGTCGGCGCGGGAGAGCATCGCGTCCAGGGTCTCGTGTGACCCGGACCAGCTGGTCAGCCCGATGCTCACCTCGCAGTCCAGCGGGTGCCCCGAGGCCAGCGTGGCGTGGATGCGCTGGGCCACGGCCAGGGCCGCTTGCGCGTCGGCTCCCGGCAGCAGCACCAGAAATTCCTCGCCCCCGTAGCGACCCAGGCGGTCGGCGCGGCGCAGCACCTGGCGGGTGCGCTCGGCAAAGTGCACCAACACCGCATCGCCGTGCTGGTGGCCGCGCGTGTCGTTCACTGCCTTGAAGTTGTCCAGGTCCACCATCATGATGGACGGACCGCCGCCGTAGCGCTGCGCGCGCTCCAGCTCGTCCTCGCAACGCTGCAGCAAGGCACGGCGGTTGAGGGTTTGGGTCAGCGAGTCATAGGTGGCCAGGTGCTCTAGCTCGGTGCGCAAGCGGTCCGTAGCCATCAGCACCGCGCCAATGGACAGCATCAGCACAGTGAGCGCATAGGCGCCGATGTACAGGGTCTGGAACAGCGATGGCTCCATCAGGTCGTTGCCCGCGTGCCCTGCCAGTATCGAACCCAGCCTGACCCCCAGTACCAGCATGTGCAGGCCCAGCATCACCTCCACCAGCCGCACCGGGAAGTTGCGCCCCCCGTGGCGCAGCATGAAGCGCAGTTGCGCGGCGTACAGCGCCCCCATCACCACGGTGAAAAACCCCACCCGCACCGCATAGTTGGGCCACCCGTAGGTCAGCCAGGCAAACACCACCGTGGTGCCGGCCATCACCCAGTTCCAAGTGCGCCAGGTGGCGGGCTGGCCCATGAACTGGCGGGTGCCCATGTAATAGGTGACCGAGCCCAGCACCAGCAACTGGTTGGCCAGCACCAGGCCCAGCCAGTCGGGGATGGCGCCACGCGCGCCAAACAGCACGGTGGACAGCAGCCACAGCAATGGCGCCGCCGCCCATCCGCCCACGCCCCGGATGCTGGGCGGGTAGTGCCGCCGCATGAACAGCAGCACCAGGGCCATGACGGCAGACATGAAGCCCGCCAGGGCGATCATGGAGCGCGGGTCGAGGTTCGTCATGCGGCAGGCAAGAGGAGGGGGAGGGACGTGCCGACGTAATAAATTGTTTCAAAGGCGAAGCCAGTATAGCCACGCACCCGCACGGCTCAGCGCTGTTTCGGTGCATGGTTTGCCCGAGGTTGGACCAGGGGCAGCGCGGGTGTGGACCGGTATGGGGCGGGATATTGCGCCGTGTTGGTGCATTTTGTATGCAAAGTTCATAAAACATTGTGTACAAAGTTGGCATGGGCCTTGCGTAGGGCATACGCCATGCAAAGCACCCACCTTGCGCCCACCTCCGCCGCCATTGAAATCGTGGCGCTGACCAAACGCTACGCCCAAGGCAAGCCCGCCGTGGATGCGATCAACCTGCGCATTGCCAGCGGCAGCTACTGCTGCCTGCTGGGGCCTTCGGGCTGCGGCAAGAGCACTACGTTGCGCATGATTGCGGGGCACGAGTCGGTGACCAGTGGTGACATCCTGCTGGAAAACCGCAACATCACCGACCTGCCCGCCGCCGCGCGCGGCACGGCCATGATGTTCCAGAGCTTTGCGCTGTTTCCGCACCTCTCTGCGCTGGACAACGTGGCCTTCAGCCTGAAGATGAAAGGCGTGGCCAAGGCCGAACGCCAGGCCAAGGCGCGCGACCTGCTGGAGCGCGTGGCTCTGGGTCACCTGGCCGAGCGCAAGCCTGCAGAACTCTCCGGCGGGCAGCAGCAGCGCGTGGCGCTGGCGCGGGCCCTGATCACCCAGCCGCGCGTGCTGCTGCTCGATGAGCCGCTGTCCGCGCTCGACCCTTTTCTGCGCATCCAGATGCGCGCCGAGCTGCGCCGCTGGCAAAAAGAGCTGGGCCTGACCTTCATCCATGTGACCCACAGCCAGGAAGAAGCTATGGCCCTGGCCGACACCATGGTGGTGATGAACCACGGCGTGATTGAGCAGGTGGGCAGCCCGCACGAGGTCTACAACCGGCCCGCCAGCGAGTTTGTGGCGCGCTTCATGGGCGGCCACAACGTGATCGACACACCCGAGGGCAAGGTGGGTGTGCGCACCGACCACCTGCAGATCGCCCCCACCCATGCCGAGTTGCCCTGGGGCACCCAGCGTATGCAGGCCGTGGTGACCGATGTGGAATACCAAGGCACCTATGTGCTGGTGGGCCTGCAAAAGCACGGCGCAGTTCTGTCGGCCAACGCCACGGCGGCGTATTCGGTGATGGTGTCCGAGGCCGCCTTTGCTGCGCAGCCCTACCAGGTGGGGCAGGGCGTGCAATTGCACTGGACGCCCGACCAGGCACACCCGCTCTCCCAGCCTGCTGTCGCATCACTGGCGGTGCCCGCTCCCGCAGTGGCCGTCGCCGCCTGACCGCGCCGCCGCTTTACCTCTTTTTCCACCCGTCCCCTTCCGCAACCCAAGGAGTTTTCCCATGTCCGATGCTTCCCGTGCTGATTCCCCTGTTGTTGTCTCCGATGCCACTGGAGTGGCGCGCCGCTCGTTGCTCAAGGGCACGGCGGGCATCCTGGCCGCTGGCATGTTCCCGGCCGTGCATTCGCAAGAGAAGATCGTGCTGCGCTACCTGGGCACGGCGGTGAACCAGGACAAGGCGATTGCCGAGAAGTTCAAGGCCGACACCGGCATCGAGATCCAGTACGTGGCCGTGACCACGGACGACGTGACCAAGCGCGCCGTCACCGCGCCCAACAGCTTTGACTTGATCGACACCGAGTACTTCTCGCTGAAAAAGATCGTGCCCACGGGCAACCTCAAGGGCATCGACACCAAGCGCATCAAGAACGCCGACAAGATCACCACGCTGTTCACTACCGGCCAGGTGGCCGGCAAAGCCGTGGGTGATCAGGGCACCGCACCCAAGAAGGTGATCTACCTGGAAGGTGAAAAGTCCAAGAAGTTCGCGACTGCGCCCACGCAGTTCATGAGCCTGATCCCCACCGTGTACAACGCCGACACGCTGGGCATCCGCCCCGACCTGATCAAGCGCCCGATCAACTCGTGGGCCGAGCTGCTCAACCCTGAGTTCAAGGGCAAGACCGCGATCCTGAATATTCCTTCGATCGGCATCATGGACGCCGCCATGGTGGTCGAGGCCATGGGCCTCTACAAGTACCCCGACAAGGGAAACATGACCAAGAAGGAGATCGATCTCACGATCAAGACCCTGATCGAGGCCAAGAAGCAGGGCCAGTTCCGCGCGCTGTGGAAGGACTTCAACGAGTCGGTGAACCTGATGGCTTCGGGCGAGGTGGTGATCCAGTCGATGTGGAGCCCGGCCGTCACCGCCGTGCGCACCAAGGGCATCGCCTGCAACTTCCAGCCCCTGAAGGAAGGCTACCGGGCCTGGGCCGCAGGCTTTGGCCTGCCCGCCACGCTGAGCGGCCGCAAGCTCGATGGCGCCTACGAGTTCATCAACTGGTTCCTCGATGGTTGGGCCGGTGCCTACCTGAACCGCCAGGGCTACTACAGCGCCGTGCTGGAGACCGCCAAGTCCAAGATGGAAGCCTACGAGTGGGCCTACTGGATGGAAGGCAAGCCCGCCACGCAGGACATCAAGAGCCCCAATGGCGACGTGCTGGCCAAGGCCGGTGCAGTGCGCGACGGCGGCAGTTATGAGTCGCGCATGGGTGGCATTGCCTGCTGGAACGCGCTGATGGACGAGAACAACTACATGGTGCAGAAGTGGAATGAATTCGTCGCGGCGTAAGGAGTGCACCCCCTGAGGCGCTGCGCGCCTTCACCCCTCTCTCGACCCGCTGCGCGGGTCGGGAGGGGGACGCCCCCGGTGCGGCGGGGCGGCCCTTGCACGGGGGCACTGGCCTTGAGCAGCGCCAGTCTCAAGAGCAAGCGCCGAACGGTAGACCTTTGGATTCATTGATTGCAAACACCATGAGCACCACCACCCCGTCCTTACCTGCTGCAGCCGTCCCCGGTCGTAGCATTGCCGCCTGGTGGCAGGCCGCGCCGTTCACGCTGGTGTTCGCGCTGTTTTTTCTGATTCCGCTGGCGCTGATCGTGATGGTCAGCTTCTGGGACTTCAATGAGTACGAGCTGTTGCCCGGCTTCACGTTCAAGAACTACGTGTCGATCTTCGCGGGCTGTGGCGATGCGTCGGAGGGCCTGTGTGTCACGCTCAAGACGTATTACTCCACTCTCAAGTTCAGCTATCTGGTGTGGCTGATCACGCTGGTGATCGGCTTCACCGTGGCCTATTTTTTGGCCTTCCATGTGCGCTCTTCGGGCATGCAGACCCTGCTGTTCGTGCTGTGCACCATCCCGTTCTGGACGTCGAACGTGATCCGCATGATCTCGTGGGTGCCGCTGCTGGGGCGCAATGGGCTGGTCAACCAGACGCTGATGGGCATGAACCTGATCGAGACGCCCGTGGAGTGGCTGCTGTTCTCGGACTTCTCGGTGGTGCTGGCCTTCGTGCACCTGTACACCATGTTCATGATCGTGCCCATCTTCAACAGCATGATGCGCATCGACCGCAGCCTCATCGAGGCGGCCAGCGACAGTGGCGCGAGTGGCTGGCAGACGCTGTGGAACGTGATCGTGCCGCTGTCGCGCACCGGCATCATCATCGGCTCAATCTTTGTGATCACCATCGTCATGGGCGACTTCGTGACCATCGGCGTGATGGGCGGGCAGCAGATCGCATCGATTGGCAAGATCATCCAGGTGCAGACGTCCTACCTGCAGTTCCCGCTGGCGGCGGCCAATGCCGTGATCCTGCTGGCCGTGGTGCTGATGATCATCTGGGGCCTCACGCGCCTCGTCGACATTCGCAAGGAGCTGTGAGATGAAAGACCGTGAATCTCGTCCCGCCAGCTTCTGGCCCCTGGCCATCTTCTTTGCGCTGTTCGTGCTGTTCATGTACGGGCCCATGTTCGTCATCTTCATCCTGAGCTTCCAGGGCCCCGAGGGCGGGCTCACTTTCCCCATGCGCGGCGTGTCGCTGCACTGGTTCTCCAAGCTGGCCGAAGGGCTGGGTGTGGTGGACATTGGCGCGGCGCTGTGGCGCTCGCTGGGCCTGGGCGTGGCGGTGATGTTGTGCACGGTGGTGCTGTCGGTGCTGGCCGGGCTGGCGTTTCGCAAGCGTCTGGCGGGCGGCAACACGCTGTTTTTCATCGTGGTGGCCAGCCTCATCATGCCGTCCATCATCGTCTCGCTGGGCATCGGACTGGAGTTCCGGCTCATCGACAACGGCATCAAGGCCGCGCTCGAATGGCTGGGCATGGAAAGCACGCTCGAAGGTTACGGCACCTCGCTGGGCCTGTTCACCTCGGCCCTGGGCGCGCACCTGACGTGGACGCTGCCGTTTGGCCTGCTCATCATGTTCGCGGTGTTCAACCGCTTCAACCCCGCGTACGAAGAGGCGGCGCGCGACCTGGGCGCCACCCCCTGGCAGGGCTTCGCCCACGTGGTGCTGCCGCTGATCGCACCCTCGGTCGTGGGCATCGGCATGTTCGGCTTCACCCTGAGCTGGGACGAGATCGCCCGCACCTCGCAGGCCATCGGCGACGCGAACACGCTGCCGCTGGAGCTGCAGGGCCTGACCAGCACGGTGACCACGCCGTCCATCTACGCGCTGGGCACGCTGACCACGGTGGTGTCTTTTGTGGTCATGGGTATCACGCTGGCGCTGGTGTGGGCATTGGGCCGCAGGCGCAAGGGCCGTTCGGGGTAAAAACGGCACCCTTATGACGACCACCCTCCCCAAGCCCCGGCGCGCGCGCGCTGCGGTCACCGAACCGCCCGTGCAGCCCGACACGACGGGCCAGCTCAGCGACAACGACATGTACGACCGCATGGTGTCGGCCATCCTCGACCACCGGCTACCACCCGGCACCAAGCTGGTGGAAGACAAGCTGGCGGCGGCCTTTGGCGTGTCCCGCACCCGCGTGCGGCCTGTGCTGGTGCGGCTGGCCAACGAGCAGGTCGTTACGCTCACGCCCAACCGGGGCGCATCCATTGCCCAGCCCACGCCGCAAGAGGCGCTGGAAGTGTTCGAGGCCCGCCGCCTGCTGGAGCCGCGTCTGGTGGAGCTGTTCATCGCCAACGCCACCGATGCCGACATCGCCGCGCTGCGCACCTGCATCGACGACGAAGAGGCCGCCCGCGCCAGTGGTGACATGCGCCGCGCCATCCGCCTGTCGGGTGATTTCCACCTGCACATCGCGCAGGCCGCAGGGCACCAAACGCTGGGCCGCATCCTGCGAGAGCTGGTCTCGCGCACCTCGCTCATCCTGATGACCTACAGCCCCAGCCACGCGCAGACCCGCGAAGAGGCCACGGCCTGCGGCTGCCGCGAGCACCGTGCGCTGATCGACGCCATCCGCCTGCGTGACGCGCGCGAGGCGCCCCGGCTGATGCTGGCCCACCTGGCTCGGATCGAGTCGCAGCTGGAGTTCACGCCGCCTGCGGCAGAGGCGCCCGATCTGGCGCGGTTGCTGGGCGGGGTCTGACGGTTTTTTCACACGCTTGCCCATGCGCCAACTGCTCGTCATCAACCCCAACATGTCGGCCCATGTCAGTGCCTTGCTGCAGCGGCATGTGCAGGGGGCTGCGGGCTCGCATGTGGCGGTGCGCACGGCCACGGCCCGCTTTGGGGCACCGTACATCGCGTGCGAGGCGAGCTACGCCGTGGCGGCCCACGCCGCGCTCGATGTGTGGGCGCATGAGATCGCACAGCCGCAGACTGCGCCCGACGCGGTGCTGATCGGCTGCTTTGGCGACCCTGGCCTGATGGCGCTGCGCGAGAGCAGTCCGGTGCCCGTCACCGGCCTGGCCGAAGCGTCATTCATCGAGGCTGCGCGCCACGGCCGCTTTGCCATCGTCACCGGCGGCGAGCGCTGGGGCCCCATGCTGCAGCGGCTGGCCCAGGCGCTGGGCCACGCCCACGCACTGGCAGGCATTCACACCGTCGCCCCCACCGGGGCGCAACTGGCGGCTGACCCCGAAGCAGCCCGTGCCTTGCTGGCCCAGGCCTGCCGGGATGTGGTGCGGCAGATGGGGGTGCAGGCCGTCATTTTGGGTGGGGCGGGGCTGGCAGGCATGGCTGCCGCCGTGCAGCCGCAGGTGTCGGTGCCCGTGATCGACAGCGTGGTGGCCGGTGCCACCTGGGCGCTGCGCGCGCACCCCGTGCCACCGGAGCGCAAGGTGGCGGGGTTTGATGTGGCCTGGGTGGGGGTGTCGCAGGAAATGGCGGCGCTGGGCACCCGCTGCGTTGTCTGACCCGGCCTTGCAGGCTGGCGGTTGCGCAAGGGATCGAAACCTCTGCCAGAGCGCAGGTTTTGAGTGTTTTTGGCTGGATGCGCCAGAAGAATATGCGCTGGTTGCTATGAAATTTGAAGCACTGTGCTTTCTGCGCGTTAGGGCGCCAGCGTCTTCGGCCGGTAGTCGCAATACTCGCTCACCACACATTCCCAGCAGCGCGGCTTGCGCGCCTGGCATACATAGCGGCCCAGCAGGATGAGCCAGTGGTGCGAGTCCACCGCATAGGCGGCGGGCACGCGCTTCATCAGCTGCAGCTCCACCGCCAGCGGGTTCTTGCCCGGTGCCAGGCCGGTGCGGTTGCTCACGCGAAAGATGTGCGTGTCCACCGCCATCGTGGGCTGGCCAAAGGCCACGTTCAGCACCACGTTGGCCGTCTTGCGGCCCACGCCGGGCAGGGCCTCCAGCGCCTCGCGCGTGCGGGGCACCACACTGCCGTGCTGCTCCACCAGGATGCGGCAGGTCTCCATCAGGTTCTTGGCCTTGGTGCGGTACAGGCCGATGGTCTTGATGTAGCCCTCCAGCCCCTCCAGTCCCAAATCCAGGATGGCCTGGGGCGTGCCTGCCACGGGGAACAGCTTGCGCGTGGCCTTGTTCACACCCACGTCAGTGGCCTGGGCCGACAGCAGCACGGCGGCCAGCAGCTCGAACGGGGTGGTGTATTCCAGCTCCGTGTTGGGCATCGGGTTGGCCGCCTTGAGGGTGGCGAAGAAGGGCTCGATCTGGGCGGTTTTCATCATCATCGTTGGCGGAGTGGGACAGGGGGCTGGCTTCTTTTGGCGGGCGTGGCCGGTGGCGCATTGTCCCGCAGCTGCGCCTGCAGAAACTCCAGTAACATGCGCACGGCAGCGGGCAGGGTGCGGCCGCTCAGGGTCTGCAGCTCGGCGGCGCGGGCGCTCATGCCGGGCTCGCGGATCTGGGCGGCATGCATCTCGCCGCGCTGCACCCGATCGCGCACCGTCACCTCGCCCGAGATGGACAGGCCGCCGCCATGCAGCACAAAGTGCATCAGCGTCTCGAAGTGGTTGCACACCAGCGCGGGCTCAAAGACCAGGCCCCGCTGGCTGCAGCCAATGTCGAACAGCTGGCGCACGGTGTTGTCCCGCTCGGGCAGGGCGATGGGGTAGGCGTGCATCTGCGCCAGCGTGACGGAGTGGGCGCGTGCCAGCGCGTGGTCGGGCCGCATGATGGCAATGACGGGCGCGGCCTGGCGGTGCTGCACGGTGATGTCCCGCTCGGCCGAGCGGCTGTAGGTCAGCCCAATGTCCGCATCGCCGTTGAGCACCGCCACGGTCACAGCTGCGGGGCTGGCCACGCGCAGGTGGAACTGGATGCCGGGGTACTGCAGGCGGAACTGCGCCATCACGCGGGGCAGGAACTCGATGGCAAAACCCGCAGAGCTGCAGATGCGCACCAGCCCCGTGCGCAGGCCCTGCAGCGCCTGGATGTCGGAGACCACGCGGTCGGCCTCCAGCGCGCCGCGCCGGGCATGGGCGGCCAGTAGCTCGCCCGCCGCGCTGGGCGCCATGCCGCGTGGGCGCCGGTCAAACAGCGGCACGCCCAGCAGGTCTTCGAGGGCGGCGACTTGGCGGCTCACGGCCGAGGGCGACACATTGAGGCGCGCGGCGGCCTCGCTGACCGAGCCGCTGCGCACCACTTCCAGAAAGTAGCGCAGCGCGGTGTCCTGCAAGCGGCTGGAAAGCATCGGGGGCCTTTCGGGGGGTGGATTGCGTAAAACGCAAAGATAACCCCAGAAATCGTTGATTGTCGAAACGCAGCGGGCTGCTTATGCTGACTCACCAATGACACATTCACCGGCCCCAGCCCCCATGCCTTCTGCAAACAGCGTCACCCCGGGTGGGACCCCCAGCCCCATCGTGGACTACACGGCCACCGAACTGTCGCGCGCCATCCATGCACGGGAGGTCTCCTGCACCGAGGTGCTTGACGCCTACCTGGCCCAGGTGGACCGGCTGAACCCCGTGGTGAATGCATTGGTGGCGATGGCGGACCGCAACGCCCTGCGCACGCAGGCGTCAGAGCGCGATGCGCAACTGGCGCGTGACGAGAGCCTGGGCCCGCTGCATGGGTTTCCGCAGGCGCCCAAGGACATCATGCCCGCCGCAGGCATGGTCACCACGCGGGGCTCGCCCATCTTTGCCGGGCAGGTGTCGGCCACCGACGCCGTGGTGTTCGAGCGCATGCGCGCAGGCGGCGCACTGTTCATCGGCCGCAGCAACTCGCCGGAGTTTGGCCTGGGCGGCCACACCTACAACCCCGTTTATGGCACCACACGCAACGCCTGCAACCCGTCTGTGTCGGCGGGGGGCAGCAGCGGCGGCGCAGCCGTGGCGGTGGCATTGCACATGCTGCCCGTGGCAGATGGCTCGGACATGATGGGCTCGCTGCGCACGCCCGCGGCGTTCAACAACGTATACGGCCTGCGCACCTCGTTCGGCCTGGTGCCGCACGGGCCGACGGAGGAAGTGTTCTTCCAGCAGTTCAGCGTGGCCGGGCCCATGGCGCGCAACATCCCGGACCTGGCGCTGCTGCTGTCGGTGCAGGCGGGTTTTGATGCGCGCCTGCCGCTCACGCGCCGGCACGAGGATGTGGCCCTGCTGGGCCAGCCGCTGGAGCGCGACTGGCGCGGTGCCCGCATCGGCTGGCTGGGTGACCTGGGGGGCCATTTGCCCACCGAGCCCGGCGTGCTGGCCACCTGCGAGCAGGCGCTGGAGCACTTTCGCACCGTGGGCTGCACAGTGGAGTCGGTGGTGCCCGCGTTCGACCTGAAGCAGCTGTGGAACGCCTGGATCGACCTGCGCAGCTTCAGCGTGGCAGGGGCCAATGCGGCCCTGTATCGCAACCCGGCCACGCATGCGCTGCTGAAGTCCGAGGCGGTGTGGGAGATCGAGCGTGGCATGCGCCTGATGGCCCTGCAGGTGTACGACGCGGCCCGCGTGCGCAGCGCGTGGTATCAGGTGCTGCGCGGCCTGTTCGAGCAATTCGATTTTCTGGTGTTGCCCGCTGCGCAGGTCTTTCCGTTCGATGCCGGGCTGGACTGGCCCCACGAGGTCGGCGGCCGCACCATGGACACCTACCACCGCTGGATGGAGACCGTGGTGCCCGCCACCATGGCCGGCCTGCCCGCGCTGGCAGCCCCCGCAGGCTTTGGCCCCGGCGGCCTGCCTGCGGGGCTGCAGATCATCGGCCCGGCACAGTCTGACGCCGCCGTGCTGCAGATCGGCCATGCCTACGACCAGGCCAGTGGGTACGCGCGCCAGCGCAGCCCCTTGCTGGGGTGACCTGGGCCTCGCTGCTCGCCATTCCGTCTCCCACCGTGAACCCCCGCTACCCCCCGCTTTTGTCAACGTGCTTTCTGGAGAGCTTCACCATGCTGCGTTCCCTCTTCGTATCGAGTCTTCTGCTCAGCGCCCTGGTGCTGGGCGCGCCCGGCCTGGCGCAGGCACAGACTTACCCCGACCGGCCCATCAAGCTGGTCGTGCCTTTTGCCCCAGGCGGAGCCACCGACATCCTGGGACGTTTGCTGGCTACGGCCCTGGGAGAGCGTCTGGGGCAGCCCATGGTGGTCGAGAACCGGCCCGGCGCGGGCACCGTGGTGGCGGCGTCCATAGTGGCCAAGGCGCCCGCTGACGGGTACACGCTGCTGCTCGGGTCCAACACCACGCTCACCATGAACCCGGCCATCCGCACCAACCTGCCGTACGACCCCATCAAGAGCTTCACCCCCCTGGCCCTGGTGGCCGACATGGGGCTGCTGCTGGTGGCCCACAACAACACCCCGGGGCAGTCGCTCAAGGACATCGTGGCCCAGGCCAAGGCCGCGCCGGACAAGTTCTCGTACGGCTCCTATGGCACGGGCTCGTCGGTGCACTTTGGCGCCGAGATGCTCAAGACCACCGCAGGTTTTCCGATGATGCATGTGCCTTTCAACGGCAGCTCGCCCAGTCTCACGGCGCTGATGGGCGGGCAGGTGCAACTGGCGGTGGACACCGTGGTGGCATCCACCCCGCTCATCAAGTCCGGCAAGATCAAGGCGATTGCGGCGCTCAGCCCGCAGCGCCTGGCCTTGCTGCCCAATGTGCCCACGGTGGCCGAAAGCGGCTACCCCGGCTTTGACATGGGTTCCTGGTTTGCCTTTGTGGGGCCTGCAGGGCTGCCCGCACCCGTGCAGAAAAAGCTGGAAAAGGCCCTGGCCGAGACCATGGCCTCGGCGGAGTTCAAGAAGAAGATGGTGGACATCGGCCTGACGCCGCTGGGTGGCAATGGCGACGCGCTGCGCGCGCGCATTGAACGCGAGCTGCCACTGATGCGCGCGGTGGCGGCACGGGCGGATATCCGGGTGGATTGACGGTCGGCGCTGAAAAGGGCTACCCGGCCCGTCAGCGCAACCCCATGGGATTCAGCGCGTCCGCTTGACCGGAATGCACAGCCAGCACGGAAAGCGCCCCGTGGCCGGGTCCACCGCAAAGTCCTCGTCGTAGATCTCCAGCGCAGCGCGGGGCTCCCATTCCCAGCCGTCGGGGATCTGGCCCGGCGTGCCCATCTGCGCCCAGGCGGCGGCAATCTCGGGCCCCGTGCCCACAAAGTGCATGCAGGCGTAGTCGCCGCCTTCGTAGTCCATCACCTGCACATCGGGCCCGGTGCGCAGGCCCACGCCAATCTGCACCGCTGCGTCATAGCGGCACTGCTCGGGCGGCGTGCAGCCCGGGTCGTCGTGGCTGAAGCCATAGAACTTGGGGCGCGGATCATCCAGCCGATGGGCGGCACACCAGCTGCCAAAACGCTCCCACAACTCGGTCAGGCCCGGGTGGCCGTAGGCGCCGGTATGGCGCATGGTGGCAAGGCGCATGCGGGGCAGGGTGCGGAGGGTCAGGGTCATGGCGGGCAGGGCAGTGGCGGTGGACGGAAAACCCAGTTTAGAGCCTCTTGGAAAGACACCGCATGAATCCTGCGTCGCAATTGGCGACAATGCACAGTTTGTTGCCAACCACTTCTGTCCACGCCATGCAATTTGCCGACCGCCTGAACAACGTAGAAACCTCCGCCATCCGCGAGCTTTTCAAGCTGCTGGGCAAGCCCGGCATCATCAGCTTTGCGGGTGGCTTTCCGGACAGCGCGATGTTTGACGTGGAAGGCATCCGCGCAGCCAGCAACGCCGCCCTGGCCGAAGAGCCTGGCGCAGCATTGCAATATGGCGCCACCGAGGGCTACAACCCGCTGCGCGAGCAACTGGCCGCCTTCATGACCAGCAAGGGCGCCAAGGATGTCGCGGCCGACAACCTCATCGTCACCACCGGCAGCCAGCAGGCGCTGGATCTGCTGGGCAAGACCCTCATCAGCCCCGGCGACAAGGTGATTGTGGAAGGCCCGACCTTCCTCGCCACCATCCAGTGCTTTCGCCTGTACGGCGCCGAACTCATCAGCGCGCCCATCGATGGCAACGGCGTGAAGACCGACGAGCTGGAAAAGCTCATTGCCGAGCACAAG
This sequence comes from Acidovorax sp. 22279, assembly GCF_052045435.1. Classification (NCBI taxonomy): domain Bacteria; kingdom Pseudomonadati; phylum Pseudomonadota; class Betaproteobacteria; order Burkholderiales; family Comamonadaceae; genus Acidovorax; species Acidovorax sp. 22279. Next base: position 200,184 of record NZ_JBQEOV010000009.1, read on the forward strand.
CCGAAATTCGTTTACCTGATCCCCACCTTCGGCAACCCCAGCGGCGCCATGCTGAGCCTGGAGCGCCGCAAGGCCGTGCTGGAGATGGCCATCAAGCACAACACGCTGATCGTCGAGGACGACCCCTACGGCGACCTGTACTTTGGCGATGCGCCTCCACCCAGCCTGCTCAACCTGTCGGCCACCGTGCCCGGCAGCCGCGATCTGCTGGTGCACTGCGGCAGCTTGAGCAAAGTGCTGTCGCCCGGCCTGCGCGTGGGCTGGATGATTGCCCCGGCCGAGCTGCTGGGCAAGGCCACCATGTGCAAGCAGTTCAGCGATGCACACACCAGCACCTTTGCGCAGGCCACGGCCGCGCAGTACCTCAAGGCCGGCCGCATGCCTGGCACCCTGGCCCATGTGCGCAAGGTGTACGCCGAGCGCGCCCAGGCCATGGGCGATGCGCTGCGCAAGGAGCTGGGCGACGCCATCGAATTTGTGCAGCCCCAGGGCGGCCTATTCGTGTGGGCGCGCCTCACGGGGGCAGGCGGCAAGGTGGCCGATGGCAACGTGCTGGCCAAGCGCGCGATTGATAAGGGCGTGGCCTTTGTGCCCGGCACGCCGTTCTTCTGCGCCAACCCGGACCACGCCACCTTCCGCCTGTCGTTTGCGACGGCCGATGTGGACAAGATCCGCGAAGGCGTAGCGCGCCTGGGCCAGGCGATCTGACGCCTCCATGTCCGACACCAACGATCTCGCCAACGTTCTCCAGCGTCTCGAAAGCCTGGAGATCAAGGCCAGCTTTACCGAAGACCTGCTGGACCAGCTGAACATGACCATCTACCAGCAGCAGCAACTGATCGATCGGCTGACGCACGAAGTCATTCAGCTGCGCCAGCAGGCGCCCGAAGGCGGCTCGAACGGCCCGCGCAACCTGCGCGACGAGCTGCCGCCGCATTACTGATCTAGAGATCTAGGCTTTCACGGACCGCCAGGCTGCGTCCGCCAGTTCTGTGCGGTAGGTGGTGGGCGACGGCAGGCCACCTTGGGCAGCGTTGCCCGACAGCCAGGCCCTGCAATAGCTCTGCACCGGCCCCATCACCAGCGATGGCATCAGCTCGCACGGCAGGTCGCGCAGCGCGCCCGATCGGCGGTGCGGCTCGAACCAGGCCACCAGCGCCTGGTTGCGGCGCCGTGCGGCCTCGGCCAGGTCGGGCGTGCGCGGGCCCGCTGCCACTGCGCTGCGCGCCTGGAACATGAACCGCGCCCGCTCGGGCTGCGCCACCACCCAATCCAGGTAGCCCGTGACCAGGGCCAACACGCCCGCCTCCACGCCCTGGGCGGCATCGAGGTGCGCCTGCACGCTGCGCGACTGGTCGTGAAAGATCTCGAAGAACAGCGCTGCCACGATGCCGTCGCGGTTGCCAAAGTGGTGATAGATGCTGCCCACGCTGGCCCCGCAGCGCGCCCGCACGCCGTCGATGGTGACTGCATCCACGCCGCCTTCGGCCGCGCAGGCCAGGGCGGCGTTCAGGATGTCCTGGCGGCGGTCGGTGGTTGCTTCGGCAGGGGATGAGGTGAGGGGCGGGGAATTGCGGCTTGCCATGGAACGGGATTCTAGAATAAAGTTCTAGAAAATACTTCTAGTTCACGATCCTTCCATGCATTCCTCTCCTCCCATGGCCGCTCCAGCCGCCGCTGCCTCCATGCCTGGTGCCGCGTTGTACCCGCACCTGCTTGCCCCGCTCGATCTGGGCTTCACCACCCTCAAGAACCGTGTGCTCATGGGCTCCATGCACACCGGGCTGGAGGACGGGCGCGACCTGTCTCGCATGGCGGCGTACTTCCGCGAGCGGGCCGAGGGGGATGTAGGCCTGATCGTGACGGGTGGCTTTGCGCCCAACATCGCGGGCTGGGCCAAACCGTTTGCGGGCACGCTGGCGACCTCTGGCGCGGCCAAGCGCCACCGCGTGGTGACCGAGGCCGTGCACGAGGCGGGCGGCAAGATCGCCCTGCAGATCCTGCACACGGGCCGCTATGCCTACCACCCGCTGGCGGTGGCGCCGTCGCGGCTGCAGTCGCCGATTTCGCCGTTCACGCCGTTCGCGCTGTCGGCGAGCGGGGTGGAGCGACAGATCCGCGCCTTCGTGCGCTGTGCAGTGAAGGCGCGCGAGGCGGGCTACGACGGCGTGGAGGTGATGGGCTCGGAGGGCTATTTCATCAACCAGTTTCTGTCGCAAGCCACCAACCTGCGGCGCGATGCCTGGGGCGGCGACTACAGCCACCGCATGCGGCTGCCGGTGGAGATTCTGGCCCGCATGCGCGAGGCCGTGGGGCCGGACTTCATCATCATCTACCGCCTGTCGATGATCGACCTGGTGCCTGGCGGCAGTGCGTGGGACGAGATCGTCACCCTGGGCAAGGCCGTGGCCACGGGCGGGGCGAACATCGTCAACACCGGCATTGGCTGGCACGAGGCGCGGGTGCCCACCATTGCCACCAGCGTGCCGCGCGCAGCGTTTGCCTGGGTCACGCAAAAGATGAAGGCCGAGTTTGCGGCGGCAGGCATCACCACGCCGCTGGTCACGTCCAACCGCATCAACACGCCCGAGGTGGCCGAGCAGGTGCTGGCCGATGGCTGCGCCGACATGGTGTCCATGGCGCGGCCCCTGCTGGCCGATGCGGCGTTTGTGAAGAAGGCTGCGCAAGGACGGGCCGACCGCATCAACACCTGCATCGCCTGCAACCAGGCCTGCCTGGACCATGTGTTCCAGAACAAGACCAGCAGCTGCCTCGTCAACCCGCGTGCTTGCCATGAGACGGAGCTCGTGTACCGCCCCGTGTCGTCGCGCAAGCGCATCGCGGTGGTGGGCGCGGGGCCTGCAGGCCTCACCGCTGCCACGGTGGCTGCCGAGCGTGGCCACGAGGTCCACCTGTTTGACGCGGCGCCCGCCATCGGCGGCCAGCTCAACATGGCCAAGGTGATTCCGGGCAAAGAAGAGTTCCACGAGATGCTGCGCTACCTGGCCACACGCGTGGAAGACACGGGCGTGTTGCTGCATCTGAACCGCAAGGTCGCAGCCGCCGACTTGGCTGGCTTTGACGAGGTCATCGTGGCTACGGGCGTGGAGCCACGTGACCCGAAGATCCCCGGCCAGGACCACCCCAAGGTGCTGAGCTATATCGACGTGCTGCGCCACGGCAAGCCGGTGGGCGAGCGCGTGGCCATCATCGGCGCGGGCGGCATCGGCTTTGATGTGGCCGAGTTCCTCACGCACGGCGAGCACCCCTCCACCACGCTCGATTTGCCCGCCTGGAAGGCCGAATGGGGTATCACCGACCCGGCCGAGGCGCGCGGTGGCCTGGCCGCCAGCGGCCCGCGTGTGACGCCCCCTGCACGGCAGGTGACGCTGCTGCAGCGCAAGAAGGGCAAGCTGGGCGGCGGCCTGGGCAAGACCACGGGCTGGATCCACCGCACCGTGCTCAAGATGAAAGCGGTGGAGATGGTGGGTGGCGTGAACTACGAGCGCATTGCCGACGAAGGGCTGCTGGTCTCGTACGGCGAGAAGCGCGAAGACCCGACCTGGATCCCTTGCGACACCGTGGTCCTGTGCGCGGGCCAGGTGCCGTTGCGCAGCCTGGCGCAGGACCTGGAGGCCCAGGGCCGCAAGCCCCACCTCATCGGTGGTGCGCTGGAGGCCGGCGAGCTGGACGCCAAGCGCGCCATCGACCAGGCGGCGCGGCTGGCAGCCCGGCTGTAGGTCGGTGCGTACATCGCCTGCAGGGGCTCACAGGGTTTCACAGGGCCTGTCAGGCGTGTTGTTGAGGTCTTTTTGGCTGGTAGCGCTAGTGGAATATGCCTGAGCAGCTATATTTTTGATAGTGAATACAGGATGGCGACTGCCGTGATGGGTCACGGCGGCTGTGCCCTCCTTATCCCTGAGGCGGACAGATTCAAGGCGTTGAACACCCGCAGCGCTGCCCACGCGTCGTTGGCCGCGTAGACCAGCTGGGCCTCGCTCAGCCGGGCGTTGGCCCAGTTGGAGGTGGCGGCTTTTTTGGACTTGATGAAGCGCCGGTTGAACAGCACCGCCACAGCCCCTTTCACGCCCATGTCCTTGCGGTAGCCGCGTTGGCGGAACACGGTGTTCAGTTCCAGCACATCGGCCGGTTGCACGCCCAGCTTGTGCTGGATGCGCTTGGTGTCGTCACCCAGCCCAAAGCCCGCCTTGGTCACACCCTGCAGGGCCAGCAGCTCGGCCACGCGCGCTCGGCAGCCGGGGTCGTGCAGCTGGAACACCCAGGCCCGCTCCAGCGTAGCCAGTTGCACGATGTGCGGCCCGTCCGACGGCTCATCGCGCACAAAGGTGGGTTTGGATTCGGTGTCAAAACCCCAGGCACTGGCGCTGGCCAGCGCCTGGCAAGCCTGGTCGGCCTGTGCAGGCGTGGCGACCAGCGCAATGCGGTCCATGCCCAGGCGTTCAAAGGGTTCCAGCAGCGCGATCTGGTCTTTGTCTGGCGTGGGGCGCTGGGTAGTGCGCGCAGAGGGGTGGCGGGGCGCGGAGGGCGGCTGGCGCCGCGAAGGAGGAGAGGCCGTCATGCGGGCCATTGTGCCGTGTAGGTGTCCCTTCAGCGTTTGCCGGTTTTGCGCAAGCGGGGGGCTTCCTCCATCTGGCCCAGGGCTTGCTCACAAGCCGCCACCGACTGGGCCTGCCGCCCCGCCAGCCAGCCTGCGCCAAACCAGGCCTTCAGGTCGCCGGACTCTGCAAGCTCGCGGTACAGCGCTGCCGCCACACGCTCGTCATTGAGGTGGCCCAATGCCGACAGCGCTGGCTGCAGGCTGTCCAGAAACCGGGCGCTGTGTGCATCCAGCGCGGGCGCCACGAACTCTGTGAGGTAGCGCAGGCGTTTGAGGCGTTTGCGCAGCCGGTGCTGTGCCTGGGGCGTGCGCGTGGCAAAACCCCGTGCGCCTTTTTGCACCTGGGCATGCAGTGCGCGCAGGCGCTGCTGCAGCCGGCGGCGCGTCGCACGGGCGTCCAGGCCTGCTGCGGCGTCGCCCGTGGCGTCCAGCCCTGGGGTGGTAAAGGCCATCAGATACACGAGCGCTTCCTGAAAGGCCGTATCGCGCACGGTCTGTTGCGCGGCCTGGGCCACCAGAGCGGTGTTGTCGCCCTGGTGGGTGGACAGGGGCGGCGCTCCGGCGGCCTGCAGTTCGGCACCGATGCGTTGCATCACCTGGCTGCGGTCCCGCAGATGGCCGAGCTGCTGGAACACCTGGACCAGGGGCGGCTCCCAGGCGGGGTCAAAGTTGCCTGGGGCCAGCGGCGCCAGCTCGCGCAGGGCGGTGCGCAGGCGGCGGATGCCGATGCGCAGCTGGTGCAGCAGCTCCTCATCACTCGCACCTTCGGCAATGTCGCTGGCGGGGCCCAGGATTTGCTGCAGGCACTGCGCCACCACGGCGCGCTGCAGGGCCTGCCCGGCGGGCAGTTGCTGGTACAGGGGGGACCGGGGTCGGGCCTTGCGGGGCGAACCGCTGCTGGCTGGGCTGTCAGATGGAATGGGAATGCCAGATGGACTGCCAGCTGGTGCCAGCAGGCGCTCGCCCCGTTCGGCCTTGGACACGGTGCTCAGATACAGCCCGTGCCGCGTGGCCCACTGCGCGGCGAGCGCTGCAAGGCCCGCCACCGGCCCGGCCTTGAGTTCCAGCTCCACCTCGCAAATGGGGGCCTCGGCCTGCTGGGGCGTGCCCCGGTGGGCCACCACCCGGCCGGTGTCCAGCGCCAGCTCGACCACCGCTCCCTGGCGGGTGATATCGCGTGTCAGCCGGTCCATCTCGGTGCCATAGGTTTCGACGAGGGGGCCACCAGCGGCTTGCAGGGCCTGCTGCAGCTGGGCGCCTGCCACGGTGCCACTGTGCAACTGGGGCAGGGGTTCGGGCGCGATGCCTTCTATGGCGGGGCCGCGTGCGACGTTGTGCTCCTGCCGGTCCAGCGGACCATCGCCCAGCGCCTTGACGGTTTGCACCCACTGGTCGCCCTCGCGCCGCAGGCGAAACGCTATGCCGCGTGACGCCAGTGCGCCGTCGGGCGTGTCGAAGTAGCGAGCCTCCATGCGGATGGCGACACACCGGCCCCGGCGCACCGCCGCTTGCACGGCAGCCAGACGGTCGGGCGGGATGCAGAACTTGAATTCGATTTCCATGGTGGATGCATTATCCCGTGGTATCCCCATCGCAGGGCCGCGCCGGATGAAGGGCGCGCAGAGGTTATTCTCCAATAATGGAAAATCATTGATTCAAGTGAGGGTGTATTGATTATGAAGGGCGATTGAAGGAGGATATCAAGCTCATGCCCAGCGGTTTTCCTTGATTATCCCGGATGGAGGTGATGATTTTGAATGCAGACGCCTGAACCCGGTCTGGCAGGCGGACAAAATTATTTTCTTGCACCAGGGTGTCGCCATTGAGGAACGACCAGAGGATGAACCGGAGCGCCTGGGCTGTCAGGTCGGGGTTCTGCGTGACCTTGGGGAACACCACAAACGTGCCCATGGTGATGGGCCAGGCCGATTTACCGGGCCGCTGCGTCAAGGTGCTGTGGAAAACTCCGGTGGCCGACCAATCGCTGTTGGCCAGTGCCGCCTTGAAGGCATCGATGGAGGGTTTGACAAAACTGCCGTCGGCATTTTTCATCTGCACAGTGGTCAGGCCGTATTCGGCCACATAGCCGTGGTCCACATACCCGATGGCGCCCACCGTGTCGCGCACGCCCTTGGCCACGCCGTCGCTGCCCTTGAAGGCCAGCACACCCACAGGCCAGGCGATGCTGGTTTTGGCGCCGTACGATGATTTCCATTGTGGGCTCACCTTGCCCAGGTAGTCTGCAAAGTTGTAGGTGGTGCCCGACCCGTCGGCCCGCACCACCACCTTGATCGGCAGGTCGGGCAGGGAGACATCGGGGTTCAGTGCGGCGATCTCTGCCGCGTTCCAGCGGGTAATCTCGCCCATGAAGATGCGGCTGAGAGCCTCACCCGTCAGGCGCAGCTGGGTGTTTTGCACTTTGGGCAGGTTGACGATGGGGCTGATGCCGGTGATGGCCACGGGCAGCGCCAGCAGGCCGTGCTCCAGCAAGTCCTTCTCTGCGGGGTACACGTCCGTCGCGCCAAAACCGACGGCCTGTTGCTGGATTTTTTTCATGCCCGCGCTGGAACCTACCGGGTCGTAGTCCACCGCGCTGCCAGTGGCCTTGGCATAGGCCTTGGCCCAGCTGCGGTAGATGGGCGCCGCCGCCGACGAACCAGCGCCCGTCACGGTCTGTGCGCTGGCCAGGCCCGCCTGCACAAGCGCCACGGTCACCAGCAAAAGGAAGTAAATATATTTCATGTGTTTTATGTAATGGTTTTTATGAATAACGATATGCCATGCAGGATTTCAGGTGCAGTGAAATTCACGCGTGTTCATTGAGCAGTCGGACAGATTTCGGTGCCGATCCTAGCAAAATGACAGCGATTTGAAGCATTGGCCTGAACGGCTAAGGTTTCTCGCGGAGTCACTAATCTGTCATTTGAAACAATTAGTATCTTTCGCATCCCATCGGGGGCTTGTTGCACGGCGGGTGGTTGGCTTACCCCCCGCAGCAACACGCGTTCGCTCCCACAAGGCGGCGGCGCCCTGGTGGACCTTCACGAAAGATTCAGATGCTTCAAAAAATGAAAATTGGTACCCGCCTGGCCCTGGCCTTTGCCGTGCTGCTGTTGCTGATATCGGCCCTGGCGGCCGGTGGCATCAGCGGGGCCAAGCGGTTGACCGAGCGCAGCGCTGCCCTGTATGGCGATCGCACCGTGCCCATGGGCGTGCTGGCCGAGATCAGCCACCTGACGCAGCGCAACCGCGTGCTGGTGATGGACATGCTGATGGACCCCGGCACCAGCAACCTGGAGGCCAGCCACGCAGCCCTGACCGCCAATGTCGAGCGCATCCAGGCCCTGTGGAAGGAGTACGCCGCCAAGCCCCTGGGGGCCGAGGAGCAGGCCCTGGCGCAGGCCTTTGCCGATGCCAACGCCACCTATCTGGACAAGGGCCTGATCCCGGCGTCGGCCGCGCTGGTGGCCGGCAAGTACGACGACGGCTCTGAGCTGTACATCACCCAGATCCGCCCCAATGCGCTCAAGGTGCAGGACGCCATCGAGCGCCTGGTGGCGCTGCAGATCAACGTGGCGGCGGCAGAGTTTGCCGGGGCGCGCGCCATGAGCGACACCATCCACTGGTGGATGCTGGCCGCCACCGCCCTGGCATTGCTGGCAGGTGCTGCGATGGCCTGGGTCATCACCCGTTCCATCTCGCGGCCGCTGCGTCAGGCCGTGGTGCTGGCACGCACCGTGGCGGGGGGCGACCTGACGGCGCAGATCGATGTGCGTGGCAACGACGAGACCGCCGAGCTGCTGGGGGCCCTGCGTGAGATGAACCACCAGCTGGTGCGCGTGATCACCGAGGTGCGCGCCAGCACCGAGACGGTCGCCCACGAGGCCGTGGTGATGGCGGGCGGCACCGAAGACCTGGCACGCCGCACCGAGGTGCAGGCATCCAATCTGCAGGAGACGGCCGCGTCGATGGAGCAGCTGACCATCACGGTGCAGCACAACACCGACAACGCCCAGCGTGCCACCGCCCTGGCGCAGGAGGCCAGCAGCGTGGCCAACGAAGGCGGCAGCGTGATGCGCGACGTGATCGCCACCATGCAGGAGATCAAGACCCAGTCGCAAAAGATCACGGACATCATCAAGGTGATCGACGACATCGCCTTCCAGACCAACCTGCTGGCGCTGAATGCGGCTGTGGAGGCGGCGCGTGCGGGTGAGCAGGGCCGGGGCTTTGCCGTGGTGGCTGGCGAGGTGCGGGGCCTGTCGCAGCGCAGCAGCATGGCGGCCCGGGAGATTCGCGGCCTGATCTCGGCCAGCGTGCAGGGTGTGGAGCGCGGGTCCACCCTGGTGGGGCAGGCGGGCGAGCGTGTGGCCAACACCGTGCACCATGTGAACCAGGTGGTGTCGCTCATCACCGCCATCAAGGATGCCGGGCAGGAGCAGGCCCGGGGCATTGCCCAGATCGGAGAGGCCGTGCGCCAGCTGGACGCGGCCACGCAGCAGAACGCTGCGCTGGTGGATGACAGTTCGTCTGCCTCGACCGGCATGAAGAATCAGGTAAGGCGCCTGCTGGAGGTGATTCACCAGTTCCGCCTGTCGCCAGATATGCCCCTGCCTGCTGCAGGCGCGCCCTTGCTGGAAACGGCAGGGTTGCCCCCTGCTGTGGCTCTGGAGGGCGGGGCTGGCAGTCGCGCGCAACTGGCCATCTCGGCCCGCTAGCCCGGCGGCGGCGTGGTCTCTGCATCGCGTGGCCTATGCAGCCAATGACTGAGACATTGCCACCCACCACGCCAAGACCTGCGCCATGAACCGCACCGACGTATTGATCGCGATTGCCGAGGTGGCGCGCAGTGGCGGCGCTGCCGCCCCCGAAGACGCCATCTCCCAGCTGGCGATGCTCATTGATGATCTGGAGCTGTCCTGCAGCGGCTCGGAGCAGGTGATGGAGATGCTGCTGCGCATCGCCGCCTGCCTGTGGAACCTGCAGCAGGAACGCATGCGCCTTTGAACAGGTGCCTTGGCATGCTGCATGGCCCTGATCTCTCACCAATCAGGGCGACGGAAATGATCACTCGTCCAGCGTCTCGAGCGAAGCCACCTGGTTGCGTCCCCGGTGCTTGGCCAGGTACAGCGCCTGGTCGGCGCGGTCGAGCATGTCGCGCAGGCTGCGATCGCTCTGGCGGAAGGTGCTCACCCCTAGGCTGGTGGTCACGCAGTAGCAGTGGCCTGCTTCGTCCGTCAGTTCCAGCGCGCTAACACTACGCAGCATGCGCGTGGCCACCTCCAGGCCCTCGGCCAGTGTGGTCAGCGGCAGCAGCACGCCAAACTCTTCGCCGCCCAGGCGGCCCACAGCATCGCTGGCACGCAACTGGCCCTTGATGGCCTGTGCAAACGCCAGCAGCGCCCGGTCGCCCTCCAGGTGGCCAAAACGGTCGTTGATGGCCTTGAAGTGGTCCAGGTCCAGCATCAGCAAGGTCAGCGGCTCGCCGTTGCTGCGTGAATGGGCATAGGCCGACTCGGCGCATTCCAGAAACGCGCGGCGGTTGGCAATGCCCGTCAGCATGTCGGTGGTGGCCAGGCGCTGCAGCTCGCGCTCCAGGTTCTTGCGCTGCGTGACGTCGCGGTAGATGCCTTCGACCCCCGCAAAATTGCCTGCATGGTCGTACAGCGCATGGCTGCTGATGGAGATGTCGATCACCGTGCCATCGCGCCGCACCATCTGACCCGGAAAGTCCGACACCTCGCCGTGCTCCATGATCGCGGCCTTGAACGCGTCGCGGTCTTTGCTTTGGGGGTAGTACGACTCGGCCGTGCGGCCTTCGATTTCGTGGGGCTCGTAGCCCAGCACCCGGCGCACGCCCGGGCCCACATGCTGCACGGTGCCCTGCGCATCGGTGCGGTAGTACACGTCCTGCATGTTCTCGAACAGGCGCCGGAAGTTCTGCTCGCTCTCGCGCAGCTGGGCCTCGATCTCGCTCTGGTGTGTCATGTCCATGCCGCACATGAGCACGGCGGGGGCACCGTCCCATTCCATGGCCACACTACTGATCAGCACCATGCGCAAGTTGCCGCGCTCGGTGCGGATACGGAACTCGGAGGACTTGTTGGGCCGCCCGGCCTGCTCGGGCACGGCCACCTGCTGGATACGGTTGGTGGAGCGCACCTGGTCCAGGGGGTGCACAAAGTCGCCAGACAGCCGCCCGATCAGGCTGTCGATACTGGGCGCCTCCAGCAACTCCATGCTGGCGGCGTTGGCAAAGCGGATGGCGCCCTGTTGTGTGACAAGCACAGCCGCTGGCAACAGGTGCAGCAGGCGCAGGTCGTGGTTCATGGGCTGGTGGTAACCAAAAGTAATGCACCATTGTGGCACCTGGATGCGCCGGTGTGAAACGGCACCTGTCGCAGGCGGTACTATCGCCCATGAGAAAAACTTTCCAACTCCACGTTGAAGGCAAGAACCGCGATCGCGTTCTGGATGCCGTCAAGCACGAAATCCGCAAGTACATCAAGCGCGAACGGCGCCGCGACCTGCCAGAAGGCGCCGATTTCTGGGACTTTGACTGCCAGTTTGGCTGCACCAAGGAAGACGCCGCCGTGGCGCACCTGGCCGCCCTGACCGGGCTGATCAACGGCGTGGCCGCCGAGGGGGGCGCCCAGTTCTATGTGGAAATTCTGGCCAAGCCCGGCAAGCGCACACCCCGTCCGGCTGGTGAGGCTTCACACAGCGGGCCAGATGGCTTGGACGCGGACGACGAAGAAGGCGCGTAAGCCCTGGCGCTGGGTGGATGCCACCCCGCTCACCCTCAGTCAAGCACTGCAGGCCCCTTTCAGGGGCCTTTTTTGTGCGCAGCGGGGGCATCGGCTGCCTGCGCCGCTGCTGCGCGCAGCTTGTCCTTTTTGCTGGGGCGTTTGCCCTTGATGCCGCCGGTGCCCCCGGGGTCGGTGGATGGTGCGGGCGCGGGAGCCTCGGTGGGTTCAAAGCCCGCAATCTGCTCGCGTGGGATGGTGAGGTGCTGGCGTTTTTCGATCAGCCGGAAATGCGCCTCGGCATCGGCGGTCACAAAGCTCACGGCCATGCCGCTCTCGCCCGCCCGGCCGGTGCGGCCGATGCGGTGCACATAGTCCACGGCCGATCGGGGCAGGTCGTAGTTCACCACGGCAGGCAACTGCGCAATGTCGATGCCGCGTGCTGCGAGGTCGGTGGTCACGACCACCTGCCAGCGCTCGTCCTTGAACTCCTGCAGCACCTGGTTGCGCGCGCCCTGGCTCAGGCCGCCGTGGAAGGGCGATGCAAAGATGCCCGCCTTGTACAGCTTCTCGGCCACATGCTCGGCCGCGTATTGCGTGGCCACAAACACCAGCACGCGCGACCAGTTGTGCTCCTTGACCAGGTGGCGCAGCAACTGGGTACGGCGGCTCGCATCCACCGCAATGGCGCGTTGTTCGATGGCAGGCTCGTTACCCGGCGTGTGGGGCACCTCTACGCGCACCGGCTGCTTCAGCAGGCCATCGGCCAGCGCCTGCACTGCGGTTGGGAATGTGGCCGAGAAAAACAGGTTCTGCCGCCGGGCTGGCAACAGCGACAGCACGCGCTGCAGTTCCTCGGCAAAGCCCAGGTCCAGCAGCCGGTCTGCTTCGTCCAGCACGAGGTGTGCCACGGCCGACAGGCGCAGTGCGTTGTGGTCCACCAGGTCCAGCAGGCGGCCCGGCGTGGCCACCACAATGTCGGCGCCGCCGCGCAGGCCCAGCATCTGCGGATTGATCGACACGCCGCCGAACACGATGGCGATCTTGAGCGGTTGCTGCAGGTGCTGCGCCAGGCTGCGCAGCACTTCTCCCACCTGCGCTGCCAGTTCACGGGTGGGCACCAGCACCAGGGCGCGCACCCGGCGCGGGCCGCCAGTGGCGCTGAGCTGCAGCTGCTGCAGCAAGGGCAGGGCAAATGCCGCCGTCTTGCCCGAGCCCGTCTGTGCGGCACCCAGCAGATCTACCCCCTGCAGGATGGCCGGAATGGCGCCCACCTGAATGGGCGTGGGCGCCACAAAGCCCGCCTGGGCGGCGGCATGGACAAGGGCGGGGGACAGACCGAGGGAGGCAAAAGGCATGGAAAGGCGCTGGTAATGCGTTGAGGAGGGCACGCAAGGCAGCGCGGACAAAGCAGTAATGGCCCGCATTGTCGCCGCGTTTGCCCGATGCCCTCATGCCCGGTGCGTTCTCACAGGCCAGCAATGCGCGCCTTGCACTTGCAAGATTGCAGGGAATGCGAGTGCTCGGCCCCTGCGTTGGGCAACCGATAATCGGGCCGCCCCGTTTTTCGTTGACAGTTTTCCCGGACCCGAACCCCATGGCTTTGCCCCTAGATACCTCCGCCATTACCCACGGCATCCAGCTGGCGGTGGCGCCCGTGTTTTTGCTCACTGCGGTGTCCGGCATGATCGGCGCGGTGGCCGGCCGCCTGGCCCGGATCATCGACCGGGCGCGTGTGGTGGAAGACCGCGCGCGCGTCAATGCCGAACCCGAATTTCTGGCCCGTGCCTACAAGGAGCTGGCGGACTTGCGTTTGCGTGGACGGCTGGCCAACGGTTGTATTGCGCTGCTGACGTTTTGTGCCTTCCTCATTGGCACGACCATCATCCTGCTGTTTCTGGGCGAAACCACCGACTTTCAGTCCAGCCGCCTTGCGGTGGGCGGGTTTCTGGCGGGCGTTGCCTGCTTTTTGCTGGCGCTGGTGTGTTTTCTGACCGAGACGCTGCTGGCCACACGCCTGCTCGACTTTCACATGCTGCAGCAAGAGGTGGAGGGGAAGAAGCCATGAAGTCTTTTGCCGACCTGGGTGGCCTGGTGTATTCCACCGAGTCAGGCCGCATGTGCCCTACCTGCCGCCAGCCGGTGGCGCAGTGCGTGTGCAAGCAGAACAAACCGCTGCCCACGGGCGACGGCATCGTGCGCGTCTCGCGCGAGACCAAAGGGCGTGGCGGCAAGGCGGTCACCTTGGTCAAGGGTGTGCTGGTGGACGAGGCCGCGCTGGAGCAGCTGGGCAAGCAGCTCAAGGCCGCCTGTGGCAGCGGAGGCACGGTGAAGGACGGCGTGATCGAGGTGCAGGGCGATCATGTGGAGCGTGTGATGGCCGCGCTGCAGAAGCTGGGCCACAAGGTCAAGCGCGCGGGCGGCTGAGCGGGGCAGGGCAATGGACGCAGAGAAACTGCAGCGCCTGGTCACCACCGAGATGCCGTACGGCAAGCACAAAGGCACGCTGCTGGCGGACCTGCCGGGCAACTACCTCAACTGGTTTGCGCGCGAGGGGTTTCCCAAGGGCGAGTTGGGCCAGTTGCTGGCGCTGATGCACGAGATTGATCACAACGGGCTGTCGGACCTGCTGCGGCCCTTGCGGGGGCGGTGATTCTTCCCCAGTGCCTGCGCTGCGTCGGGCGCTGGCCACAGGCCGCTGGAGCGCCACAACATGGTGACGATCATGGCCAAGGCAATCAGCAGCGGGCGCATCACGCCCGCATCCAGTAGCCCGTGCGTTGCTGCCTGCAGGGGGCCGACCACATAGCGCAGTACCTCTGGCAGCGCTGCGAGCAGCACGGCTCCCAGGACCACCCCGGGGATATGCCCCATGCCGCCAAACACCACCATGGCAACGATGAGCACAGACTCTTGCAGGCTGAAGGCCTCGGGGGAAACGAAGCCCTGAAAAGCCGCAAACATGGCGCCAGTCACTCCGCCAAAGCTGGCGCCCACGCCGAAGGCCAGCAGCTTGAGGTTGCGGGTGTTGATGCCCATGGACCGGGCTGCGGTTTCATCGTCGCGGATAGCCATCCATGCGCGGCCGATGCGGGAGTGTTGCAGGCGCAGACAGACAACGATGGTGAGCGTCACCAGCGCCAGAAACAGGTAGTAGTACAGCGTGACCGACGCCACCTCATGGCCCGCCACCACCAGGGGGCGGCCCAGGTCCACCCCCAGGATGTGCACCGGGTCGATCAAGCCCAGACCTTGGGCGCCCTGCGTGATGTTGACGGGGTGGCTCATGTTGATGACCAGCAGGCGCACGATTTCGCCAAAGCCCAGGGTGACCACCGCCAGGTAGTCCCCCCGCAGCTTGAGGGTGGGGGCTCCCAGCAGCATGCCGAGCAGGGCCGCGCATGCCGCGCCCAGCGGGATGGTCACCCACCAGGGGGCGTGCAACCCCTGCGGGAACAGCGCAGCGATCCACGCAAAGTGGTCGGTCAGGTGGGGTGAGGTCAGCAGGGCAAACAGGTAGGCACCCAGTGCGTAGAAGGCCACATACCCCAGGTCCAGCAGGCCTGCATAACCCACCACAACGTTCAGGCCCAGTGCCAGCATGACGTACAGCAGGCTGACGTCAGCAACGCGCACCCAGTGGTGGCCGAAGGGTTGCAGTACCAGGGGCAGCAGGAGCACTGCGAGGACCAGACCTGCTTGCGTGCTACGCCGTTCGAAGATCGTGCTCATGGGTGATGCCGTGGCTGGGGCGGTGGATGGGACGCTGCATGAAGCGCCAGTGGCTGTGCAGTGCCAGCGGCACCTCGGTGCCTTCGTAGGCCGCGCAGTCGGCGTAGCCCTGGGCTTCGTACAGGCGGTGTGCTGCCTGCATGAAAAGGGCGGTGTCCAGGCAAATGCGGGTGTAGCCCGCCTGACAGGCATCTGCGTACAGCTTGCGCAGTGCCGACGAACCGAGATGCAGGCCCCGGTAGGCGGGGCGGACGTACAGGCGCTTGACTTCGACGGTGCCTGCGCCCAAGGGCCGCAGGCCACACATGCCTGCGGCTTCGCCATTCACGGCGATCAGGTAGTACGCGCTGTTTGGCCGGTTTCCGGTCTGTGAGACCTTCAATCCGGGCAGGTCCTCCGGTGGCAGCGACAAGCTGGCACGCGGGGAGAGGGCCGGAAAGCACCGGGCTATTTCGCCATGCACCCAGCGCAGATATTCAGCCTGCAAACCCATCAGCGACTTTCGGGTTTCGCAGGTGCTGGTGGAGTCGGCGCGAAGGAATGACGGGTTCGGCATGGCGTGGATGTGTGGAAGTGCAAGAAGGTTAGACTGGATCGAATCAGCAAAAAAGTGGCTTTCATTCCTCTTATTGCGGAATAAAACGATTGAATTGGCCGTGCTCAACCGGAGTGAAAAACGCAGATGGACAAGCTCAGTGGCATTTTGGCCTTTGTGAAAACGGCAGAACTGGGCAGCTTTGTGGCCGCCGGACGGGCGCTGGAGATATCGGCGTCTGCGGTGGGCAAGGGCGTGGCGAGGCTGGAGCAGGAGGTGGGCGTGCGCCTATTGCAGCGCAGCACCCGGCGCATCCAGCTGACGGCAGAGGGGCGCCTGTTCCATGAGCGCTGCCGGCGCGTGCTGGACGACCTGGACGACGCGCAGGCCATGCTGTCGCTCTCGCGGGAGACCCCACGGGGAAAGCTGCGGGTGAGTGCGCCCATCGTGAGCTACCACTTCCTGATCCCCTTGGTGCCGGAGTTTCTGGCGCGCTACCCCGAGGTGGAGCTGGACATCACGTTCAGCGACCGAGCGATCGACCTGATCGACGAAGGCATCGACGTGGCGATTCGCAGTGGCGACCTGCGCGATTCACGCCTGGTGTCGCGGCCCTTGCAGACCTTTCGGCTGCTGCTGTGCGCTGCGCCCAGCTACCTGGAGCGCCACGGCACGCCCGCTGCACTGCGCGACCTGGAGCGACATGCCTGCGTGCGCTTTCGCCACCCGGATTCCGGCAAGCTGCTCGACTGGCCGTGGCGCGAGGATCTGGCCAGCGACGAACCACGCCTTCGCACGGTGCTGGCCTGCAACAACATCGAAGCCGTTCTGGGTGCCACCCTGCGGGGGATCGGTATTGCCTGTATGCCCGACTTTCTGGTGCGCGATGCCCTGGCTGAGGGGCGACTGGTGAGCGTGCTGGAGCCACACCTGGGCCCGGCCCGCCAGTTCCGGGCACTGTGGCCTTCCAGCCGCCATCTGTCGCCCAAGGTGCGCGTGTGGGTGGATTACCTGGGCGCGCAGTTGTCCCGCCCGCCATAATCGCGGCCATACCAACAACCACACCGAGGGAATGCACATGAAGGGCAATATCGCTGCGATCGTTCTGGTCGTGCTGGGCGTGTTTTTTCTGCTGACCAACCTGGGACTGATCAGCATCAGCCTGCGCGAGCTGCTGCGGGTGTGGTGGCCTGTGGCACTGATAGCAGTGGGTCTGGCGCTGTTCTTCACGCCGGGTAACAAGGGCAAATAAGCCAGTAGCGGGCGCTGGCGACCGCGTTGCCAGTCGGCAGTCTTCAACCTCGCTGGGTTTCTCCGCTGCCCTGGTGACGGGCGCCGTGCTCATCGCGCCCATGGCGCCCATGGCTCTCGTCGCGGTGCTGCACAAAACCGGGGTCGTTCGCAAAATAGCCCCGGAACAGGTTGCGTGCAATGCCATGGGCCGCCACCTGCAGGTCGTGCGCCACCTCCGGCGCAAACAAGCGATTGGTGTGCTGTTGCCACAGCGCCACCCAGGCCGCAAAGTGGGCGGGCGTGACGCCCTCCAGCGCCATGTGTTTGCCGAAGACATCGCCTTTGAAGCTGCGGGCGCCCAGCGCGACGGTGCTCCAGAAGTCCACCAAGCGCTGCAGGTGGGCGTCCCACTGGCCGTGCAGGGCCTTTTCAAACACCGGACCCAGCAGCGGGTCGCGCCGCACATCCCCATAAAAGCCGTGCACCAGTTGCGTGATGCTCTCCGCGCTGGGGGCGAGCTTGCCGGCGGTCTGTGTAGGGTGGGCTTCTTCGGTCATGGCGGCAGTGTGCTGGCTCACTGGCAGCCGCA
Source organism: Acidovorax sp. 22279 (assembly GCF_052045435.1). NCBI lineage: Bacteria > Pseudomonadati > Pseudomonadota > Betaproteobacteria > Burkholderiales > Comamonadaceae > Acidovorax > Acidovorax sp. 22279. Next base: position 217,637 of record NZ_JBQEOV010000009.1, read on the forward strand.
GGCTGACGTGGCACAAGCTTGCGCGGGTGCAGCGCTGGCTTCGAACCGTGGAAACAGCACGTTGTTTTCCAGGTGAATGTGGTTGATGAGGTCGTCGCCCAGCTGGGCAATGCCCGCGTAGAGCGCGCGCCAGGTGTTGCATGCGCCTTGGGGAGGCGTGGCGTCATTCGTCAGCGCGTTGAGCTTGTCCAGCGCCTCGCCATGGTCCACGTGTTCGGCGCGCATCATGCCGATGGGCTGGCCCACAAACGGGTTGCCGCCGTTCTTGAGCATGGGGAACAGCACCTGCTCCTCCTTGAGCATGTGCGACAGCAGCTCTTCGTGCATGGCCTCCAGGTGGTCGGCCAGGCCAACCGGCACCTGCGGGTGGTCGCGGTGCACGGCCTCCACGCGGCGGGCCATGCGGATCAGCTCGGGCAGCTGCTGGCGGTGCACCTCGTGGTAGCGCGCCAGGATGTGGTCGATGAGCGCGCTGGGCGACGCTGCCTCGGGCACGGCGTCGCTGCGCTGCAGGGCCGCCAGCTCGGCCAGCACGGCGTCGGCGTCCAGCCTCTTGTCGGCAGCCGCCTTGGCCAGGCTCACCTGGCCACCGCAGCAGAAGTCCAGCTTGAGGCGCCGAAACACCGCCGTGGCGCCCGGCAACTGCACGGCGATCTGGCCGATCTGCTGCTCGGCGCTCAGCGGCAGTGGGGTGGTGGGGGCTGTGGCGTGCAGGGTGTCGATGCGGGCGTTCATGGTGGTCCTTTAAAGATTCATATCGCGTGAATATTTTAGCGAATAAAATTCAGGATGTATGCATTTTTTGATTGATCTGCGGCAAACCCATGCGACTGACCCAATGGACCGACTACACGCTGCGCGTGCTGATGTATTGCGCCGCCACCGAGGGGCGGGCGCAGCCCGTCACCATCACGGAGGTGGCCGAGGGCTATGGCATATCGCGCAGCCACCTGATGAAGATCGTGCAGCAGCTGTCGGCGCAGGGCCTGCTCGAGACCACGCGCGGGCGGGGCGGTGGCATGCGGCTGATGGTGCCGGCGTCGTCCATCCACATTGGCGCGGTGGTGCGTGCCACCGAGACGGACTTCAACCTGGTGGAATGTTTTGACCCTGCCTCCAACCAGTGCCGCCTGAGCAGCCACTGCCGGCTCAAAGGGGTGCTGGGCCAGGCCATGCAGGCCTATCTGGAGGTGCTGGATGGCGTGACGCTGGCGGACTTGGTGGCGCCCACGTCACCCCAGGGTGTGGCGCTGCTGGCCACGGTGGCCGCCCCGCGCGCCGGCAGTGCCCGCCGCAGGGCCTCGTTGGTGCCCGGATTGCCCGATGCACCTGGATTTGAATAAAAACGGCGTGATGCGCTAGTGCTACATGCCTGGATAGCTATCAAATTAATAGTATCCAGTGGCACCCTGTAGGTACTGAGGCGCCACGCCGCTCAGCGCAGCACTTCCAGCAAGCGGTCGAGCCCGCCCTGGTTGATGGCCACCTTGGCCTGTGCACGCACGGCGGGCTTGGCGTGGTAGGCCACCGACAGGCCGGCGGCACCCATCATCGGCAGGTCGTTGGCGCCGTCGCCCACGGCAATCGCCTGCTGCGGCGAAATGCCCATGAGCGAGGCCACTTCCAGCAGCGTGCGGCGCTTTTCTGCGCCGTCGCAGATGTCGCCCCAGGCCTGGTCCACCATGCGGCCCGTCAGTTGGCCGTCTTGTACTTCCAGCATGTTGGAGCGCGCAAAGTCGATGCCCAGGCCCGCCTTCACGCGGTCGGCAAAGAAGGTGAAGCCGCCCGAGACCAGCAGCGTGGTGAGGCCCGCAGCCTTGGCGGCGGTGATCAGCTCCTTGGCACCGGGGTTGAAGCGCAGGCGCTCGGTGAACACCTGCTCCATGTGCTGCACCGTCACACCCTTGAGCAGGGCCACACGCTGGCGCAGGCTCTCCTTGTAGTCGGTGATCACGCCCTGCATGGCTGCCTCGGTGATGGCGGCCACCTCGGCCTTGCGGCCGGCGGCATCGGCGATTTCGTCCACGCACTCGATGTTGATGAGGGTGGAGTCCATGTCAAAAGCGATGAGCTTGTAGGCGGACAAGGACAGCGGAGGCTCGATGCCCTGGATGACGAGGCCAGGGGCGAATTCGGTTGCGTGGGTCATGGCAGAAAAAGGGGGAACAAATGCGGGGTAAGAACCCGCAATGGTATCCCTGGCAGGCTTTTGTTCCCGCCGTGCCCGCCACGCTCGCTCCAGGCGCCACCCCGGGGACTGGGCGGCAGAGGCCGCGCCCCGTGCGCGGCTCTCGTCAGATCCTGTGCCTCAGCGGGGATGCGGCAGGTTCTGGCCGCCGCCTTTGAGGGCCTTGGCGGCTGGGTTGGGCTGGGGCGGCTCGTTCATCTTGACCAGGAACATGCGCACAAAAAATGCGGCCATGCAGATCATGAACCCGATGCCGATGATGCTCATCAGGCCGTAGTCGGTAGAAAACAGATCGTTCAGCAGCTTCATGGAGACCCTCCTTGTGGTGGTGTTCACCACTATCGGACGGTCACTGCGGCGGCTGCTTGTGCTGTGTCAAAGACTTCGGCGTGCGGGCAAGATGCAGGTCAAACCATGGCGGGATAACGGCCAGTGCCTTCGGGCCAGGGCGTGAGCACCTCGAACCCCTCGGCCGTCACGGCCACCATGTGTTCCCACTGGGCGGACAGCGAGCGGTCGCGGGTGACCACGGTCCAGCCGTCGGCCAGCTCCTGCGTATCGCGCTTGCCAGCGTTGATCATGGGCTCGATGGTGAAGACCATGCCTTCCTCCAGCCGCAGGCCCTGGCCGCGCTGCCCGTAGTGCAGCACCTGGGGCTCGTCGTGGTAGATCTGCCCGATGCCATGGCCGCAGTATTCGCGCACCACGCTGAACCGCTCGCGGTGGGCCACGGTCTGTATGGCATGGCCCACATCGCCCAGCGTGGCGCCGGGGCGTACCTGGGCAATGCCCGCGCACATGGCCTCGTAGGTGGTGTCCACCAGGCGGCGCGCCAGCGGGCTGGGCTCGCCCACAAAGTACATGCGGCTGGTGTCGCCAAACCAGCCATCCTTGATGATGGCCACGTCGATGTTGATGATGTCGCCCGCCTTGAGCACCTGGCCGGGCGATGGAATGCCGTGGCAGATCACATGGTTGACCGAGGTGCACACGGTTTTGGGATACCCCAGGTAGCCCACGTTGGCGGGGGTGACCTGCAGTTCGTTCACGATGTAGTCGTGGCAGAGCCGGTCCAGTGCCTCGGTGCTGACGCCGGGCTGCACGTGCGGCGTGATCATGTGTAGCACGCGGGCGGCCAGGCGGCCGGCCTCACGCGCCTGGGCGATTTCGGCGGGGGAGCGCAGGGTGACGCGGGACGATTTCATTGAACGCGCCGCCCGCTGTGGCCCGGCTTGGCGGCCACGGAGGCCGCCACCGTGTCCAGATCGAAGCCCCCGGCCTGTTCGGCGCGGATCAGCAGCTGGCAGATGTCGCTGTGGTCGAGGTTGGGATGCAGCTCGGCCAGCATGCCGATGCGCATCCAGTGTTCTGCCTGTGCGTTGATGGAGCGAGACAGGGCGTTGCTGGCAACGCGCAGGTTCTCGTGCATTTGGTCTGAAATTTTGACAATACCCATGCAGCGAATTGTATTCGAAACATATACGTTTCGTATCGCTGCGTGTCTGCAGTGCCTGTGGTGTGCGTTGGCAACACTGCGCTACTGCGGCGGGCGCTTCAGATAGAGCTGGTCCGACCAGGTGGCCAGCCACTCGGGCTTGAAGGCCACAAAAATCGCGGTGAGCATGCCCGTCACAAACCCGTCGCCCCAGGCCATGAGCCAGCGGGCCACCAGAGACAGTTCGTTGCCCACACCGGGCAACAGGTGCCCGGTCCATTGCGACAGCACACCGGCAGCAAACACGCAGGCCACGGTGCCCAGAAACGCGCGGCCCAGCACGTACACAAATGGCTGCGTACCGACAAAGCGCCGGACCAGCGCGCCCAGCGCCAGGGCCAGCGTAGCGGGCACCACGCCCAGCCAGATGGCGGCGCCCAGCGCATCGGCCCAGTCCAGGGCGGGTGAGAGCAGGCCCGCAATGGCGCCCACCGCCAGCAGCACCGGGATGGCCAGCGGCCAGCCCAGCATCAGCACCACGAGGCACGCGCCCGACCATTGCAGTTGCAGCGGCATGGCGTGCAGCGTGGGCAGCGCCCACAGCCAGGGCAGAAACACCAGCGTGGCGAGCAATGGTGTCCACAGCGGGGACGCCGCGCCATGGGACTCGTGCTCCAGCGGCGTGCGGCTGGCCAGTAAGCGCCAGGGCCGCGTGACCAAGGCGGTCGTCAGGGCCACCAGCGCGACAAGAGACTCCAGCCACATTGTTTTGCTTCTCTTTTGATAGCTATCAGCGCATGATTCACTAGCGCTTGTGGCCTCTCTGGCTTGTAAAGTGCTATGCAGCCACCACGGGTTGCCCCAGGCTGCGCAGAATGTCCCGCACCATCTGTGCGCGGTCCTTGGGCTCCTTCAGCTCGCGCTCGATGCGCAGCTTCTCGTTGCCCGCCAGCTTGATGTGCTTGTTCTTCTGAATCAGTTCAATGATGCGCATCGGGTCGATGGGCGGCTGGGGCTTGAAGGTGATGTTGATGACGCCCGGGGCGGCATCCACCTTGACCACGCCGTAGGGCTGGCTCAGCACGCGCAGGCGGTGCACGTCGATGAGGGTCTGCGCCTGCGGCGGCAGCTTGCCGAAGCGGTCCACGATCTCTTCGAGCAGGCCGTCGATCTGGTCGGGCGTCTTGGCCGTGGCCAGCTTCTTGTAGAACGACAGGCGCAGGTGCACGTCGCCGCAGTAGTCGTCGGGCAGCAGGGCGGGGGCGTGCAGGTTGATGTCGGTGGTCACGCTCAGCGGGCTGAGCAGGTCCGGCTCCTTGCCGGCCTTGAGTGCCTTGACGGCTTCATTGAGCATCTCGTTGTACAGCTGGAATCCCACCTCCAGCATGTTGCCGCTCTGGTTCTCGCCCAGCACCTCGCCGGCGCCGCGGATCTCCAGGTCGTGCATGGCCAGGTAGAAGCCGCTGCCCAGTTCTTCCATCTGCTGGATGGCATCGAGCCGCTGCGCGGCCTGCTTGGTCAGGCCCTCGGTGTCGGGCACCATCAGGTAGGCGTACGCCTGGTGGTGGCTGCGGCCCACGCGGCCGCGCAGCTGGTGCAGCTGCGCCAGGCCGAACTTGTCGGCGCGGCTCATGATGATGGTGTTGGCCGTGGGCACGTCGATGCCGGTCTCGATGATGGTCGAGCACAGCAGGATGTTGTAGCGCTGGGCCACGAAGTCGCGCATCACGCGCTCCAGTTCGCGCTCAGGCATCTGGCCGTGGGCCACGGCGATGCGGGCCTCGGGCAATATTTCTTCGAGCTTCTGGCGGCGGTTCTCGATGGTCTCCACCTCGTTGTGCAGGAAGTACACCTGCCCGCCACGCTTCAATTCACGCAGCACCGCTTCGCGGATCACGCCCGTGCCCTCGTTGCGCACGAAGGTCTTGATCGCCAGGCGCCGCTGCGGCGCGGTGGCGATGACCGAGAGGTCGCGCAGGCCTTCCAGCGCCATGCCCAGCGTGCGCGGGATGGGCGTGGCCGTGAGGGTGAGAACGTCCACCTCGGCGCGCAGGGCCTTCATCTGCTCCTTGTGGCGCACACCGAAGCGGTGCTCCTCGTCGATGATAAGCAGGCCCAGGTTGTGGAACTTGGTGGATTCGCTCAATAGCTTGTGCGTGCCGACCACGATGTCCACCGTGCCGTCGCCGATGCCCTTGATGGCGGCGGTGATCTCCTTGCCCGAACGGAAACGCGACACCTCGGCTACCTTCACCGGCCACTTGCTGAAACGGTCCACCAGCGTCTGGTAGTGCTGTTCGGCCAGCAGCGTGGTGGGCGCGAGGAAGGCCACCTGCTTGCCGCCCGTCACCGCCACGAAGGCAGCGCGCAGGGCGACCTCGGTCTTGCCAAAGCCCACGTCGCCGCAGACCAGGCGGTCCATGGGGCGGGGGCTGATCATGTCCTGGATCACCGCGTGGATGGCGGCGTTCTGGTCGGCCGTTTCTTCAAAGCCGAAGTCGTTGGCAAAGGTCTCGTAGTCCTGCGGGCTGTAGCGGAAGGCGTGGCCTTCGCGCGCGGCGCGGCGGGCGTAGATATTGAGCAGCTCGGCCGCGCTGTCGCGCACCTGCTCGGCGGCCTTGCGCTTGGCCTTTTCCCACTGGCCGCTGCCCAGCTTGTGCAGCGGCGCCTCGTCGGCGCTCACGCCGGTGTAGCGGCTGATGAGCTGCAGCTGGCTTACGGGCACATAGAGCACGGCCTTGTCGGCGTATTCCAGGTGCAGGAACTCCTGCATGGCGGGCGTGCCGTCGGGGTTCTTGTTGCCCACGTCCATGTTGACCAGGCCGCGGTAGCGGCCGATGCCGTGCGCGCTGTGGACCACGGGGTCGCCCACGTTCAGCTCGGCCAGGTCCTTGATCAGCGCCTCGACGTCGCTCACCTGCTCCTGCTTTTTGCGGCGGCGCGTGGTGGGGCCGGCGGCGAAGAGTTCGGTCTCGGTGACGAAGTCGATGCCGTCCTCGATCCAGCTGAAGCCCACGGTGAGGCCGGCGGTGGCGATGCCCACCTTCTCGTCGTCCGCGCCCTGGAACTCGGCCAGCGAGTCAAAGGCCGGCGGGTTCACCCCGCTGGCGCGCAGAAAGTCGAGCAGGCTCTCGCGTCGGCCATCGCTTTCAGCCAGCAGCAGCACGCGGTGTTGCGTGTTGCGGATGTGGGCGTGCAGACGGGCCAGCGGGTCTTCGGCACCACGCACCACCGAGAGGTCGCCCAGCTTCTGGAAGTGCGGGTTGTCGGCAATGTCCTCCACGCCGGGGCGGATGGACAGCTGCGCATGCTCCTTGGCGCGGGTGTAGAACTGGTCGGCCGACAGGAACAGCGCCTCGGGTGGCAGCACCGGGCGCTCGGGGTCGCCCTGCACCAGGCGAAAGCGGTCTTTCGTGTCCTGCCAGAAGCGCTGGAAGGCGGGCTCCAGGTCGCCGTGCAGCACCACGGTGGCTTCGCCGCCCAGGTAGTCGAACACGGTGGCCGTCTCGTCGAAGAACAGCGGCAGGTAGTACTCGATGCCGGCCGTGGCCACGCCCGCGCCCATGTCCTTGTAGATGCGGCTCTTGGTCGGGTCACCCTCCAGCATCTCGCGCCAGCGGCTGCGGAATTTGGCGCGCGCCTCGTCGTCCATGGGGAACTCGCGCCCGGGCAGCAGGCGCACCTCGGGCACGGGGTACAGGCTGCGCTGGCTGTCGGGGTCGAAGGTGCGGATGCTGTCGATCTCGTCGTCGAACAGGTCCACCCGGTACGGCACCAGCGAGCCCATGGGGAACAGGTCGATCAGCCCGCCGCGCACGGCGTACTCGCCCGGGCTCACCACCTGCGAGACATGGCTGTAGCCCGCCAGCGTGAGCTGGGCCTTGAACTTGGCCTCGTCGAGCTTTTGCTTGACCTTGAAGTGGAAGGTGTAGCCAGCGAGGAAGGAGGGCGGCGCGAGCCGGTATAACGCAGTGGTGGCGGGCACCAGCACGACATCGGCTTCGCCTTGCGAAATGCGCCACAGCGTGGCCAGCCGCTCGCTGATCAGGTCCTGGTGCGGGGAGAAGGTGTCGTAAGGCAGCGTCTCCCAGTCGGGGAACAGTGCGCAGCGCAGGCCCGGCGCAAAAAAGGCCATTTCGTCGATGAGCCGCTGTGCATCGGTGGCGTCGGACGTGACGATGGCGGTGGTGTGGCCAGCGGCCTTGTCGCGCTCGGCCAGGCGTGCCAGCAGCAGGGAGTCGGCGCTGCCCACGGGGCGGGGCAGGGCAAAGCGTTTTCCGGGGGAGAGTTTGGGGAGTTCCATGCGGACGGTGTCGTCAGTGGGCCCACCGCATCCCCAGGGGCGCGAAACACGCACGGGCTGGATCGGGGGCAACGGGAGATTTTAGAATGAGCGCTCCATGACTGCTCCTCTGTTGCACCCTTCGCTCACCCCCTTGTCGGCCCAAGGGCGTTTTTGGGCCTTGGTGCCCTGTGCAGGGGTCGGGTCGCGGGCCGTGCCGGCAGGCGCAGGCATGGCCCCTTCTGCACAGCCTGTGCAGGCATCGACCGTGGCGGCTTTTTCGCCCACCTCAGCGCTGTCTGCCAATGCACCCGTGGCGGTTGCCCCGTTGCCCAAGCAATACCACCTGGTGGCAGGCCATCCGATGGTGCTGCACACACTGGCTGCGTTTGCCGGAGTCGGGCGCTTGCTGGGGACGCTGGTGGCCGTGGCGCCGGGGGATCACTTTCTGGATGCCCATGCCCATCCCGCATTTTTTGTGGTGGAGTGTGGTGGCCCCACGCGTGCCGACACGGTGCTGGGTGGCCTCAAGGCGCTGCTGGATCGTGGTGCCCAGCCTGGCGACTGGGTGCTGGTGCATGACGCAGCGCGCTGCCTCGTGACCTCAGAGCAGATCGATGCGCTCATCGACCAATGCGCGGGCGACAGTGTGGGTGGCCTGTTGGCGCACAAGCTGGCCGACACGCTCAAGACTTCCATCGACGGCCCGGGCGGCGTGCGCGTGGCCTCCACCGTGGACCGCAGCGACAAGTGGCTGGCGCAGACGCCGCAGATGTTCCGCATCGGCCCGCTGATGGAGGCCATCGACAAGGTCGGCTCTAACGTGACCGATGAAGCCAGTGCGATGGAGGCCCTGGGTTTTCACCCCCGGCTGGTGCCCGGCGGGGCGCAGAATTTCAAGGTCACTTACCCGGACGATTTCGCGCTGGCGGCTGCGGTGCTGGCCCAGCGTGCGCACAGCACCACGCTGGAGCGCTTTGGCGGGGAGCGGGGGCAGGTGAGTACGGCCCCTGGCAAGAAGAATCTTTTTTAGTCCGCTGCGCATGGCGCTGCCGGCATCACTGGCGCGCTGACTGCGTTGCTCATCGGGGGAAACCGTCCGACGTTCCCCGCGACTCCTCACACAAACCTTCACAAAGGCAGACAAATGAATTTCAGGATTGGAGAAGGCTGGGACGTACATGCGCTGGTGCCCGGCCGCCGCCTGGTGATTGGTGGGGTGGAGATCCCTCACCCGACAGGCCTGCTGGGCCACTCGGACGCCGACGTATTGCTGCACGCCATCACCGACGCGCTGCTGGGCGCGGCGGCACTGGGAGACATTGGCCGCCATTTCCCCGACACCGATGCTGCGTTCCGGGGCGCAGACTCGGGCGTGCTGCTGGCCCAGGCGGCGCGGCGGGTGCGCGCAGCGGGCTTTGAGATCGGCAACATCGACAGTACGGTTGTCGCCCAGGCCCCACGCCTGGCGGCGCACATCCCCGGCATGCGGGCCGCCATCGCCCGCGCGGTGGGTGTGGCAGAGGACCAGGTCAATGTGAAAGCCAAGACGGCCGAGCGCCTGGGCCCGGTAGGGCAGGGGCTGGCCATGGAGGCACGGGCCATAGCGCTGGTCTACCGGGCGTAAGCCGCAGGGGATTGGCCCGGCCTTTGGCGCAGGGGCTTGCAGCGCTCAGCTGCTGCTGCGCTCCACGATGGAAAAGCCGATGTCCACCACGGGCTGTGCGACTGCCTTGCCCTCGGCCCGGTCGGCAATCCACTGAGCTGCTGTCTGGCCCATGCGTGTGCCGTCGATGCGCACGGTGGAAAGAGCCGGGCTGACGGTCGCGGCAAAGTCGATGTCGCCAAACCCCATCACAGCGAGTTGCTGAGGCACTGCGATTGCACGGGCCCTGGCTTCGGTGAGCACGCCCAGGGCGAGCATGTCGGAGCTGCAGAACACTGCGTCGATATCGGGCACGTCGGCCATCAGGGCTGCGAGCCCTGCACGGCCATCTGCGTGGGTGGTGGGTGATTTACCCAGTCGCACGGCGGGCGGGCGCAGCCCCAGGCGCGCGGCGGCGTCGGCAAAGCCCTGAGCGCGCCGCGCCGCGCGCTCGTCTCCGCCACTGAGCAGCGCCAGCCGTCGCCGTCCCCTGGCGAACAGGTGCTCGCACACGGCGGCGCCCAGCGTTTCGTGGCGCAGGCCGACCAGCATGTCGATGGGGGTGTCCGTGAAGTCCCAGGTTTCCACCACCGGAATGCGCGAGGCCATCAGCAACCGCCGCCCCTCGGGTGAGTGCATGACCCCCGTGAGCACGATCCCGTCGGGCCGCCGGCCCACGATGGCGCGCAGCAACTCGTCTTCGCGTGAACGGGCGTAGCCCACCTGGCCCACCATGACCTGAAAGCCGCGCAGTTCCAGCGCATCGGTGAGGGCCTGCACCATTTCACCAAACAGTGGCCCCGTGAGCGTGGGGACCAGTGCCGTCACCACATGGCTGCGCGCCGAACGCAACCCGCCTGCCACCAGGTTGGGCACATAGCCCAAGGCGGAAACGGCTTCCTGAACCCGTTGCCGTGTGCGCTCAGACACCTGCTGCGGCGTGTTGATGGCGCGAGACACGGTAATCATCGACACGCCTGCCCGTTCGGCCACCTCGCGCAGCGTGACCGCCGAGCGGTCGCGGCCGGAGGGCGGGGCAGTGCGGGCCGGATCAGGAGCTTGCATGGTGGTGGAGTCTAAAGGGCGCGTGACTTCGGGCTGGCACCGTGCACGCCCCTGTGCGACGGCACCCCAGTGAAATTCGTCAACATAAGGGTTTTCACCATGTTGTCCGATAATGTTAACGTTAACATTTGCATAAATCGCAGAAATTTCTCCGTGTAGAGCAGAAGTTCTGTGACTTGTACGACTTCTAAAGACATCTTACCCACCGCCCGCTTTTCACCATGACCCCGCAAGAACTCAAAACCATCATGGGCTCCGGCCTGCTCTCGTTCCCCATCACCGACTTCGACGAGCAGGGCAACTTCCGCCCCAAGACCTACATCGAGCGCCTGGAGTGGCTCGCCCCCTACGGCGCCAGCGCCCTGTTTGCCGCCGGTGGCACGGGTGAGTACTTCTCGCTCTCGGGCCCCGAATACAGCGAGGTCATCAAGACGGCCGTGGATACCTGCCGGGGCAAGGTGCCGATCATTGCCGGGGCCGGTGGCCCCACCCGCACGGCCATTGCCCATGCCCAGGAGGCCGAGCGCCTGGGCGCCCATGGCATCCTGCTGTTGCCGCATTACCTGACCGAAGCTGGCCAGGAAGGCCTGATCGCCCATGTGGAGCAGGTCTGCAAGAGCGTGAAGTTCGGTGTGATCGTCTACAACCGCGACCGCACCAAGCTGACGGCCGAGTCCCTGGCCATCCTGGCCGAGCGTTGTCCGAACCTGGTGGGGTTCAAGGACGGTGTGGGCAACATCGAGACCATGTCTTCCATCTACATGAAGATGGGGGACCGCTTCTCGTACCTGGGCGGTCTGCCCACGGCGGAGGTGTATGCCGCTGCCTACAAGGCGCTGGGCACCCCGGTGTATTCGTCGGCGGTGTTCAACTTCATCCCCAAGACGGCGATGGAGTTCTACCAGGCGGTGGCCAGCGATGACACGGCCACGCAGCACCGGCTGCTCAAGTCGTTCTTCATGCCGTACCTGGCCATCCGCAACCGGGTGGAGGGCTATGGCGTGTCGATCATCAAGGCGGGGGCGCGCATCGTGGGCCATGACGGCGGGCCGGTGCGGGCGCCGCTGACGGACCTCAAGCCCCATGAGATG